>DAINCW010000142.1:2283-7061 GCA_036732205.1 Solirubrobacteraceae bacterium | reverse complement strand
CGGGCTACGGCGGCAACGCGCTGCTGGGCAAGAAGTGCTTCGCGCTGCGCATCGCGTCGGCCATGGCCCGCGACGAGGGCTGGATGGCCGAGCACATGCTGATCCTCAAGCTCACCTCGCCCGAGGGGAAGGTCAAGTTCGTCACCGGGGCGTTCCCGAGCGCGTGCGGCAAGACGAACCTGGCGATGCTCATCCCGTCGCTCGAGGGCTGGACCGTCGAGACGGTCGGCGACGACATCGCGTGGATGAAGTTCGGCGACGACGGCCGGTTGTACGCGATCAACCCCGAGTACGGCTTCTTCGGCGTCGCGCCCGGCACGGGGGAGGAGACCAACCCCAACGCCATGGCCGCGATCCGCGAGAACACCGTCTTCACCAACTGCGCGTTGACCGACGACGGCGACGTGTGGTGGGAGGGCATGACGGCGCAGGCCCCCGCGCACGCCATCGACTGGCACGGCAATGACTGGACGCCCGACGCCGAGGCCCCGGCCGCGCATCCCAACTCGCGCTTCACGGTCCCGGCCGGCCAGACGCCGTCGATCGCGCCGGAGTGGGAGGACCCCGCCGGCGTCCCGATCGACGCGTTCCTCTTCGGCGGGCGCCGCGCCACGGTCGTGCCGCTCGTGCGCGAGGCGTTCGACTGGGAGCACGGCGTGTTCCTCGGGGCGACCATGAGCTCCGAGCAGACGGCGGCCGCGTCCGGCACGGTCGGCCAGCTGCGCTTCGACCCCTTCGCGATGCTGCCGTTCTGCGGCTACAACATGGCCGACTACTTCGAGCACTGGCTGGAGATCGGCCGCCGCGGCGACGCGGACAAGCTCCCGAAGATCTTCTACGTCAACTGGTTCCGCAAGGGCGACGACGGGTCGTTCCTGTGGCCCGGGTTCGGCGAGAACTCGCGTGTGCTCGAGTGGGTGTTCCGCCGCTGCGACGACGAGGTCGAGGCGGTCGAGACGCCGATCGGCCTGGTGCCCGCGGAGGGCGCGCTCAACGTCGAGGGGCTCGACCTCGACGACGGCGCTCTGCGCGAGCTGCTCTCCGTCGACGACGAGAAGGTGCGCGACGAGATACCGCAGGTCAAGGAGCACCTCGCGCGCTTCGGCGACAGGCTGCCGGGGCCGCTGAAGGCCGAGTTCGAGGCGCTCGAGCAGCGCCTGTCAGACTGAGCCCATGGGCATGTTGTTCTCACGGCTCCTGCGCCTCCTGCGCCGCCGGCGCGAGTCGAAGAAGAAGGGCTGGCGCTAGGCGCCGAGCGCGATGCGCCAGCGGGCGCTCGCCGGCGTGTTATCTTCGATCGACGATTGGCAATCGCACCCGGGGTTTGCTCCCCGGCCGCACTGAACGGCCCGCTACGGCGGGTCGTTGCGGTTCTGGAGCGCCTCGCGAGGACGCGCCGGAGGCCCTACGCCGGCCCGATGAGGAAGACGATCGCGACGGTCGCGTCGACCTCCTGGCGGCCGGCCTGGACCGGCGTGGGGCGCTGCGTCGGCTTGGCCGGCGCGCCTGCGACGGTGTCGGCGCCGCCCGAGGCGACCGGGGTGGGCCCCGCCTGCAAGAGCAGCAGGCGCCGAGCCGTGCGCTCAGCCGTGTCCGCCATGAGCTGCACCGCTGGTTCCTCCGCCATTGCCACCGCTGTAGCCTGCGTTGCCGCCGCTCTGGCCCTGGTCGCCGCTCCCGCCCTGGCCCGCGCCGCCGGCGTTGCCCTGATCACCGCTCTGCCCCCCCTGGCCGCTGGGCTGCCCCTCACTGGCGTTGCCGCCGTTGCCCTGGCCCTGTCCCTGTCCTTGACCAGGGCTGCCGTCGCCCTGGCCGCTGTTGCCTTGACCTTGACCGCTGTTGCCCTGGCCGCCGCTCCCCTGGCCACCACCGGTGCCGTGGTCGCTGCCGCCGCTGGAGCCCGAACCCGTATCGCCGCTCAAGCCTTGACCGGGGCCGCCTGAGCTCTGGCCGTCGGTCAAACCGGTGCTGCCCGATCCCTGTGTGCCGGCGGCCGACTTGGTGGTGCCGGCCGATGTGCTCTGGCCGCTGTTCGAGTCGCTCACCGAAGCGGTGGACTTGCCGCGCTGCCCGCCCGAGTCCGCACGCGTGGGAGACGTCGGCGGCGAGGCGGCGGCGCTCGGTTGCGTCGGCACGGCCACCAGGGCGCCCGCGCCGTTGCCCGTGGCGCCCGGGTTCCCGTTCGCTGTGCCGATCACCGATGAGGTTGGCGGCAGCACGACGGTCGGGGCGAGTGCCGACGAGCGTCCCGAGCGGGACGCGCCGGCACTGGCCGGCGTCACGCTCCGGGAGTCCGCGTGCGCGCGGCGGATTGCGCCTGTCGGAACCACCCGCAGGGCGATCGGACCGAGCGCGGCGATCTGGGCGGAGCACGGATGCCCCTCGAGCGCGAGCCCAGCGCAGCTCGCCAGGCGGCTGCCGTCCGCTGCCGGCTGCGGCAGCGCGGGCGAGGAGGTGTGCGCGTGATGGCGCAGGCCGACGGCTGACTCGACGGCGTGGCGGAGCGGCGGGAATGCGGCGAACGCCGTGCCGCCGAGGGCGAGCGTCAGCAGCAGCGCCATGACGCGCGGCGACAGGCGCCGGTGCATCGACCGTCCACGCCGCACGTCGCCCGACACCGCGAGCAGCGCTTCGGCCACCCGCGGGTCGAACTGCGTGCCGGCGTTCGCGCGGATCTCGGCCACCGCCTCGGCGGAGCTGCGGCTTGTGCGGTACGGCCGGTCCGACCGGATCGCGTGGAACGCGTCGGCGCACAGGATGATGCGACTCGCCATCGGGATGCGGTCCCCGGCGAGCCGATCGGGGTACCCGTCGCCGGCCCAGCGCTCGTGGGCGTGGCGCACGATCGTCGCGACCTCGGCCATCTCGGGCACCGACTTCAGGATCCGCTCGCCGATCACGGTGTGCTGGTGCATCACCGCCCACTCGCCGTCGTCGAGGGGTCCGGGCTTCTCGAGGATCTCGTGCGGGATCGCGAGCTTGCCCACGTCGTGCAGCTGCGCGGCGGCGAGCAGCTGCTCGCGATCAGGGCCGCAGAGCCCCATTTCGTCGGCAATCGCCCCGCACAGCTCGACCACGTCGTCGGAGTGCTCGGCCGTCTCGACATGACGTGCCGTCAGCACAGCGCTCGCGAGGGCTCGCGCGGCGCGGCGGGCGGCCTCGACGGGATCCTCGTCGCGGTGCCGGCGCTCGGCGAACAGGGCAGGGCGTGCTTCTGACGCCGGGGCGACTTCCGGTGGGGGTGGAGCGGTGGTCTGCTCGACGGTGCGATCCATGCCTGGTCAGCGGCCGTTCGTGGCCGACATATTCTTATCGGCCGGATGGGCCGGAACTTGAGGGCGAGCCCACTCTGGCGTCTAGTGGCGCTCGTCGCCGGTCGCCGCCGGCGGGCGCGACTCCTCGGCGAGCGAGGTGATCGCCAGGGCACCGCGCGCGGCGTCCTCGAGGACGTCGCTGGCCTCCTCGGACGAGCGGGCGTAGAGCTCGACGAGCAGGTGAACGGTGATCCGGGTGTCGTCCTCGTGCTTGTGGAAGCGCACGTGGGTGAAGAACTCGCGCGTGCCGTGGTCGCCGAACGAAGCGAAGGACAGCGCGTCGCCGGCCTCGGGCCCCGAGCAGGTCTCGACCTCGTCGGCGTCGACCGTGACGGTGCAGGATGCGACCCACGGGGTTCCGGCGATCATCCGCTCCCAGCGGTCCTCGATCGGCTCCACGCGGCCTTCGCGGAAGCCCAGGTGCGGCTGGTCGTGCATGCACTCCAGGCATTGCACGACTGCCTCCTGGAGCTCGTCGACCGCCTCCGCTCGCTCGCCGGTCTCGACGTCGATCTTGTGGATGCCCTCGTAGTGGACCTGGACCTCGAGGTCCTGGGACCAGCACCGGTAGCACCGCAGCCAGGGGCGCACCTTGTCCATGGGGTCAGCATACGATGGGCGCCATGCCAGGCACCGTGGGCTACGAGATCGCCGAGCGCGTCGCCACGCTGACGCTCAACCGCCCCGAGCGGCTGAACGCGATCACCAACGAGCTGGCCGACGACTTCGACGAGGCGCTGGCCCGCGCGCTGGCCGACGACGACGTGCGCGTCATGCGCCTGCGCGGCGCGGGGCGAGCCTTCTGCGCGGGCTACGACATCGGCTGGGGCGCGGAGTGGATGGAGGGCGCCGAGGGCGAGAGGCCCTGGGACCCGATGGCCGACCTGCGCGGCATCGGGCGGTTCGTGGAGACCTACAAGTCGCTCTGGAGCGCGCACAAGCCCGTGATCGCGCAGGTCCACGGGTTCTGCGTCGGCGGCGGCACCGACTTCGCCCTGTGCTCGGACCTCATCGTCTGCGCCGAGGACTGCCGGATCGGCTATCCGCCGGCGCGGGTCTGGGGCTCGCCGACGACGGCGATGTGGATGTACCGCCTCGGCCTGGGGCGCTCCAAGCGCCTGCTTCTGACCGGCGACCCCGTCGACGGGCGGCGCGCCGTGGAGTGGGGGCTGGCGTCGGAGTGCGTGCCCGAGGCCGAGCTGGAGGAGGCCGGGATGGCGCTGGCCCAGCGGGTTGCCCGGCTGCCCGCCAACCAGCTGCACATGATGAAGGTGCTCGTGAACCAGGCCTTCGAGCAGATGGGACTCGGCGTCACCCAGCTCATCGGCACGCTGCTCGACGGCGCCGCGCGCCACACGCCCGAGGGCGTCGACTTCACCAAGCGTGCGATGGAGGACGTCCGCCGCGCGGTGAGCGATCGCGACGGCCCGTTCGGCGACTACGGGGCGGAGCGACGGTAGGCGC
>DAINCW010000142.1:0-2273 GCA_036732205.1 Solirubrobacteraceae bacterium | reverse complement strand
CGACACGCCCTTGCCCGACTCCGGCGCCGGTGTCTGGGTCGAGCCCGACGAGCCGCGCCACCCGCTGGCCGGGATCGTGCATGCGCTCGAGCGCGCGGGAGGGCCGGTCGTGACGCTGCCCGTCGACCAGCCGCTCGTACCGCCCGCGGTCCTGCGCGCGCTCGCCGCGGCCGCTGGCCTCACCGTCGCGCGCGCCGGCGGGGAGGTCCAGCCGCTCGTCGGGCGCTTCGAGCCGGGCGTGGCACTCCCGGCCGAGGGCCGCGCGACTGACACCGTGCTCGCGCTCGATCCGGCCTTCCTCGACTTCGCGGCCGACGGCTTCGTCAACGTCAACGCCCCCGGCGACCTCGCCGCCGCCGAGGCGGTGCTCAGCCGAAGGTGAACGAGAACAGCGCGATGCCCGCGCTGGGCCGCAGCGTCAGGCGCAGCGAGCGGTCGCTCGGGTTGCTGACCAGCGTGTAGAGCCGCTGCGCGTTCACCCGCACGGTGCGCTCCGGGCGCCCGTCGACCAGCACCGCCACCGTCCCGTGGCCCGAGGCCACGAGGTAGACGTTCTTCGCGTGGACCTGGGCGTCGAGGCGCGCGCCGGGCAGCGCCAGCGCTTGCTCCGGGCTGACCTCCCAGGTGCCCCCGAGGGCGAACGCGTTGAGCGGCAGCGTCCCGGGCTGGCGATAGGAGTGCACGCCGATCTTCGGGGCGACCGCGAAGCCCATCGCCCGCTGCGCGCCGACGTACGTCTCCGGCGTCGTCGCCCCAGTGGGAGTCACGACGCCCCGGGGCTTGGCCATGCCGCCGGGCGGCGCGTGGCCGGCCTCGGCCAGCAGCTGGCGGATCGCGCGCTCGGTGTCGCCGTAGCCGCCCTCGCCGAAGTTGACGTGGCGCACGTGCCCGCTCGCGTCGATCAGGTACTCGGCCGGCCAGTACTGGTTGCCCCACGCGTTCCACGTGCTCAGGTTGTTGTCCTGGGCGACGGGATAGTGGATGCCCAGCCGGCCGATGGCGTCGTGCACGTTGCCGGCGTCGTGCTCGAAGGAGAACTCCGGGGAGTGCACGCCGACGATCGTCAGCCCGGCGTTGCGGTAGCGCTTGTCCCACGCCTCCAGGTAGGGGAGCGTGCGCAGGCAGTTGATGCACGTGTAGGTCCAGAAGTCGATGAGCACGACGTGGCCGCGCAGGCCCTGGAGAGCCAGTGGTTTGTTGCCGGGCGTGTTGAACCACTGCTGGTTGCCGACGAACTCCGGCGCGGGCCCGTAGTCCTTGAGCTTCGAGCGCGGACCGGGGGCCGGGGCCTGGGCGGCGGCCGCGAACCGGCTCTTGTGAGCCCGCAGGCCGTCGAGACGTGAGCGCACCGCGTGCGACTTCTCCAGGCCCGCGGTCAGGTTGAAGTTCGGCGCGTGCTGGGCGATCGCGGTCTCCAGCGAGACGTCCAGGCGCGTGACGAGCGCGACGGCGGTGAGCACCATGATCGCGCCCAGCGCCCGCTGAAGCCCGGGCCCGCGCACGCGGTCCAGCAGGCGCCGGCCGAGCAGCGCGACGAGCAGCAGGACCACGGCGGTGCCCAGGGCGTAGGCGATCCCGATGACAACGGTCTGGCCCGTTGCTGCGCTCACCGAGACGACGGCGGCCAGGATCGGCCCGGCGCAGGGCGCGTAGACGAAGCCCAGGGCAGCGCCGACGAGCAGGCCCGACCACAGCCCGTCCCCGCGCTGGGCGGGCCCGAAGCGCGACAGGCGCGACAGCGGCGCCTCGAGGCGGTCGCCGATCCACGGGACCAGAAGCGCCACGCCCGCGGCGAAGACGACGACGATCGCGATGTTGCGCGTCGCCCCGTCGCCCAGCCCGACGCCCTTCACGACCTTTGCGATGCCGATGATCGTCAGCGAGAAGGTGACCGTCAGGCCGGCCACCACGCCGATCGGGCGCCGCTTGCCGCCCGCGACCGTGGCCGAGAGCAGCGCGGGCAGCACGGGCAGCACGCACGGGCTGACGGCGGTGCCGGCGCCGGCGAGGAAGGCGAACAGGGTCAGAAGGGCCATTGGGTTCCCAGTCAACCTTTTCGCGGTGGCGTTACGCCCGGATGAACTTCCCCGTGCGATCCGTCGACGCTGGCCCGGGCCGGGCTCGCGCTGCGGCTGGCGGCCTAGCCGCCTATCGCGCTCATCGTCCGGGCCGGCTGGATGAAGCCCGGCTCGTTGACGTGGTGCTTGAGCTCCTTGCGCCAGACCGCGGCGCGCACGATCTCCTCGAGGTCGTCGTCGCTCGCCCCGGCGCGC
>DAINCW010000141.1:0-7080 GCA_036732205.1 Solirubrobacteraceae bacterium | reverse complement strand
GCGCTCGGCCAGGCGGTCGAGCTCGGGGCGCCAGGGCTGCATCGGGTGGGCATCCTCGCGCAGCCGCGCGATACTCGACGCGTGGCCGTCACGCTGCGCCCGCTCCAAGGCGATCTCGCGATCTGCCGCCTCGACGCGGCGGACGCCGTGCCGGCCTGGGCCCTGGCCGGCAACGGGCTCGCGTCGGTCACCCGGCTGGAGGACGAGCTGTCGGTCGTCTGCCCGGTCGACCAGGTGCCCGCGGGCGTCACGGCGGATCGCGGCTGGCGCGGGCTCGTCGTGGCCGGGCCGCTCGACCTCGAGCTGACCGGCATCCTCTCGTCCCTCGCGCGTCCGCTGGCCGAGGCCGGCGTCCCCATCTTCGCCGTCGCCACGCACGACACGGACGTGATCCTCGTCCGCGGCGCCCATGTGGAGCGAGCGGTCGCGGCCCTGTCAGCCGCCGGCCACCGCGTCGTCACCTGAGCCCTCGCGCGCGCGCTCGCGGGCGATGACGTCGGCGTAGCGGTCGAGCATCGCGGCCAGGCGGTCGGCCGCGTGCGCGTCGAGCTCCGGGGAGACATGGGCCTCCAGCACCGGCAGGACGTCGTGGACCAGCGCGGGCCCGCGGGCCATCCACTGGAAGTACGAGCGTCCCCCGTGGTGGTAGGGGCCGTAGAGCCGCGACCGCGGGAAGAGCTCGACCAGCCGGCGGAAAAGCGCCTCGTGACGCGTGTGCATGCGCAGTGTGACGTGTGGCTGGCGGCCGTCGCCGCCGAAATGGCCTTCGCCGATGATCAGGCCGACGAAGAAGCCCTCGTCGAACGGGCGCAGGCTGCTCACGCCACAAAGTGTTTCACCGTCATGAAAAACGTGAAACGCTCAGGTGGTCGTGGCGTCCGAGGCGGGGGCCACGACCAGGTGGCGGTCGGGCTCGTCGCCCTCCGAGTACGTCTCTACGTCGCCGCGCTCGCGCAGGTGCTCGTGGACGAGGCGCCGCTCGCTGGCGACCATGGCGTCCAGCGACACGGCGCGCCCGAAGCGCACCGCGTCGTCGGCCGCGTCGTCGGCCTGGCGGTGCAGCGCGCTCGCGCGCCGGTCGCGATAGCCAGCGGCGTCGATGACGAGCCGCATGTCGCTCGGCCGCCCCCGGAAAGCGATGCGCTGCGCGAGGTGCTGCACGGCGTCGATCGTCTCGCCGTGGCGCCCGATGAACAGGCCCAGCTCCTCGCCGACGAGCGTGCCGGTCACGGTGTCGCCCTCCTCCCGCACGTCGACCTCGGCCTCGAGCGCCAGCACGCCGTTGAGCGTCTCGAGCAGGTCGCGGACGGCGTCCGCCGGCGCGGGATCGGCCATCAGCGCCGGCGCCCCGAGCGCTTCTTCTTCTTGCGCGGCGACTGCGGGGGCGGCGCCGAGCGCGCCTCGGCGCGCGGTCGGCCCTCGGCCTTCCCATTGCCCGAGCCCTTGGCCGGCGCCTTGTCGGAGCCCTTGCCCTGCTCCTGCGCCGCGGCCACGCGCGCGGCCATCGATGCGAACAGGCCCTTGGGCTTCTCGTCGCCCCCGGCGGGTGGGGCCTTCGCGCCACCTCCGCCCGCCGTTGCCCCGGCCGCAGCCACCTCGGCCGGCCGGATCGGGCCGACGGTCCGCTTGACGAGGTACTGCTGGCCGATCGTCCACACGTTCGTCGTGATCCAGTAGACGAGCAGTCCGGCAGGGAAGTTCGAGACGAAGGGGACGAAGACGAAGGGCAGCGCCAGCATGATCATGCGCTGGTTGCGGTCCGCGGTCGCCGCGGACATCAGCAGGCTGGAGGCCAGCTGGGAGCCGACGTAGAGCACGATCAGGATCACGAGCACCTTGCCCGTCGCGTGGTCCGTCAGGTCAGGGATGCCGAGGAAGGTCGCCGACCCGGGGTCGACCTTCTCGCAGGCGGTGTTGGACAGCGTCGCGTGCGCGTGGGTCGCGATGTACTTCGTGATCCCGGGGCAGATGTCGTGCTTGAGGTCCTTCCGCAGCATGTAGAACAGCGAGAAGAAGACCGGCAGCTGCAGCAGGAGCGGGAGGCACGACCCGAACGGGTTGACCTTGTTCTCCTGGTAGAACTTCATCATCTCCTGGTTGAGGCGCTGACGGTCGTCCTTATACTTCGCCTGGAGCTCCTTGATCTGCGGCTGAAGGCGCTGGAGTCCCTGCATCGAGCGGAACTGGCGCAGCGTCAGCGGGATGAGCGCCGCGCGCACCACGATCGTCATGCAGATGATCGACAGCCCCCAGCCGACGCCCACCTCGGCGTGGAAGAAGTGCATGACGCTCTCGAAGACATCGATCAGCGGCTGAAGCGGGTTGGCGGCGAAGACGACGGGCATGTGTCAGGAGTGGGTCGGGCGGGAGCCGAAGAGGCGCTGCGCGGAGACGGGGTCGTACCCACCGTGGCTGAAGGGATTGCAGCGCAGGACGCGCCAGCCAGCGAGCACGAGGCCTCGGAGTATGCCGAACTCCCGAATCGCCTGAGCGGCGTAGCGCGAGCACGTCGGCTCGTACTTGCAGCGCCGCCCGAACGCCGGCGAGATCCGCTGGTACAGGCGGATCGGGGCGAGGGCCGCGCGGCGCGGGAGGGTCGTCACGACGCCTCCTCGCCCGCAGCCGGCTCCGCACCCGGGTCGTGCCCCGACGCCTTGGCCACGAGCTCCGCGAGCGCCGCGCGCACGCCCTCGAGGCCCTCGCGCTCGGCCAGCTCGCGCACGTCGGGGCGCGCGACGACCACAAGGTCGTGCCCGGCCGGGAGCTCGCCGGCGACGGCGAAGGCCTCGCGCAGCAGGCGCTTGATCCGGTTGCGATCGACAGCGCCGCCGACCTTGCGCGAGACGGACACGCCGAGCCTCGGCTCGGCGTCTGCGCCCCCGCGCGGGAACGTGTAGAGGACCAGCCAGCGGTTGCCGTGCGACCGTCCGTGACGGTAGACGCGCTCGAACTCCGCGCTGCGCGACAGTCGGCCGCGGCGCCGGCTCGGCACGGTCAGACGGTGAGGCGCTTGCGGCCCTTGGCGCGGCGGCGTTTGAGCACGGCGCGACCAGCCTTCGTCTGCATCCGTGCGCGGAACCCGTGGGTGCGGGCGCGCTTGCGTTTCTTTGGCTGGTAGGTCCGCTTCATCGCGGGCGCCACTCTACTTGTCCACACGCCGTCCACACGGCCCCGCGGGCTTTTCACGTTGTTTGCGGGCTTGCCGTCCGCGTGCCGCCACCGGCGCCGCGGGTGCTTGGTAGGGTCGCTCACCCCGGGGCCCCAGGGTCCCCAACGTCGAGTCGCAGCACCACCGCCCCCGAGGGAGGCGAGCACCCCTGCCGTGACACCGGAGGTCGCACACGCCTGGCCGCAGATCCGCGCCGAACTGCGCCGCGCCGTGTCCGAATCCGCGTTCACGACGTGGGTCGAGCCGCTGCGCCCGGTCGAGCTCACAGACGACGTCCTCGTCGTCGAGGCGCCCGCCTCGCGGCGCCGCTGGGTCGCCGAGCGCTTCGGTTGCGTGCTCCAGACATGCGCGGCCGCCGTTCTCGGCCCGCAGGTCACCGTCGACGTCGTCGCCACCGGCGAGAGGCCCGCCCCGGCTCCGCGAAACCGGCCAGATGCAGCCGCTTCGTCGCAGGCCCTCGACTTCAACCCGAAGCTGACCTTCGACCACTTCGTCATCGGCGACTCCAACCACCTCGCCCACGCGGCGGCCCTGGCCGTCGCCGAGATGCCCGGGCAGGCCTACAACCCGCTCTTCATCTATGGGCCGCCCGGGCTCGGCAAGACGCACCTCCTCCACTCGATCGGCAACTACGTCCGGGCCCACGGCGCCGGACTCAGCGTGCGCTACACGACCGTCGAGGCGTTCACCAACGAGTTCGTCGCCGCCCTTCACGGCGGCTCCATCGACTCGTTCAAGGCGCGCTTCCGCCGCAACGACGTCCTGCTCATCGACGACGTCCAGTTCCTCGAGTCCAAGGCGAAGACCGAGGAGGAGTTCTTCCACACCTTCAACGCGCTCTACGACACCGGCAGCCAGCTCGTGCTCACCTCGGACCGACTGCCCCGCGACCTCGGCGCGCTCGAGGATCGTCTCCGCGAGCGCTTCGAGTCCGGCCTGGTCACCGACGTCCGTCCTCCCTCCCTCGCCCTTCGCATGACGATCCTGCGCAAACGCGCGGCGCACGACGGCGTGCCGGCCAGCCCCGAGGCGCTCGAGACCATCGCCCGGCGCATCACCGACAACATCCGCGGGCTCGAGGGCGCGCTGATCCGCGTCGTCGCCTTCGCCTCACTCACCCGCCGTCCCATCGACGTCGAGCTCGCCAACGAGGTGCTCGACGGCCTCTACCGGCGCCCGCGCGGGGCGCGCCGCAACCTCGAGGACATCCAGCTCGCCACGTGCGATGTCTTCGACATCACCCACGACGAGCTCCTGTCCGCCGGCCGCTCCGTTCGCGTGACCTGGCCGCGCCACGTCGCCATGTACCTCGCGCGCGAGCTGACCGACCAAACGCTTCCCGCCATCGGTCGCGCCTTCGGTGGGCGTGACCACACGACGGTCCTCAACGCGTGCAAGCGCACCGCTGCCCGCATGGCCGCCGACCCCGAGGCGTACGACGCGGTTCGGGCCTTGACCGACCGTCTCCGCTCGTCCCCGTGACGACCGGCGTGGCTGCGACACTCCACCGTTCGTCCCCGGACAGTTGTGCGCAACCCGCCCGCAGGGTGCAGCGCCTTTCCCGATTCATCCACATCTCCACAGCCCCTATGACTCCTAACCCAATCGTGAGGCATCTGTCGTGAAGATCTCTTGTTCTGGAGCCGAGCTGCTCTCGCAGCTCCAGGCCGTCTCGCGCGTCGCCTCGACACGCAGTGCCGTGCAGGCGCTCTCCGGCGTCCAGGTGGCGGCGGAGGACGGCGGCGTCGAGCTTCGTGCCACCGACATGGAGGTCGGTCTCCGCATGCCCCTCGTCGCTGAGGTGGAGCGCGCCGGCTCCGCGGTGCTGCCCGGCCGTCTGACCCTCGACGTCGTCCGTGCGCTGCCGTCCGGCCCCGTCACGCTTGAGCTGCGCGCCGCGGAGCAGGACGTCGAGATCAAGTCGGGCTCCGCGACCTTCCACATCCGCACGCTGCGCGGGGAGGACTTCCCGCCGCTGCCGGATCCCGGCGGCGACGCCGTGGTCGACCTCCCGGCCGGCGCGTTCGTCGACACCGTCAACAGGGTTGCGCGCTCCGCGTCACGCGACGACACCCGGCCGATTCTCACCGGCATCCTCGTGTCGGCGTCCGGCACCGAGCTGCGGATGGTCGCCACGGACTCCTATCGCCTGAGCGTGAAGGAGACGACGCTCGAGTCCGCGCTGCCCACGGCGTTCGAGGCCAACGTCCCGGCGCGCACCGTCCAGGAGCTCGCGCGCCTGGCACAGGGCCACGAGGGCGAGTCGCTCTCCATCGGCGCACGCACCAACCAGGTCGTGTTCCAGCTCGGCGGCGCAGTGCTGTCGTCGCGCCTGATCGACGGGCAGTTCCCCAACTACCGCCAGCTCCTGCCAGACGCCTACGAGCACGAGCTCCAGATCGCCGGCGGCGAGCTCACCGACGTCGTGCGGCGCATCAGCCTGCTCGCGCAGCGCAACGCGCCGCTGCGCCTCGCGTTTGCGGAGGGCGAGGTCACGGTCTCGGCGCAGACGCCGGACGTCGGGGAGGCGAGCGAGACGCTGCCGGTGGCGTTCAGCGGCGAGGCGTTCGAGATCGGCTTCAACCCGGAGTTCCTGCGCGACGGCCTGGAGAGCGTCGAGTCAGGGGACCTCGTGCTCAAGCTGATCAGCCCCCTTCGCCCGGGGCTCATCGAGGCGGCGGACGGCAGTGGGTTCCTCTACCTGATCATGCCGATCCGGCTGAACGTCTAGAGGGAGCCGTGAGGCCCCCGGTCACGAGCGCCCGGAGGGCGATCGTCGCAGTCAGAGCAGCCGGCTGGATGCCGGCTGGGGGATTCCTCTAATGCGGGTCGACCGACTCCGCGTTCGCGACTTCCGCTCCTACGCGGCGGCCGACCTCGCGCTGGGCCCGGGCCTCACGGTGCTGCACGGGCGCAACGGTGCGGGCAAGACGAACCTCCTCGAGGCGCTGTACTTCGCGTGCACGGCCCGGTCGTGCCGGACGAGCAACGAGCGTGAGCTGCTGCGCTTCGGGGCGCAGGCCGCGCGCGTCGAGCTCGACGCCACGGGCGACGACGGCCCGCACGCCATCGCGGTGGGCTTCCAGCCCGGAGAGCCCAAGCGGGTCACCGTCGACGGCGCGCCGGTCGAGCGCCTCGTGGAGACGACCACCCGGCCGCTCGTCTCCGTGTTCCTGCCGGACCGGCTGGACCTGGTGAAGGGGCCGCCGGCCCTGCGCCGCGCGCATCTCGACCAGGTCGTCGCCGCGACCTGGCCCGCCCGCGCGGCCACCCGGGGCGCGTACACCGCCGCGCTCGCGCAGCGCAACGCCCTGCTGTCGCGCATCCGCCGCGGCCGCGCCGGCCCCGACGCCCTCGGGGCCTGGGACGCCGAGCTTGCGCGCCACGGCATCGTGCTGCGCGACGACCGGGCCGCCGCGGTGGCGGGGCTCGTCGACGGCTTCGCCGCGTCCGCGTCCGAGCTGGGGCTGACCGGCGAGGTGACCCTGCGCTACCGCCCTCGCACCCGCGCGCAGACGGCCGACGAGCTGGCGTCCGAGCTGCGCGAGCGCGTCGACTCCGACCTCGAGCGCGGCTTCACCGGCCACGGCCCGCATCGCGACGACCTCGTCCTCGAGCGCGACGCCCGCGACCTGCGCACTTACGGATCGCAGGGCGAGCAGCGCCTCGGGCTGTTGGCGCTCCTGCTCGCCGAGCGCGACGCGCTGACCGAGGCGCGCGGCGCCCCACCGCTGCTCCTGCTCGACGACGTGATGAGCGAGCTGGACGCCGACCGGCGCGATCGCCTCGCCGCGCGCCTCGCCGGCCCGGGCCAGAGCGTGGTCACCACGACGGACCTCGCCCACGTCCCGCACGCGGGCGACGCCGCGGTGACCCGCGTCGCCGTCGCGGATGGCGCCCTGCTCCAGGAG
>DAINCW010000140.1:0-7127 GCA_036732205.1 Solirubrobacteraceae bacterium | reverse complement strand
GCCTCGAGGAACGGCAGCGACTCGATGTCGCCCACCGTGCCGCCGATCTCCGTTACCACGACGTCGACGTCCGACGTCTCGCCGATCAGGCGGATGCGCTGCTTGATCTCGTCGACGATGTGCGGGACGACCTGGACGGTCGCGCCGAGGTAGTCGCCGCGCCGCTCGCGCCGGATGACGGCGTTGTAGACGCCGCCCGCGGTCACGTTGGACGCCCGCGTCGTGTTGACGTCGGTGAAGCGCTCGTAGTGGCCGAGGTCCAGGTCGGTCTCGGCGCCGTCCTCGGTCACGAACACCTCGCCGTGCTGGTACGGCGACATCGTGCCGGGGTCGACGTTGATGTAGGGGTCGAACTTCTGGAGGCCGACTGTCAGGCCGCGCGCCACGAGAAGGCGGCCCATGGAGGCGGCGGCGATGCCCTTCCCGAGGGACGAGACGACGCCGCCGGTGACGAAGATGTAGCGCGTGCGTCGGGTCGAACTGTCAGCCATGCGTTCTTCCGATCGAGTCTAGGCCACGCACGTCGGCGACCCCGAGGCGGAGCTGCGCGAGCGCGGAAATTGAGGGGAAATCGGGGGTCGGCGCGTTCGCGGGAGAACTGCTCGGATGCAAACGCGGGACCCTCAACCTGCCGCGGCAGGGTACGCCGCGCGCCGGATGTCAAAGCTCCGGGCGCTCGCTCTCCAGACCCGGCGGCGGAGGCGGCGGGCCATGCCCGGGCGGCCGCTCGGGGTGCTCGAGGTCCGGCGGCGTGGTCGTCGCGGCCGGCGGCGTCAGGTGCCCAGCCGGCGTCGCGCCCGCCTTGCGCGCGCGCAGGTCGAAGAACAGCAGCGTCGTCGCAATCGCGATGAGCGGCAGCGTGAACAGCGACGTGAGGACCGTGCCGAGCAGGACGAAGGCCTGCGCGTCGGCGGCGTCGGCCAGGGCGCGGAACCCGAGCCCGATGAGCCCGGAGGGCAGCGCGATGATCAGGTTGAACACGATCACCGTCCCGAGCACGCGCCACCAGCTGCCGTCGGTGAGCCGGAAGGAGTGTGTGAGCGCGTCGGGGCCGCGCTTGCCGTCGACGACGACGGCCTGCGCCACGAAGTAGCCCTTCACGCCCCAGTAGATGCCGGGGATGACGAAGAGGAACACCCCCGCCAGGACGAGCAGGCCGTACAACAGCAGCGCGAGCAGGATCGGCGCGAAGACGTCGAGCCCCGACTGGATCGCGCTGCGCGCGGAGGGCCGTGACCCGCGCGACACGGCCGTCACCGCGTGGACGGTCATCGCGGTGATGAGCGGCGTCGTGACGAAGAAGCTCACGCCCGCCGGCAGGAAGGTCTCCCCGACCGAGGACGTGCGCTGGTAGCCCTCGCTCAGCTCAGACAGGCCGATGCCGGAGACGATGACCTCGACGGGCACGACAACCGCGGCCGCGATCGCCACGAACATCGTGAGGTACCGGCTCCACAGCCCGAAGGTGGTGTCGAGCAGGTTGCCGAGATCGCGGGCCCGCGCGAGGTCCAGTCGAAACGGCGGGCGGCCCTGGGAGGACATCCGGCGCGAGTCTAGGGACGTCACCGCGCGGACAAAGCCCGATCCGATTCACCGCGAACGGCGTCTTCAGCGCACCACAACCGTCGGGTCACGCCCAGCGGGCCGTCGTCCGTCAGGTGCGGGTGGTCGTCCGCGAGGCGTCGGTGAGCGCCCCTGCGGGCGCGACGAACGGCGGCTTCGAGGGAGTGAGTTTTCGGGGATTGGTGCCTGAGGGTTGGTATGCAACCCCCAGGTACCAATTGGTCGCGTAAGCGGCGTCCGGCCCGGGGCGAGCACCCTCCCTCTCCTCGATGCCGTCGTTTGTTCGTCGCGCCCGAGTGGGGCGAGGTCCTCGCCTGGCTCAGCGCGACGTTCGGACGCTGCGCCCCGTCGTCTCCTCGCGCACCAGCGAGGGGTCACCCGCCCCGCACGGCGTAACGCAGAAAGAGCTCGCCCTCGGACTCGTGCACCGTGCGCAGCTCCAGGCTCGTCACGTCGATCGCGCCCTCGACGATGGTGAGCGGGGCGGGCCCGCCGACCAGCGTCGGGGCGATCGTGAGGAAGAGCTCGTCGACGACGCCGGCGGCGAACAGCGCGCCGTTCAGCGTCGGTCCGCCCTCGCACAGGACCGAGCGGACTCCGTGGCGCGCGCGCAGGTCGCGCAGGACCGCGCCCGGCCCGACGTCGTCCAGTCGGCGCAGGTCGACGGTCGCCGGAACGTCGGGCACCGTGCCGTCCTCGCACGTGTAGACGGCGACGTGCGCGTCCGGATCGGCGAACAGCGCGATGTCCCACGGGACTCGCAGCCCGCGGCTGACGATCACGCCGACGGGGTCGCGCTCGAGGCCGGCTGCACGGCGCATCTCGGCCCGGCGCTCGTCCTTGATCCACGAGCCGTAGCGCTCGGCCGCGAGCGTGCCGGTGCCGACCCAGATCGCGTCGACGTGGGCGCGCAGGGCGTGGAACAGCTCGCTGTCGGTGGCCGTGCCGAGCTTGCCGGTCCGGCCTTCGACCGTCGCGCGGCCGTCGGCGCTGGCGACCATGTTCACCACGACGCAGTCGCGGCCCACGAGGTCGGCCACCGACTCCGCCGGGGTGACGCGGGCGGGCTCCGGGAACAGTCGGGAGAGCTCCACCATCAGGCCGCTCGGGGCTCAGCGCGCGAGCGCATCGATCATCCGGGGCAGGTCCTCCGGCCCGGTGATCGGCGTGAGCACGAAGGTCGTGATGCCCGCCTCCGCGAACTGGTCCAGGCGCTCGCGGTGCTCCTCGGGCGTGCCGAACACGAAGATCTCGCGCACCAGGTCCTCGGGGACGAGCTCGAGCGCACGCTGGCGCTCGCCAGAGGTCCACGCCTCCACCATCGGGTCGATCTTCTCCGCCCAGCCCAGCCAGCGGAAGAACGCCGCGTATACCGGGACGGTCCCGTAGGCGGCGAACATGAACTTCGCCAGTCCCATGCCCTCCTCGGCACTCTGCGGCACGCAGAAGAAGCGGCAGACGAGCTCCTTGTCGGGAGCACCGAACGCCTCGACGACCTGCGGCGCGCCGGAGATCGGCAGGAAGTTCGTGAACGCGCCGTCGGCGATCTCGGCGGCCAGCGCGAGCATCTTGCCGCGCAGCGCCGCGATGATGATCGGCGGCGGCGTCTGCGGCGCGGTCTCGAGCCGAAAGCCGCCCGGCCCGCGCTCGCCGGCGAGCACCGGACGCAGCCCCTCGACCGCCTCGCGCACCTTGCTCAGCGGCTTGGAGAAGGGGACCTGGTTCCACCGCTCGACGATCACGTTCGACGACGACCCCAGGCCGAGGACGAAGCGCCCGCCGCTCGCGTCCTGCAGCGCGGCCGCGTGCTGGGCAAGCACCGCCGGCCCGCGCGTGAACGGATTGACGATGCCGGTGCCGAGCCGGATGCGCTCCGTCCACGCCGCGGCGAGCACCAGCGGGGTGAACCCGTCGGGCCCGGCGGTCTCGCCCGTCCACAGGTCGGTGAAGCCTGCCGACTCCGCCTGGCGGACCAGCGGTTCGTGGTCGGCGAGCGGGACGCCGGCGAACGGGAGGGTGAGGCCCCAGCGCAGGTCGGGCACGGCGCGGGACCGTACCAGCGTCCAATACTGGGGCGACGCTAGTAGGGTCGCGACCGGCAATGGACGACAAGAACCTGTCCCGCTCGGAATTCGTCGCGATCGCTGGGGGGCTGCTGCTGGCGCTGGGCCTCTTCTTGGGCTGGTACCACCTGGGCGCGCGCGACACGCTCCCCGGGCATGGCCACGGCGACACCGTGTCCGGCTGGCAGACCCATACGTTCCTGCGCTACTGGCTGCTGGCCGCGGCCCTCGCGCCGCTCATCCTCGCCTACATCATCTACCGCGGCCACGCCCTGTCGTGGCCGCGCGGCGAGATGACGGCTGTCACCGCGATCGCCGCCTTCGGCTTCATCGCCTACAACCTGTTCGTCAGCAAGCCCGGCACCGTCCCCGGCCAGACCAGTCTCTCCATCGGCGCGTTCGTCGCACTCGGCGGGGCGATCATGATGGGGCTCGGGGCCGCGATCCGCTCGTCGTCGGTCGAGCGCCCGCGCAAGCCGCCGGGCACGATCTAGACCGTCCGCATGGTCGATCCGGCAGCGCGGCCCGACCGCAACCTCGCGCTCGAGCTCGTCCGCGTCACCGAGGCAGCGTCGCTCGCCGCGGCCCGGCTCGTGGGCAGGGGCGACAAGGAGGCCGCCGATCAGGCCGCGGTCGACGCGATGCGCCTCGTGCTCGACACGGTTCACATGGACGGCGTCGTCGTCATCGGCGAGGGCGAGAAGGACGAGGCACCGATGCTCTACAACGGCGAGCACATCGGGGACGGCTCGCCGCCGGAGGTCGACATCGCCGTCGACCCGCTGGAGGGGACGACCCTCACGGCGAAGGGCATGCCGCGCGCGCTGAGCGTCATCGCGCTGTCCGAGCGGGGCACGATGTTCGACCCGGGGCCGGCCGTCTACATGGAGAAGCTCGCCGGCGGCCCGGAGGTCGCCGGCGTCCTGGACCTCGACCGCCCGCTCGCCGAGACCGTGAAGCTCGTGGCCGAGAAGAAGGGCAGCGACGTCGGCGACGTCATGGTCATCGTGCTCGACCGCCCGCGCCACGAGGACGGCATCAGGGAGATCCGCGAGGCGGGTGCGCGCGTCCAGATGATCCTCGACGGCGATGTCTCGGCCGCGCTGCTCGCCGTGTCGGACAACTCGCCCGTCGACCTGCTGTGGGGCGTGGGCGGCACGCCGGAGGGCGTCATCGCGGCGGCTGCGATCAAGTGCCTCGGCGGCCAGCAGATCGGCCGGCTGTGGCCGCGCACCGACTCCGAACGGCAGCAGATCATCGACGCGGGTCATGACCTTCACAAGCAGCTCACGGTCGACGACCTCATCGCGTCGGACCACTGCTTCTTCGCCGCGACGGGCGTGACGGACGGCGACGTGCTCGAGGGCGTGCGCTACGTCGGCGCGGGCGCGGCGACGACCGAGTCGCTGTCGATGCGCTCCCGCACCAGCACGGTCCGGCGCATCAAGGCGACGCACGACCGCTCCAAGCTGCGGTGGCTGATGGGCGGGCGCGCCGGCTAGATCGGGTCGGCCTCCGCGAAGCGCCCGACGCGAGACTCCGCCAGGTCCAGCCGCGCGAGCGAGCGCAGGAAGCCGTACGTCACGACGACGTGGATGCGCGACTGCGTGTTCTCGTAGAGCCAGCGGCCCAGGCCCGAGGCGATCGCCGGATAGAAGTTCGCGACCTCGACCTCCACGTGAATGCGAGCTCGCTCCGGCTCGTCTGAGAGCAGGCGCCGAACCTCGATCTCGAGATACCCGTCGCCCTCGCGGCCGCGGCGCGCCACGAGCAGGCCCCGGTCCATCCGCCAGCGCACGACCCCGCGGCCGGCGTTGATCTCGTACTCCGGCGCCTGGAACGTGAGCAGGCGCACGTGCCGGCTGACGAGGCAGACCCACCGCTCGGCGTCGGTGTAGTGGACGCGGATCAGCCCCAGCGTGGCGCGGCTGAGAAACCGCCAGTACGTGCGCGCCAGACGCTCGAGGTGCTCGGGGTTCCAGATGCGGTCGAGCTCGGTCTCCGGCAGCAGGACGTCCGCTGCCTGGATCGAGTGGACCGCGCCATGCTCGTCGGTGTGGGTGTCGTCGGTCGGTGCGTCGATGACCGCATCGCCGATGCGACGCGGCCGGCTGAGCAGCGTGAGCACGGCCACGTAGGCGACGACGACCACCGCCAGCGCCACGACGATCACCACCGCAACCCGCACGGTCAGAGCGGCTCCACGGCGACCGGCGTGCCGGCGGGCAGGTCGCCCTCGCCGGCCTCCACGATCGCGAGCCCGTCGGCGCCGAGCATGGATCGCAGCTGGTGCGAGCCCTGCGGGCCCGTGGGCTCCGCACGCAGGACGCCGTCGTCGCCGGTGCGCAGGCGCACGCGCACGGCCTCGTCGCGCTCCGCGCGGCGGGGAACGTCCTCGGCCAGCAGCGCGGTGCGCCGCTCGGCGGCGAATGGCTCGCCCTGCATCGCCGCGAGCGCGGGTCGGGCGAAGAGCGCGAAGGTCACCATCGCGGAGACCGGGTTGCCGGGTAGGCCGAAGACGAGGGCCTCGCCCCGCACGCCGAACCAGGTCGGCTTCCCAGGGCGCAGCGCCACGCGCCAGAAGCGCTCCTGAGCGCCAAGGCGCTCGAGCGCCGGCTTGACGTGGTCGTGCGGCCCGACCGACACGCCGCCGGAGACGAGGACGACGTCGGCACCTTCCAGCGCCCCGCGCAGCGCGGCCTCGGTGGCCTCGATCGTGTCCGGCACGCCCGGGACGACCCGGGCCACCGCGCCCGCGCCGGCCGCCAGCGCGCGGAGCGTCACCGCGTTGGAGTTGTGGATCTGGCCCGGCCGCAGCGGCGCGCCGGGCGGCGCCAGCTCGTCGCCCGTGGCCACGACGCTCACCCGTGGGCGTCGCGCGCACTCCACGGCGCCGCGCCCCGCGCTCACAGCCACACCCAGCTCGGCGGGCCCCAGGCGCGTGCCGGCGACCAGGACGACGTCGCCGCGGCGCACGTCCTCGCCGGGCTCGCGCACGTTCAGCCCGGGGGCCACGTCGGCGCCGAGCGTGACCAGGCCGTCGGCGACCTCCACCCGCTCGACCGCCAGGACGCCGTCCGCTCCCTCGGGCATCGGGGCCCCGGTGGAGATCCGCACGGCATCGCCCTCACTCACGGCGACGTCCGGGGGTGCGCCGGCCCGCGACTCACCCACGACTCGCAGCGTTCGCCCGCCGGTGCCCGCCCGCACGGCGTAGCCGTCCATCGCGGCGTTGGCGAACGGCGGCACGTCGCCGGCGGCCACGACATCCTCGGCGAGCACACGCCCGAGGGCGTCCGCGAGCGCCACGGGCTCGTGCGGGAGAGGGCGGACCGCGGCCGCGATGGCGTCGCGCGCGGCGGCGACCGAGAGCAGGCCGGCCATGGGCCGGACGATACGGGCCGCCCGGGCGCGCTGGGCGCAGAGCGCCCTGCTCGCCTACGGGCACCGTCCGGCCGCGCCGGTATCCAACGCAGTCGTGCCACACGGTGACTCGAGCCG
>DAINCW010000139.1:5335-7232 GCA_036732205.1 Solirubrobacteraceae bacterium | reverse complement strand
GTCCGCGCCCGGCCGGCTCGGACGCCCAGCGCAGGGCGGCCGTGTTCCTGCGCGCCGGGCTCCCCCACGGGCGCTTCGTCGCCATCGGCGGCGGCCTGCGCAACATCGCCGGCTCGCTCCCCGGACGGGGCCGCCCCGTGCTGCTGGTCGCGCACTACGACACGACGCCGGTGGCGGGCTACGTGGGTGCCAACAACAGCGCGACGGGCGTGGGGGCGGTCCTGGAGATCGCGCGCGACCTGCGGCGCCTGGGCAGCCCGGCCGGCGCCGCGCCGGTGGACTTCCTGCTCACCGACGGCGAGGAGGCGCCCGAGTACCCGGTCAAGGGCGACTTCTACGCCGAGGGTCTGCGCGGCTCGCGCTTCGCGGCCCGCACCGCGAACGCGAAGGCCGTGATCGTCCTGGACTTCATCGCCAACCGCGACATCCGCCTCCAGCACGAGCCCGGCTCGGACGCGGGGCTGTGGGCGAAGCTGCGCGCGGCCGCGCGGCAGGTCGGCACGCTGGCGGTGTTCCCGGGCGGCGATCAGGGCCGCGTGCTCGACGACCACACGCCGTTCGTCTCGGCGGGGCTGGCCGCGATCGACCTGATCGACTTCGACTACCCCTGCTGGCAGAAGCCCTGCGACAGGATGAGCAACATCGCCAAGCGCAGCCTGGACGCGGTCGGTGAAACGGTCCTCCAGCTGGTTCGTACACTGAGGTAGATGGTTTCCAAGCTTCTCCTCGCCTCGCCCCGCGGCTACTGCGCCGGGGTCGACCGTGCCGTGCAGACCGTCGAGCGTGCGCTCGAGCTCCACGGGGCGCCCGTCTACGTGCGCAAGGAGATCGTCCACAACAAGCACGTGGTCGAGAAGCTGCGCGAGCGCGGGGCGGTCTTCGTCGACGAGCTCGACGACTCCATCCCCGAGGGCGCCGTCACCGTCTTCTCGGCTCACGGCGTGTCGCCGGCCGTGCAGGACGAGGCCGCCAGGCGCGGCCTGAACACCATCGACGCCACCTGCCCGCTGGTGACCAAGGTCCACCGCGAGGCCGTGAAGTTCGCCGACGAGGGCTACACGATCGTCCTGATCGGCCACGACGGCCACGAGGAGGTCGAGGGCACGATGGGGGAGGCGCCCGAGCACATCGTGCTCGTGGAGACCGAGTCCGACGTCGACGCGCTCGACGTCCCCAACCCCGACAAGGTCGCCTACATCTCCCAGACCACGCTGTCGGTGGACGAGACGCAGACGATCATCGCCCGCCTGCGCGAGCGCTTCCCGGCGATCACCGGGCCCCGCACCGACGACATCTGCTACGCGACCACCAACCGCCAGCTGGCGGTCAAGCAGATGGCGAACGAGTGCGACCTCGTGCTGGTGATCGGCTCGGCGAACTCGTCGAACTCGCAGCGCCTCGTCGAGGTCGCGCGCGACTACGGCGCCGAGGCGCACCTCATCGACCACGAGGGCCAGGTCCGCGAGGAGTGGCTCGCCGAGAAGCGCATCGTGGGCATCTCGTCGGGCGCCAGCGCCCCCGAGGAGCTCGTGCAGCGCCTGGTCGCCTGGTTCCGCGCTCGCGGTGTCGAGGACGTCGCGGAGTTCGAGGTGATCTCCGAGGACGTGCGCTTCATGCTGCCCAAGCCGATCCGCCAGGCCATCGCGGCGGCCTCCGCAAACTAGCTCGACAGCCAGGCGCGCAGCTCGTCGTCGTGCTCGCCCAGCGCGGGTGGCGGGAGCCGCACGGTCGCGGGCGTGCGCGACAGCCGCACCGGCGGGCGGAGCAGGCGCAGCCCGTCGATGTCGACGATCGGGTCGAGGCCGAGCTCGGTCGCCATCGCGAATGCCTCGCCGACGTCGTTGATCGGTCCGGCCGGCACACCGGCCTCCTGCAGGAGGGCGATCCACTCCTCGGC
>DAINCW010000139.1:0-5325 GCA_036732205.1 Solirubrobacteraceae bacterium | reverse complement strand
CGAGAACGCCTCGTCCAGCAGCTTGCGCAGCTCCTCGACGTGCTCGCGCCGCCGGCCGTTGTCGGCGAAGCGCTCGTCGTCCGCCAGTTCCGGCCGGTCGATCACGTCGCACACCGAGCGCCACAACGCGTCGTTGGCGGCCGCGACGACGAACGGCCCGTCGGACGCCTCGAACGGCTGGTAGACGGCGATGGACGGGTGGATGTTGCCGTTGCGGTGCCCGACCACGCCGGCCAGCAGGAAGGCCGACGCCTGGTTCACCAGCGAGCTGAGCGCGGCCTCCATCAGCGTCACGTCGACGTGCTGCCCGCGGCCCTCGGGGTCCGCGGCGCGGGCGTGCAGCGCGGCGAGGATGCCGATCGTGGCGTGCAGGCCGCAGATCAGGTCCACGACGGGCGCGCCGACCTTCAGCGGCGGTCCGTCGGCCTCGCCCGTGAGGCTCATCAGCCCGCCGGCCGCCTGCAGCAGCAGGTCGTAGCCGGCGAGCGTGCTGTCGGGGCCGAAGGCCGACACCGAGCAGGTGATGGCGCCGGGGTTGGCCTTGGCAACGGCCTCGCGCCCCAGTCCCAGCCGGTCCATCGTCCCCGGCCTGAAGCTCTCGATCACGACGTCGGCGCGGGCCGCCAGGCGCCGCGCGAGATCGAGGTCCTCCGCGGCGTGCAGATCGAGCGTGATGGAGCGCTTGTTGCGGTTGAGCCCGAGGTAGTAGGTCGCGCCCCGGTCGACCCAGGGCGGCCCCCACTCGCGTGTGTCGTCGCCGCCGCCGGGCCGCTCGACCTTCACGACGTCCGCGCCGAGGTCGCCGAGCAGCATCGTGGCGATCGGGCCGGCGAGCACCCGCGAGAAGTCGGCGACCAACACGCCTTCGAGTGCACCGAGCGGCATGGCGGGCCAGGCTACCCTCCGGCGCGGTGTCGACGCTCGTCGTCTCTGACCTTCACCTCGGCGGCCGCACGGGCGCCGACGTACTCTCCGACGTGCGTCACCGCGCGGCGCTGCTGGAGGCGCTGGACGGCGTCGACCGCCTCGTGCTGCTGGGCGACGTGGTCGAGCCCCGCCACGGCGCGTTGCGCGACGTGCTCGAGCGGGCGCGGCCGGCGCTCGAGGACCTCGGGCGCGCGATGGCCGATAAGGAGGTGGTCCTGGTGGCGGGCAACCACGACCACGTGCTCGTGCGCGGCTGGCTGGACGCCTGGGCACGCGACGAGCGCCCGGCGCTCGAGCTGGAGCACCGGATCACACCCGCGCAGGCGTCGTGGGCGGCGGAGCGCATGGCCGGGTGGCTGGGGGCGGACGTCTCGGTCGCCTACCCTGGCCTGTGGCTGCGCGACGACGTCTACGCCACGCACGGCCACTACCTCGACCTCCACAACACCGTGCCGAACTTCGAGCGCATCGCGGCCGCCATCACGACGCGCGTCGCCGGCCGCGTGCCCCACCGCGCCGAGCCGGCCGACTACGAGGCGCGGTTGGCCCCGATCTACGCCTGGGTCGACACCGTCGCCGAGTGGGCGCCGGCCCGGCGCGCCGCGGGGAGCGCGGGATCGGGGCAGCGCGCCTACCGGATGCTCACGCGCAGCGGCCCGCGCAGCATCCGCGACCGGCTGATCGCGGGCGCCTTCCCGATCGGCATCGCCGCGATCAACCGCGCGGGCATCGGGCCGCTGAGCGCGGACCTGTCGGGCCCGGCGATGCGGCGAGCGACCCTCGACGCGATGCACGAGGTGGTCCGGCGCCTGGGGATCGGCGCGGAGCACGTGATCTTCGGTCACTCGCACCGCAAGGGCCCGCTGCCCGCCGACGACCCCGCCGAGTGGCGCGGGCTGGTCAACAGCGGCTGCTGGGTCTTCGAGACGCACTTCATGTCCGGCTCGGACCCGGAGAGCCCGTACTGGCCGGGCGGCGCGGTGCGCGTCGACGCCGACGGACCGCCGCGGCTCGAGCGGCTGCTCGGAGCGCTCTAGGCGGCCGGTACCCGACGCGAATGCGCCAGGTCAACCCGCGGGGCCGAGCACGACACCCGGCGTGAAGCAGACGGCGTGGCAGGTCACGCCGTCGCCGACCTCGAGCTCCAGCACACCCGCGGTGTGGCGCTCGTGCTCGACGAGTGGATATGCGCCCGCATGCGTCACTGCGATCTCGCGACCGTTCGCGCGCACAGTGCCCTCGCCGTCGAGCACCGCCCACACGCCGCCCGCCTCGTAGGGGCCCGACCACGGGCCCTCCTGGTCGGGGCTCTGGACCGCCACGAGCGCCTCGGGGTCGTCCTCGGGGCGCAGCGGCTCGAGGAGCGCGCGCTCGATGCCCAGCAGCTCCTGGATGGCGAGCTCGGTCTCCACGTAGCCGCCCTCGCCCGCATGCGCCTCGAACAACGTTCCCCCGGCGTCCCACAGGAAGCGCGAAGGCCAGCCTTCGTTGCCGTAGAGCTGCCACAGCTCCATCTCGGCGTCGATGAGCACGGGGTGCTCGATGCCCAGGCGCTGCACGGCCGCGCGCACCGCGTCCTCGTCGCGCGACGGCTCGAAGCCCGGCGCGTGGACCGAGACCACCTGCAGGCCGGCGTCGGAGTAGCGCTCGTGCCAGGCCTTGACGTAGGGCAGCGTGCGCAGCGAGTTCACGCGGCAGAAGTCCCAGAACTCGATGAGCACGGGGCGGCCGCGCTGCTGCTCCATCTTCAGCATGGCGACGTTGACCCAGGGCGATCGGGTTGGAAACGGCGGGGCGAAGATGGCGTTCGGAGGCGCGCGCACGGCGCGGCGACGCTAGCGGACCGCAACAGTTGCGGCCGAGATGTGTTCAACTAGTGAGTCTGGCTATCCGCAGTGCGCCGTTCGCTTGCGTTTTGCGGGCTGCGATCGACAGACTGACCCACCCACACCCCAACCAGGAGGATTGATGCGCAAAGTCGCACTCCTGGCCGTCGCTGCGCTCCTCACCGTCGCAGCGGTCGCCTTCGCACAGACGCAGGTCAACACGTACGCCGTCCAGGGCTCAGTCAGCCCGAACACGTCCAAGGGCCCCCTTGGCGTGAAGTTCAACTACCAGGTCGGCGAGAAGAGCGGCAACCGCCCGAGCGCCGTCCAGACCTACAACATCGGCTTCTTCGGCGTGCATCAGAACGGCGGGCTGTTCCCGAAGTGCTCCGCCTCCGCCATCGCCGGTGCCAAGTCGGCCGCGAAGTGCCCGAAGGGCTCGCAGGTCGGCTCCGGCACGGTGATCTCGAAGGTCGGTCCTGACGGCGACGTGACCCAGTCCCCGATCACCTGCACGAAGGCACTCGCGATCTTCAACTCGGGTGCCGGCAAGTCGACGCTGTTCCTGACCGGTCCCGCGACGGCGTGTGGTGGCGTGGCCTACGTCCCGCCGATCGCCACGAAGTACAAGGCCGGCCCGGGCGGCGGCTCGGTGCTCGTCTTCACGGTCCCGCCGGCGGTGCTTCATCCGCTCGCGGGCCTGACGACCGCCGTCGTCGACGTCAAGTCGACGATCAAGAAGCTCGTCAAGAACGGCAAGGGCTACTACCAGGGCCGCAAGTGCGGCCCGGGCGGCAAGCGCGCCCTCACCGTGACGTTCGTCTCCGAGGCCGGGCAGAGCACGCCGGTCGCCGCTGACACCGGGAAGTGCAAGTAGCGATCACCGACGGCGACCTTCGCCTGACGTGACGCGCGCTGGGGGCGGGCCTTTCGGCCCGCCCCTTGCTGCGCTTCCGGTGACCCCCCAGCCCCGAAAGTCCTAAAAGTCCTCTGGCAGGAGCTCCCCGGCCGCGAGCGCCGCGGTGAAGCGCTGGGTCCAGTCGACCTGGGCGGTGGCCGCCATCAGGCTGGCCGCGGCCTCCATGTGCGCGGTGTGGTGTTCGAGCTCGTGGTCGAACTCCTCGAGCGTGCGGTCGCCGTGCACCTCGATCGACGTCCAGCCGCAGTCGTTGCAGGCCAGCTCGATGACGAAGCGGCCGCCGTCGATGACGTCGAGCACGCGCGCGGGCACCACGAACGGCCGCGCGCAGGCGTGGCAGTCGATGAGCTCGGCGCCGTGGAGAACCGTTCGCATGGATGCGGAAACGCCCGTGAACGGCGGTCATTGCGGCTATTTAACGGTGTGTCGGCGTGGTGACTGTGACTGACCGTTCAGCCGCCCAGGACTTCGACGTCACGCAGGTCGTCCGGCCGCCCCGCCGCCCGCTTCATCGCGAGGAGGTCGCCGAGGCCGACGATCGGCACGTCGACACCATCCAGCTCGATCACGAGCGCTCGCGATCGCAGCTCCGCGTAGGGCGCGGCGCCCGGCACCTCGTTGAGGACGTGGAGCTGTCCCTGGTCCGTCGTGAGCGGCGGGACGATCGCCGCGGTGGCGAGCTGCTCGACGGTCGGAGGGCCCCCGCCGGGGCTCTCCGTGGGCCGGGCGTTCAGTTCCTCCAGCGCCGCGGTCAGGCGCTCGAGGTTGGCCCGCGACGGCTCCGGGATGACGTCGAGGTCCCGGGTGGTGCGGCGGTGCCCGTGGACCTGCACGGCAACGCCGCCGACGACCGTGAAGTCGACACCGTGACGGGCGAGCGTCTCCAGCAGCCGCATGACGTCGAGCGGCCGCTCGGGGAGACGCTCGTCGCTCATCGGTGCTTGTGGATACGGGCGGCGGCGATCTCGAGGCGCGTCATGAGCAGGTTCCACGACGCCGCCTCGCGCAGGCGCTCCGCGTACGTGAGCCCGTCGGAGAACCGCAATCGATCGAGGTGAGCACGTTCCTGCCAAGGAAGACGGCGCGGGGCAGTGCGATCAGCACGACCCGCGCCGGATGACGCCGGCAGGGGCGGGCTCACCCGATCGAGCCGACCATCTCGAGCTGGATGAGGCGGTTGAGCTCGATGGCGTACTCCATCGGAAGCTCCTTCGTCACCGGCTCGATGAAGCCGTTGACGATCATGGCCGCCGCCTCGTCCTCGGAGAAGCCGCGCGACTGCATGTAGAAGAGCTGCTCGTCGGAGATGCGCCCGACCGTCGCCTCGTGGGCCACGGTGACGTGCGGGTTCTGGATCTGGATGTCGGGCCAGGTGTCCGAGCGCGAGATGCCGTCCATCATCAGGCCGTCGCACTGGACGCGGGCCTTGGAGCCCGCCGAGTTGTGGCCCATCCGGACCAGCCCGCGGTAGCCCATGATCCCGCCGTCCTTGGAGATGGACTTGGCGAGGATGTTCGAGGTCGTGTTCGGGGCGAGGTGGACGACCTTGGCGCCCGTGTCCTTGTGGACGTTCCCGCGCGCGACGCCGACGTTGAGGTGGTCGGCCCGCGCGCCCTCGCCGAGCAGGAACGAGCCCGGGTAGAGCATCACGAC
>DAINCW010000138.1:0-7248 GCA_036732205.1 Solirubrobacteraceae bacterium | reverse complement strand
TCTTCATGCAGGTCTCGCTGCTGCGGCTCAACGCCGGCATCGGCCGCGCCGTCGAGCGCTCCGCCGCGCTCGAGCGCACCGACGCGGTGCTGCGCGCGTCCGTCTCGCGCCTCGACAGCAACGACCGCATCGCCGCCGAGGCGCAGAAGCTGGGCATGGTGCTCCCGACGGCGGCGCAGATCCGCTTCCTGGCCGGGGGCGGGCGCCGCGTGGGCGGCGACGCCGCGCTGGCCGTCCCCGCCGCCGCGGCGGCGAACACGGCGACACTTCCGGCCGCGCCCCTGCCCGTTCCGGGCATGAACACGGCGCCGGTGACCGCCACCGCGACCGCCACCGCGCCCACCACCGCGACGACGGCGGGCGCCGCCACGCCCGCGACCCCCGCGCCCGCGGCTCCCCCGACCACCCCGAGTCCGACGACGACGGCGACCGCGCCCGCCACGACCGCGGGCGGCACGGGCGCGACGGGCGGGTCCACGGCCCAGCGGACGATCACCGTCCCGGCAAGCGGCCAGCCGCAGGTGACGCCCACCTCGACGACGAACCCCTAGCCGTGACCCCCGCCATGGTCACGATCCAGCGGCGCATCGGACTGCTGTTCGCGGCGTTCATGGCCCTGCTGCTCCTCGCCACCATGCGCGCGGCGTGGCTCGGCACGATCAGCGCGCCCGGCCTCCAGCACGCGGCGTCCTCGCAGCAGGTCAGCCAGACCAACGTCCCCGCGCGCCGAGGAGCGATCGTCGACCGCAACGGCGTCCCGCTTGCGATCTCCGAGCCCGCGGATGACATCGCGGCGACGCCGTACCTCGTCAGAGACCCGGTTGCGACCGCGCGCAGGATCGCCGCCGTCCTGCACCTGCCGGCCGACCAGCTCCTGCGCCAGCTCGCGCGCAAGGACACCGGCTTCGCCTACCTCGCGCGCGGCGTGCCCGCCGACAGCGCGCAGGCCGTGGACGCTCTGAAGGTGCCTGGGCTGGACCTCATCCCGACCATGCGCCGGACATACCCGAGGTCCCTGATGGCGGCCCAGCTGTTCGGCTCCGTCGGCACGGATGGCAACGGCCTCTCGGGCCTCGAGTACTACAACGACAAGCTGCTGCACGGCCACGACGGTGAGCGCAGCCTGACCCGCGACGCGCTCGGCCAGCCGATCGGCGTCCACGATCAGAGCCCCGCCCTCGCCGGCCACACCCTGCGCCTCACGCTCGACGCGACGATCCAGAGCAAGGTCGAGGCGGTGCTCGCCGGCATCGGCCAGGTCTACCGCCCCAAGGACGCCACGGCGATCGTCATGGACCCGCGCACCGGCGCGGTCCTCGCGATGGCCAACTGGCCGCGCGTCGACGCGAACGACATCGCCGGCGCGCCGCCGTACGCGCGCCAGAACCGGGCGGTCTCCTTCGACTACGAGCCCGGCTCGACGTTCAAGCCGATCACCATCGCGGGCGCGCTGACCGACCACGTCGTCACGCCGGACACGACGTTCAGCCTCGGCTCGCAGATCCAGGTCGCCGACCGCACGATCCACAACGCCGAGGGGGAGGGGCCGGCGACGCTGACCACGTCGCAGATCCTGGCCCAGTCCAACAACGTCGGCACGATCACGATCGGCATGCGCCTCGGCGCGCAGCACTTCGACACCTGGGTCCGGCGCTTCGGCTTCGGCAAGCCGACCGGCATCGACCTGCCCGGCGAGGAGCGCGGCCAGGTGCTCCCGGTGACCAAGTACTCGGGCTCGTCGATGGGCAACCTGCCGATCGGCCAGGGCGAGTCGGTCACCCCGATGCAGATCGCCACCGCGTATGCGGCGCTCGCCAACGGCGGGATCCTGCGCCCGGCGCACGTCGTGGAGTCGGTCGGCTCGAAGGCCACGCCGGTGCGGTCCGGCCACCGGGTGATCTCCGCCCAGGTCTCCGGGCAGATCCGCAAGATGCTCGAGGGCGTGTTCGCGCCGGGCGGCACGGCGCACGAGGTCTCGGTGCCCGGCTACCAGCTCGCCGGCAAGACGGGCACGGCGAACAAGATCGATCCCGCGACGGGGACGTACTCCAAGTCGCGCTACGTGGCGTCGTTCGTCGGCTTCGCCCCGGCTGCGTCGCCCAAGCTGCTCACGGCGGTGATGGTCGACGAGCCGCAGGGCGCGATCTACGGTGGCACCGTCGCCGCCCCGGCCTTCGGGCAGATCATGGCCTTCGCGCTGCCGTACCTGCGCATCGCGCCGTAGGCGACCGCGACGCGCGGTGCGGTCGGTGGGCGCAGGTACGCTCAGGCCGATGGACCTGCGCGAGCTCGCCGGGCCCGACGCGCCCTCCGTGGAGGTCATCGGGCTGGCCTTCGACAACCGCCTCGTGGAGCCGGGGACGTTGTTCTTCTGCGTGCCCGGCTTCACGCGCGACGGCCACGACTTCGCGCCCGACGCGGTCGCCAATGGCGCGGTCGCCCTCGTCGTGGAGCGCGAGCTGGGCCTCGGCGTCCCCGAGGTCGTCGTCGCGTCCGTGCGCGCGGCGATGGCGCCGATCGCGGCGCGCTTCTACGGCGACCCGACGGCGCGGCTGGCGGTCGTCGGAGTGACCGGGACGAACGGCAAGACCACGTCGTGCTTCCTCATCCGCGAGCTGCTGGAGGCGGCCGGGCGCCAGACGGCGCTGCTGGGCACCGTGAAGTCCGTGATCGGCGGGGTGGAGGAGCCGTTGGCGCGCACGACGCCGGAGGCGATCGACCTCCAGGCCGCGTTTGCGCACATGCTTGAGGCCGGTGACGTGGCGTGCGCGATGGAGGTCTCCAGCCACGCGCTGGAGCTGCACCGCGCCGACTCCATTCATTGGGATGCAGCGGTTTTCACCAATTTGACAATGGACCACCTCGACTTCCACCCGACGATGGAGGACTACTTCCTCGTCAAGCGCCGGCTGTTCGAGGCGACGCCGGGGCTGGCGGTGGTCAACCTCGACGACGAGTACGGCCGCAGGCTGGCCCGCCAGCTCGATGGCGTGACGACCATCGCGATCGAGCGCGAGGCCGACCTGCGCGCGACCGACATCCGCCAGACGCTGACGGGCACGACCTTCCGCGTGGGCGACCTGGAGGTCAGTTCGCCGCTGCCGGGGCGCTTCAACGTGCTCAACGTCCTCGGCGCGATCGCCGTCGCGCGCGGGCTGGGGGTGGGCGACGACGTCATCCGCGACGCGCTGCCGCGCGCGGGCCGCGTGCCGGGGCGCTTCGAGCCGGTCGACGAGGGCCAGGACTTCGCCGTCCTCGTGGACTACGCGCACACGCCGGACTCGCTGGACAACGTCCTGCGGGCGGCGCGCGAGCTCACCGACGGACGCGTGATCGTGACCTTCGGGGCCGGAGGCGACCGCGACCGCGGCAAGCGCCCGCTGATGGGTGAGATCGCGCAGCGCCTCGCCGACGAGGCGATCGTCACGTCGGACAACCCGCGCTCGGAGGAGCCCGACGCGATCATCGCCGAGATCCTCGGTGGCCGCGCTATGCGCACCGAGGTCGACCGCCGCCAGGCGATCGCCGACGCGATCGCGCTCGCGAGCGACGGCGACGTCGTCGTCATCGCCGGCAAGGGCCACGAGCAGGGCCAGGAGCTCAAGGGCGGGCGCAAGGTCCCGTTCGACGACGTGACAGTGGCGAGGGAGGCGCTCCGTGCACGCCTGGTCGCCTGAGCGCGTGGCGCAGGCGGCGGGTGCGAGGCTCGTGGCGCCGGCGCCGTACGACGGCGGCCCGCGGCGCGCGGTCATCGACTCCCGCGACGTCGGCGAGGGCGATCTCTTCGTCGGGCTGCGCGGGGACAACGACGACGGCGGGCGCTTCGCCGCGCAGGCGCTGGCCGCCGGCGCGTGGGGCGTGCTCGTCGCCCCGCAGCACGCCGAGGACGCGCGGTGCGCGCCGGCCGGCGTGCTGCTCGCCGCGGACGACCCGCTGCACGCGCTCCAGTCGCTGGCGCGCGACTGGCGCCGCGAGCTGGGCGCGCAGACGATCGGGATCACCGGCTCCACCGGCAAGACCTCCACGAAGGACCTGCTCGCCGGCATGCTGCGTCCGCACCGGCGCGCGGTGGCCACGCGGGAGAACCTCAACACCGAGATCGGGCTCCCGCTGACGATCCTGGAGGCGCCCGCCGACACCGAGGTCCTCGTGCTGGAGATGGCGATGCGCGGGGAGGGCCAGATCGCCGAGCTGGTCGCGATCGCCGAGCCCGACGTCGGCGTGATCGTCAACGTCGGGCCCGTCCACCTGGAGCTGTTGGGCTCGATCGAGGCCATCGCGCGCACGAAGGCGGAGCTGTTCGCCGGCCTGCGCACTGGCGGGACGGCGATCGTGCCCGCCGGCGAGCCGCTGCTCGGGTCGTACCGTCGCGACGACATCGGCTGGGTGACGTTCGGCGACGGCGGCGACGTGACGGACCTCGGTGACGTCGAGGTCCCGTTCGAGTCCGCGCACATGCGCCTCAACGCGCTCGCCGCGCTGGCCGCGGCGCGGGCGATCGGGGTGGAGCCGCGCGGCCTGGTGGACGTCGAGCTCTCCGCGCGGCGCGGGCAGCGCCTCGAGCTGGCCAACGGGGTCATCGTCATCAACGACTGCTACAACGCCAACCCGATGTCGATGCGCGCCGCCCTCGACGAGCTCGCCCGTGCGCCCGGACGGCGCGTCGCGGTCCTCGGCGACATGCTCGAGCTGGGGCCCGACGAGCGGCGCTTCCACGAGGAGATCGGCGCCTACGCGGCCGATCACGCCGACGTCATCGTCACCGTCGGCCCGCTCGCGGCCGCCATGGACGGCGACTATGCGGTCGCCGGCGCCGCCGAGGCGGCGGCGCTCGTGGAGGAGCTCCTGGAGCCGGGCGACACGGTCCTCGTCAAGGGTTCACGCGGCGTCGGCCTGGAGGCCGTCGCCGAGGCCCTCTAGGAGCGGCGGGTGGGCCAGGTACTCATCGGCGGCACCGCCGCGCTCCTCATCTGCGTCTTCCTGTCGCCGAAGTTCATCTCGTTCCTGCGCGTCCGCGAGTTCGGCCAGAACATCCGCGAGGAGGGGCCCGAGGGCCACCACACCAAGGCCGGCACGCCCACGATGGGCGGGATCATCGTCTTCGCCGCCGTCGCGGCGCCGTTTCTGATCCTGAGCAGCTACGACTGGCGCTCGGTCGGTGTCCTGGCGGCGGCGATCGCGTGCGCGATGCTCGGGTTCGCCGACGACTACACGAAGATCGTCAAGCGCCGGTCGCTCGGCCTGCGGGCGCGGACGAAGCTGTTCATCACGATCCTGATCTCGATCGGGCTGTGGTGGATCGCGACGAAGCGGGCCGGGCTGCCCGACACGGTGCGCCTGCGCTTCGTCGATGCGCAGATCGACGTCGGGATCTTCTATCCGCTTTTCATCTACCTCGTGGTGGCCGGGACGACGAGCGCGGTCAACCTGACCGATGGGCTCGACGGGCTGGCCGCGGGCTGCGCGGCGATTGTCGTGCTCGCCTACATCGGCATCACGTTCATCACCAACGGGCAGCGCGACCTCGCCCTGCTGTCGGGCTGCCTCGTCGGCGCGTGCATCGGGTTTCTGTGGTTCAACGCCTTCCCGGCCACGATCTTCATGGGCGACACGGGATCGCTGGGGCTGGGAGGGGCGATCGCGGGGCTGGCCGTCATGACGAAGACCGAGGTGCTGCTGATCCTGCTCGCCGGGATCTTCGTCGTGGAGGCGCTCAGCGTCCTCGTCCAGGTCTTCTCGTTCCAGGCCTTCCGCAAGCGCGTGTTCCTCATGGCGCCGATCCATCACCACTTCGAGCTGATGGCCTGGTCGGAGACGAAGATCATCCTGCGGTTCTGGATCGTCGCGGCCGCCTGCTCGGCGATCGGCTTCACGATCTACCAGTCGTCGATCCGCTGATGAGGCGTCCGCCCCTGCCGCAGGGGCCGGCGCTGGTGGTCGGCCTCGCGCGCTCCGGACACGCGGCGCTGGCCGCGCTGGAGGCGCGAGGCGTCCCGGCGCGGGGCGTGGACCGTGAGCAGGGCGACGACGGGCCCGAGGCGCTGGAGGGCGCGGCCTGGGTCGTGAAGTCCCCCGGGGTGCCACCGTCGAACGCGCTCGTGTCGGTCGCGCGGGCGTCCGGGCTCCCGGTCATGGGCGAGCTCGAGCTGGCCTGGCGGCTGCTGCCAAACCCCTTCGTCGTCGTCACGGGGACGAACGGCAAGACGACCACGACGGAGCTGTTGGGCGCGATCCACCGCGAGGCCGGCATCCCCTACGAGGTCGTCGGCAACATCGGAGTGCCCGCGACGTCGGTCGTCGCCCCGCCGCACGCGGTCGTGATCGCCGAGGCCAGCTCCTTCCAGCTGCACGACACGATCGCCTTTGCCCCCGACGCGGCGGCGCTGCTCAACGTCACGCCCGACCACGAGGACTGGCACGGCTCCCTGCGGGCCTACGAGCAGGCCAAGCTCCAGGCCTTCGCGCGCCAGGGGCCCGACGCGCTCGCCGTCGCCGACCGCCGGGTGCCGGGTAGGGCGCGGCGCATCCCGCCGCTCGAGGTCCGCGACGGGGCGGTGTGGGCGGGAGGCGAGCGGTTCGAGGTCCGGCTGCGTGGCCCGCACAACCTCCAGAACGCGGCGTTCGCGGGCGCGCTGGCGCTTGCTCGCGACGTTCCGCGCGACGCGGTCCGCGGCGCGCTCGCCGCGTTCCCCGGCGTCGTGCACCGCCTGGAGGAGGTCGCCGAGAAGCGCGGCGTGCTGTGGATCAACGACTCCAAGGCGACGAACGTGGGGTCCACCGTGGTGGCCCTCGAGGCGTTCTCGGACCGCCCGCGCCACGTCATCCTCGGCGGCCGGGGCAAGGGCCAGGACTTCGGCCCGCTGGCCGGCCACTTCGAGCACGCCTACCTGATCGGGGAGGACGCGTCGCGCCTCGCGGACGCGGTCGGCGGCGAGCTCTGCGAGACGCTCGAGCGGGCCGTCGAGGCGGCGCGGGCCGCGGCGCGTCAGGGCGACGTCGTCCTGCTATCCCCAGCGTGCGCGAGCTGGGACCAATTCCGCGACTTCGAAGAGCGCGGGGAGCGGTTCCGGGCCCTCGTCATGGCGCTGCCGTGAGCCAGACCTCCGTGCGGTAGGGGAGGATGGCGGACGCCGGTGTCGAAGGGGCTGCGGATGGCCCGCGCCGCCGCCACGCGGGGCCGGAAGGCTCCGAGGAACCGCAAGGACCAGCCCCTCGAGCACCGGATCCTGCTGACCGCCACCCCTGTCT
>DAINCW010000137.1:3378-7344 GCA_036732205.1 Solirubrobacteraceae bacterium | reverse complement strand
CCTCCGGTGGCGGCGCGGCCGAGGGCGTCGTCGAGGTGCTGAGCAACGGCTCCGCCTTCCTGCGCGTCTCGCCGCCCGACCCGTCGGACGACGACGTCTACATCTCCGCCGCGCAGGTGCGGCGCTGCGAGCTGGTCTCCGGCGACCGCGTGAGCGGCCCGGTCCGCGCGCCGCGGCGCTCTGAGCGCTACCCGTCGCTCGTCCGCATCGACACCATCAACGGCAGCCCGGCAGACGAGGTCGCCGAGGGGACGCCGTTCGACGACCTCCCCGCGGCCTTCCCGACAGAGCGCTTCGCGCTGGGCGCGGACGACACGACGCTGAAGGCGATCGAGTGGCTGACACCGCTGGGCCGCGGCTCGCGCGCGGCGATCGTCGGCGGCCCGCGCGCCGGCAAGAGCGAGGCGCTCCGCCGTCTGGCCGTCGCGCTGGCGGCCCAGGAGGGGCTCGAGGTCAGCGTCGTGCTCGCCGGCGTGCGCCCCGAGGAGGTCACGGAGTGGAAGGGCGGCGGCGTCGAGCCGAGCATCGCCCTGAGCTTCGCCGCCTCCGCCGAGACGCAGGGCCAGGCGGTCGAGCGCGCGGTGGAGACCGCCAAGCGCATCGCCGCGCGTGGCGCGAACGCCGTCGTCCTGATCGACTCGCTCGCGCAGCTGCCGCCGTCGACCGCCCGCAAGGTCATGGCCGCCGCCCGCGACATCGTCGACGGCGGCTCGCTGACCGTGATCGCCACGGCGCCCGAGCCGCTCGGGGGCGAGACGACCGTGATCGCGCTGGACGCGGCGCTGACCTCGACGGGCCGCTTCCCGGCGCTCGACCTGGTCGCCAGCGGCACGCTGCACGCGGATCGCCTGGTCGGCGAGGCCGGCGCGGACGCGATCGCGCAGGCCCGGGCCGCCGCTCTCGGCTGATTGGTCCCGCGGCGGCCGCGAAGCCGATCGGTCAGCCCCTCAGCAGATCGTGAAGGTGTTCTTCAGCGTCCGCGTGCGCTTGGGCCCGTGATGCGAGCGCAGGTGGGCCTTGACGAAGATCGTGTGCTTGGTGCCGGAGGCCAGGCCGGTGATGACCAGGGTGACCTTGAACGGCGACCTGCGGTCGACCTTCCTGACCGCCTTGTCGACGCCGAAGTCCGCGGTGCCGACCTTCACGACGACGTGGCCCTTGCGCTTCTTGGAGCGCGTGCTGAGCGTCGCGACGATCTTGCCGCCGTTCGCCTGGACGCAGCCCGGCGTGGTGGCCAGGGTGAGGATGTCGGTGCCCACGGTCGTCTCGCTCGTGGTGCTCTTCTGCGCGTAGACCAGCGGCACCATCCGGACCTGCCCGGAGCTGGAGTTCTGGTCCCAGATCGCGAAGCCCTGGCCGTCGGGGGCCGTCGCGCCGGTCTGGTCGAAGATCCCGACGCCCGAGTCGGACGTCACGACGATCGGCGCCTGGAAGGCGCCGCCCGGCGTCGTCTGAGCGAAATCGAGGTTGCTGCTGCGCTCCCAGGTCGCTCCGACGTGGCCGCCCGCGTCGGCAAACAGCGCCTCGTCGCGTGGCGAGCCGCCCGTGGCGATCGTCACCGGCGCGCCGAAGCCGGACCCGCTGAAGGCGCGCACGACGAGTCGCTCCTGGCCCGGGTCGCCGTCGTGGCTGAGGAGGAACAGCCCGGTGGTCGCGGTCGCCATCCGGGTGTCGGCGCCCGTGCCGACCGTCACGGGCGGCGTCCAGCTCGCCGTGACGTTGGGGTCGCCGGCCGGGCTTGTCGTGAACTCGATGTGCCCGTTGGGCGCGGACGAGTTGAAGTCCCACGCCGCGATCACGGGCCGCCCGCCGGCGAACCCGATGGTGCCGCCGTACTCGTTGGCGGGGAGGGGGTTGGCCTGGGTCGTCACGGCCGCCGAGCCGTCCGTCGGCAGGCGCTGGAAGAAGGTGCCGAACGTGTTCGTGTCGGTCACGGCCATGATCGAGCCGTCGGGGGCGAGCGCCGCATCGCCCGACGGGCCGATCGTCCCCACCTCGACCGGTGGCCCGAAGCTCCCGCCCCCGTCGTTGGAGCGGAACAGGTACGTGTGGTCGTTGCAGCAGACGTGGGTGAGGACGAGCACGACGCCCGGGGCCGGCAGGAAGACGGCCGGCGGGTCGTTGGACTCGAGCTGAGAGGTCAGCGTCTGCGTGCTCGCGCACGCCGTCGCGCTCCGCGGCACCTTGCAGAACATGACGCTCGTCGCCACCCCTCCGGTCCGGACGTTCCACGCGGCATAGGCCGTCCCGGCGCCGTCGACGGCGATCCGCGGGTACTTGCCGGTGCCGACGGTGAACGGCGCGGGCGCGGCGGCGGAGGCGGCGGAGGGCGCGACAGCGGCGGCGACCAGGGTCGCGAGGAGGAGTCGGCGCATGCGGACGAGGCTACCGCGGCACGTACGCGACCCGGCCCCAGGAGGGCTCGGGCGCCAGCTCGATCGGCTCGCCGTCGCGATCGGGCTGGACATAGGCGAAGGAGTTCGACTCCGGCTCGTAGGCCACGTCGAGCTCGCCCTCCTTGACGCGCTGGTCCAGCCACGCCGAGCGGAACACCAGGCGGCGCAGCCAGTGGACCAGCGAGCGGTCGGCGGGGCCGACGAGCTCGGGCCAGCAGTCGTTGACGTGCTCGCCCAGCGCCGAGCTCGGATCCGGGATCTCCCCGTTGACCGCGAGGTTCACGAGGTCCTCGAGCTCCGGCTCGTCCAGGCGGCCGTCGACGAAGCCCAGCTTGATGGCGGCCTGCTCGCAGCGCTCGCGAAAGTCGCGCTCGTTGAACGTGAACCGGAGCTCGCCGTACTCGAGGACGAAGTCCTCCCCGGAGTCGTAGTTGCCTCGCCGTTGGGTTTCGTCCATGACCAAAGTGCGGCGGGCCCGATCCTTCGGGCCCCGCCACGTCGCGGGATTCTGACCGACTCCTGCTCGAAGGGGACCGTCGCAAGCGAAGTTGCATGCCGGTCGCATAGGGTCCGCTGATGGCATCCCTCGAAGGCAAGGTCGTGGCGATCACCGGCGCTTCGTCGGGGATTGGGGAGGCGACCGCGCTGGCCGCGGTCGAGGCGGGGGCCATCGTGTCGCTCGCGGCGCGCCGGGAGGACCGCATCGACGCCCTGGCGAAGCGCATCAACGACGGCGGAGGCCGCGCGATCGCGCTGAAGACCGACGTAGCCGACGAGAGCTCGGCCCGCGCGTTCGTCCAGCAGACCTACGAGCAGCTCGGCAGCCTGGACGTCCTCGTCAACAACGCGGGCGTGATGCTGCTGGGCCCGGTCGCGGGCGCGGACGTCAACGAGTGGCGCCAGATGATCGACGTGAACATCCTCGGGCTCCTCTACTGCACGCACGCGGTGCTGCCGGTCATGGGCGAGCAGGGCGGCGGCCACATCGTGAACGTCAGCTCGGTCGCCGGCCGCAAGGCCACGATGGGCGGCGCGGTCTACAACTTCACGAAGTTCGGCGTCACCGGGTTCTCGGAGGCGCTGCGCCAGGAGGCGCTGCACGCGAAGGTCCGCGTGACGGTGATCGAGCCGGGCTTCGTCGACACCGAGCTCCAGGGCCACAACACGAACCCCATGGTCCAGGACGCCATCGAGAACATGCGCAAGCAGACCGGCCAGCTGCTCCAGGCCACCGACATCGCCGCCGCGATCATCTATGCGATCTCGGCGCCGCCGCACGTCGACGTGGCGGAGCTGATGATCGTCCCCACGGGCCAGGCACGCTGACGTGCCGGCGATCTACGCGCGCTCTGCGCGCCGCTTCGCCGCACTCAGCGTGCGGCGCACCGCCACGACGTGCAGGCGCGTGCCGATCACCAGCGCGCGGTAGACGCGGCCGATGCCAGGGAATGCGGCGCGGGTCTCGGCGCGCAGCAGCGTTCCCGTGCCCCGCGGCTCCAGGCGGTAGACGAGCGCGTAGCGTGCGAAGCGGTGGCGGCCGACGAGCGCGAGCTCCCGGGTCGGCTCCGCG
>DAINCW010000137.1:0-3368 GCA_036732205.1 Solirubrobacteraceae bacterium | reverse complement strand
CGCGACCCGAAAGCCGGTGACGGTCGAGCCCGCGTGCAGCGGGTCGCCGGTCTGGCGGTCGGGCGCGGCGCCGAGCAGGCGCGCGGCGACCGGGGCCAGGTGGCCGGCCGGGCGGCTCAGTCCCTCGCCCAGCGCCTTCCAGACCCGCTGCGGGGTGGCGTCGACGGCGATCGAGTGCTCGTCGACGTAAGGCAGCTCGGCATCGCCGGCGACGCTGCCCTCGGCGAGCGCCTTCAGGTTCAGCAGCTGCCGGCGTGCCATCACGAGGTCGCCCCACGGGAGCGCGGCGCCGCGCAGGCCCCGCCCGGGCGGCCCCACGATCTTCAGCCCCAGCCGGGAGCGGTCGGGGCCGCGCGGCTCCACGCGATACGTGATCGCGCCTGTGCCGAAGAAGCGCGTGAGCCGTCGTATGGCGAGCGTCACGTGGCGATCGGGCTCGAAGTCGACGAGGTCGAAGATCGTCACGAACCGCTGGCCGAGCTCGAGGTCCTCGAGCCCCGGGGTGAGCGTGCGCGGGCTGCGCCGGCCGAAGTTGTCGATCCAGTCGTAGCTGTAGGGCGCGACGCGCAGCTGGCACAGCCAGCGGAAGACGACGGGGGCCGGCGCCTCGACGTCCACCATGCGCCACAGGGCATCGCCGGCGTCCGTGACGAAGCGGTCGCACGGCCAGGCCCCACCGCGCTCGGCGGCGGTCGCGTTCCAGCTGCGGGGGAGGGACCCGCTCAGAGCCCGGTCGGCGCGGGCGGCGCGGGCGGCGCGCCCGTCGGGGGCGCGGCCTGCTGGCGCTCGCGCTGGGCGACGTCCACCGCGCGCACCACGCGCTCGGGGCCGCCGACGCCGTCGAAGCGGAAGTCCGAGTCGTCGGAGCCCGCGGTGTCGAAGTCGATGTCGCCGACGCGCAGCATGCGCTGCATGACCGACTGGTGCGTGTTGACGTTCTGCACGCGGTCGATCCGCGTCTCCTGGATGTTCTTCGCGAGCAGCCCCTTGCGGATGTGCAGGCGCTCGTTGGTGATCACGTACTTCGTGCCGATGCGGCGCATGAAGCCGATGAACACGCCTACGAGCAGGACCGCCGCGGCGATTGCGATGCCCACGCCGACGCTGTCGGCCAGCTTGCCGATCACGCCGCCCGCGATCGCCAATACGAGGATCCCGGCGTGGAATCCGAACAGCGAGCGCCACGACGGCCGGCCGCGAAACAGCTCGTTCTCACCCTGATGAAGCTCCATGACGGCGACCCTACAGGCGGGGGCGAAAGGCTGCACGGTCCCGCCTACCGGGTGCGTGCGCCTTCGCGTCCTGGTGCTCGCGTGCTTCTTCGCGGTCGCGTTCGCCCCGGCCGGTGCCGCCCGGGCGGGCACGCTCGTCGCCCTGGGGGACTCGTACTCCTCGGGCGAAGGGGCACCGCCGTTCGACGCCGGCACCGACGAGCCCGGCGTGAACACCTGCCACCGCTCGCCGCAGGCCTGGCCTTTGCTCGTCGCGGGCGCGATTGGCATGAACGTGCTCTCGGTGGCGTGCAGCGGCGCACGGATCTCCGACGTCCGCGACCAGGTCGTGCGCCTCGCAGCGACGCCGGACGTGGCCGTCGTGACCGTGACCGTCGGCGGCAACGACGCCGGCTTCGCGAAGGTTCTGCGCACCTGCGCGCTGCACGTCCGCTGCGACCGCCGCTACCGCGGCGACGGTGACGACCGGCTGGCCGACGAGATCGCGTTCGTCGCGGCGCGCCTCACCGGGCTCTACGCCGACGTGCGCGAGGCGGCGCCGGGAGCGCGCATCGTCGTCGCGGACTACCCCCGCCTGTTCCCGGCACGCCCACGCCGCTCGCTGTGCGTGGCGCTCGGCCTGATCGGCCCCGCGGAGCAGCGGTTCCTCAACGAGGAGACCGACTTCCTCGACGAGGCGATCGGGCGGGTGGCGAGCGCCGCCGGCGTCGACGTCGCGGACGTCGCCGGCGCGTTCGAGGGACACGAGCTGCGCTGTGGCGGCGGGCGCGAGGTCAATGCGCTCTCGTTCGGGCCGCTCGGCATCAGCGCGTCGTCGTTCCACCCGAACGCCCGGGGCCAGCGCGCGCTGGCCGACGCGGTGCTGGCCAGCACGGCGCTGGCGCCTGACGGCGCCGGGCTTGAGCGGTGACCGTGGCCGGGGGCGAAACGCGGTGCGCGACCACCTAGGGCACGCATGACCGACGACGCCTCCACCATCCTGGTCGTCGAGGACGACGATGCGACGCGCACGTTCCTCGCCGACAACCTGACAGCCGACGGCTACGACCTGCTCGTCGCGGACACCGCCCGAGAGGGCCGGCGACTCTTCGAGCACAAGTACCCCGACCTCGCGATCGTGGACGTGGGGCTGCCCGACGGCTCGGGCCTCGAGCTCATCCGCTCGGTGCGCGAGGCCGACGGCGCCGTGTCGCGCGTGGACCCCCGCACGCCGATCCTCGTGGTGTCCGGCCGCGACGGCGAGCTCGATCGCCTGCGCGGGTTCGAGCGCGGCGCGGACGACTGGGTGGGAAAGCCGTTCTCCTATCCAGAGCTGCGCGCGCGGGTGTCCGCGCTGCTGCGCCGCGCGCAGGGGCGCCGCGGCGAGGGGCGGCTGAAGGTCGGCCCGCTGGAGATCGACCCGAGCTCGCGCGAGGTCACGCTGCACGGCGACCGCATCGAGCTGTCGCAGAAGGAGTTCGCGCTGCTGCGGATGCTCGCGGGCGAGCCTTCGCGCGTGTTCACGAAGGAGGAGCTGCTGCGGACGGTCTGGGGATTTCGCTCGCTCGGCACCACGCGGACGCTGGACTCGCACGCGTGCCGGCTGCGCCACAAGCTCGCCCTACACGGCGAGCGCTGGATCGTGAACGTGTGGGGCGTGGGCTACCGGCTCGTGGATGGGCTGGCGGAATGAGCTGGGCCCTGGCGGTGGCGCTCGGTGCGTGCGCTCTTGGCTGGGCGCTCTCGGGTCTGACGCTGGCGAGGAGGCTGGAGCTCGTCGCCCGCGCTTCTCACGAGCTGCGCTCGCCCCTGTGCGCGGCACGACTCGCGCTGCACGCGGCGGGGCGTGACAGCGCGATGTCGGCACTCGCCGTCGTCGACCGCGAGCTGGCCCGGGCCGGGCTGGCGTTGGACGACCTCGCGGCGGCGCGGCGAGGTCGTCGGGTCGCGGACCGCCCGGGCGTGGTCGATGCCGTGATGCTCGCCGCCGAGGTCCACGGCGTGTGGCTGCCCGTCGCGCAGACCGCCGGTGTCGAGCTCGCGCTGGAGATCGCCGCGGACGGCGCGCTCGTGCGCGGCGACGGTGTGCGCTTGGCGCAGGCGCTGTCCAACCTCGTGGGCAACGCGCTGGAGCACGGCGCGGGACCGGTCGCCCTG
>DAINCW010000136.1:0-7428 GCA_036732205.1 Solirubrobacteraceae bacterium | reverse complement strand
CGGGCGCCGACGACCGCGACGTCGAGTACCAGGTCCTGCGCGGCCTGGGCGACGACCTCCAGCACGCCCTGGCCCAGGAGGGCTTCCGGGTGCGGACCTACTGCCCGGTCGGCGACCTCGTCGCGGGCATGGCGTACCTCGTGCGAAGGCTCCTCGAGAACACGAGCAACGAGTCCTTCATCCACGAACAGGCGCGCGGCGTGCCGCTCGAGGAGCTGCTGGCGGCGCCGTAGTCGTGGAGCCCTTCGCCAACGAGCCGATCCTCGAGCTGCGCCGCTCGGAGCATCGCGACCGGCTGCTCGCGGCGCTGCGCGAGGTCGACGCGACGCTGCCGCTCAGCGTGCCGGTGCTGATCGGCGACACCGCGCGCGAGGGCGACGAGCTCCTGTCCACCGACCCTGGCGACGCCGACCGCGCGATCGCGCGCTCCGCGAAGGCGACCGCGGCGGACGCCGACGCCGCCGTGCGCTCCGCGCAGGGCGGGTTCGCGCGCTGGAGCGCCACCCCGGCCGGGGAGCGCGCGGACGCCCTCGTGCGGGCCGCAGCGTGGCTGCGCGAGCGCCGCGCCGAGGTCGCCGCACTGGAGGTCCGCGAGTGCGCGAAGCCGTGGACCGAGGCCGACGGCGACGTCTGCGAGGCCATCGACTTCCTCGAGTACTACGCGCGCGGCGCGATCGCGCTGGACGCCGGGCGCGCACTCGTCCAGGTGCCGGGCGAGCGCAACGAGATGGTCTACGTGCCACGCGGCGTGACCGCGGTCATCGCTCCGTGGAACTTCCCGGTGGCCATCCCGATGGGCATGGTCGCCGCGGCGCTCGCCACCGGCAATGCGGCGATCCTCAAGCCAGCCGAGCAGTCGCCGGCGTGCGGTCACGTCGTCGTGGCGGCGCTGCGCGCGGGTGGCGTGCCCGCCGACGCGCTGGCGCTCCTGCCCGGCGAGGGCGACGTCGGCGCGGCGCTCGTGCGCCACCCCGGCGTCCACACGATCGCGTTCACCGGATCCGCGCCGGTCGGCCTGGAGATCCTTCGCACGGCCGCGCAGACGCCGGACGGCCAGCGCCACCTCAAGCGCGTGGTCGCCGAGATGGGCGGTAAGAACTGCGTGCTTGTGGACTCCGACGCCGACCTCGACGAGGCGGTACCGGCCATCGTCCAGAGCGCGTTTGCCTACGCGGGCCAGAAATGCAGCGCCGCGTCGCGCGTGCTCGTGCACGAGGCGATTGCGGACACGCTCATCGAGCGCGTCGCCGGGGCGGTCGACACGCTCCAGGTCGGCCAGGCGGACACGTTCGGCACCGACATCCCGCCGGTCATCGAGCGCGAGGCGCAGGAGCGTGTGCGCGACTACGCGCAGCGCGCCGAGCGCGACGGTCGCGTGGTGGCCCGCGCAACCGAGGACGTGCCCGGCGGAGGGTGGTTCTGCGCACCGACCGTGGTGGCCGACCTCGACCCCGGGTCGAGTGTCCTGAGCGACGAGATCTTCGGACCGCTGCTGGCGATCGAGCGCGTGCGCGACCTCGACGCCGCGCTGGAGCGCGTCGACGAGCTGCCCTTCGCGCTCACGGGTGGCCTGTTCGCCCGCAATCCCCAGACCGTCGAGCGCATCGCCGCTCGGCTTCCGGTCGGCAACCTGTACGTCAACCGCTCGATCACGGGCGCGATGGTCGGCCGCCAGCCGTTCGGGGGCAACCGTCTGTCGGGCACCGGCACGAAGGCCGGCGGGCCGGACTACCTGCTGTCGTTCGTGGAGCCACGGGTGATCACCGAGAACACCGTGCGCCACGGGCTGGTGGTCTAGCGCCCGCCACCGTCCACGAGCGCCAGGAAGCGCTCGTGAACGGCGGTCTCCCCCGTGAGCTCGGGGTGGAACGCCACCGCGAGCATGTTCCCCTCACGCGCGGCGACGGGATGACCGTCGACCTCGGCCAGGATCGCCACGTCCGGCCCCGCCTCCTCGATCCACGGAGCGCGGATGAACACGGCGTGGACGCGCTCCCCGTCGAAGTCGATGTCGGCCTCGAAGCTGTGCTGCTGGCGCCCGAATGCGTTGCGCCGGCAACGGACGTCCATGAGGGCGAGGTGGTCGCGGTCGAGCATGATCAGGCCGGCGCAGGTGCCCAGGACGGGTGTCCCGGCCGCGACGAGGTCACGCAGCGGCTGCACCAGGTCCTCACGGTCGATCCCCAGCGTCATCGTGGTCGACTCGCCGCCCGGCATCACCAGCCCGTCGAGGCCCTCGAGGTCAGCAGGGACGCGCACTTCGCGCACGCCGGCGCCCAGCGACCGCAGGACCTTCGCGTGGGCGTCGAAGCCGCCCTGGAGGGCGAGGACGCCGATCAGACGGCTACCAGCCACGCGGCGCGAGCAGCTGCTCGTCGCCGAGCTTGCGCGCCTCGAGGCTCGCCATGGCGCCGCCGAGGCCCTCGGACGCCCGCGCGACCCGCTCGGGGTCGTTGAAGTGGGTCGTGGCCTCGACGATCGCACGCGCCCGGCGCTCGGGGTCCTCGCTCTTGAAGATCCCGGAGCCGACGAAGACGCCCTCGGCACCGAGCTGCATCACGAGGGAGGCGTCGGCCGGCGTGGCGATGCCGCCCGCGCAGAACATCGGGACCGGCAGCCTGCCGTCCTGGGCGACCATGCGCACCAGGTCGTGCGGCGCGCCGTGCTCCTTGGCCGCGGTCATGAGCTCCATGGCGCTGAGCGTGCCGATCCGCCTGATCTCCCCGGTGATCGCGCGCAGGTGGCGCACGGCCTCGACGATGTCACCCGTGCCGGCCTCGCCCTTGGACCGGATCATCGCCGCGCCCTCGCCGATGCGCCGCAACGCCTCGCCGAGACTCGTCGCACCGCACACGAACGGGACCTTGAACGCCCACTTGTCGATGTGGTGGGCCTCGTCGGCGGGCGTGAGAACTTCGGACTCGTCGACATAGTCGACCTCGAGCGCCGCCAGCACCTGCGCCTCGGCGAAGTGGCCGATGCGGGCCTTGGCCATGACCGGGACGGTCACGGCCTCCTGGATGCCGCGGATCATCTCCGGGTCGCTCATCCTGGCCACGCCGCCGTCGCGGCGGATGTCGGCGGGAACGCGCTCGAGCGCCATCACGGCGGCGGCACCGGCGTCCTCGGCGAGCTTGGCCTGCTCGGCGTTGACCACGTCCATGATCACACCGCCCTTGAGCATCTCGGCCAGGCCCGCCTTGACGCGGAAGGTGGCTTCGTCACGCATGGGTTTCAGACTACCGAGCGCCGTAGCGCACGCAGTGGAAGCTGATCACGCGCCGGCTCGGTGCCGACGCTACTTGAGCCGGAAGGCCTTGATGCGATCGGCGTACTGCGCGGCGTCGCGCGCGTACACGCCGTAGGCCAGCGCCTGGATCATCGAGAGCAGCGCGGTGTGCGACCGCACATACGCCGGCGAGTTGCTCGAGTAGTACAGGCGGATCTGGGCGAGCTTGGCGACCTCGGACAGCGTCGCGTCGGTGATCGCGATCGTGCGGGCCTTGCGGTGGCGCGCGAGCTTCATCGCCCGCACGACCAGGGGGTGCGGCCGGCCGGCCGACAACCCGATCACGAGTGTCTCGCCGTCGATGTGCGCCAGGCGGCCGAGCGCCTCCTGCGACGGGCTGGCCACGATCTCGGCGCGCAGGTCCAGCAGCGCGAGCAGGTGGCGCAGGTACGACGCGAAGAAGGCCATCTGGTCCGTGCCCGCGATGAGCACCCGCTCGGCGGAGGCGATCGCGTCGATCGCGGACTCCACCTCGGAGCGCGAGACCTTGCGCGCTGTGTCCTCGACGTTCTGGTGGTCGGCGGCCAGCCCCGTCTCGAACTCGTTCTGGTCGAGCGAGAACAGCGGGTCCGCCGCCGCGCCGTTCGTGCCGTTGCCGGAGTCGTGCGCGCGGCGATACTCCTCGCGCGCGGCGCTCTGGAGCTCGGGGAAGCCCTCGAAGCCGAGCGCCTGCGAGAACCGCACGACCGTCGAGCTCGAGGTGTTCGCCCGGCGGGCGAGCTCCTCGGCCGTCTGGAAGGCCGCCTCGTCCAGGTGATCGACGATGTACTGCGCCACATCCTTCTGCGAGCGCGAGAACTCGTCGAATCGGGCCTGGATGTAGGCCGAAAGGGTCTGGTGCCTCGTCCCCTCGTAGGGGGGCGGGCTTGTCGTAGTGGCTCCCCGCTTCATACGCGAGCCTGGGTTTCGACGGACCGCGACGCGCTCCTTCTGCGATCCGCCGCGTTAACCACGAACGCCCGGCCAAAAGCCGGGCGCCCGATCAGGCAAACGGAAAGTTTCCGCCCTGCCGTCTGCCGCGAGGGACGGGGCTGGGGGGGACCGAACCGGTCCCTCGTGTTGTTCAAGGGCTACCCGCACCCCCGCGAACGGCAAACGTCGCGCGGGCCCGAAAAACGGCCGGTCTGCGCCTCAGCTCTTGTTGATCATGATCGCGACGCCCAACACCACGGTGGCGACGACCAGTGCCGCGCACAGCAGAGCGATGGCCGCGAACACGCCGGCGGCCATGGCGCGGCCCGCCCGGCGCGCCTGGCTCGCCCGCGTGGCCCCCGCAAGGCCGAGGGAGAACGTGAGCGTCAGCCCGAGCCCCGTCGCGAAGCTCACCCAGAGCAGCTGGACGAGCGCGTGGGTGTCGACGACGGTGCCGCTCACGCCGCCCCCGATTGCAGGGCTCGGACGTCGGCGGGTGAGGACCCGCAGGGTCTCACGCCGGGGCCCCCACGGGCGCGGGCCGGCGCAGGCGCCACACGATCCCGGCGACGAGCGCGGCGAGCAGGAGCGACGCTACGACGACGGGGCCCGCGGCGCCGGTCCCGAACAGGCGCGTGAAGCCGTACACCGCGGCGCCCGTTCCACCCGCGGCCGGCAGGGTCAGCAGCCAGGCGATCGCGATGTTCCCGGCGACCCCCCAGCGCACCGCGGACAGGCGCTTGGCCGCCCCCGCCCCCATGACGCCGCCCGAGATCACGTGCGTCGTCGACAGCGGGAAGCCCACGTGCGTGGCCGCGAGGATCACCGCGGCGCCGGAGCTCTGCGCGGTGAAGCCCTGGGCCGGGTCCATCTTGATGATCCGGGTGCCCATCGTGCGGATGATCCGCCAGCCGCCGGAGTAGGTCCCGAGCGCGATGGCGCCTGCGGCGCTGACGATCACCCAGGTCGGCGGGTCGGCGCCCTTGGCCAGGTCGCCGTTTGCGACGAGCGCGAGCGTGATGACGCCCATCGTCTTCTGCGCGTCGTTGGTCCCATGCGCGAGCGCGAGCAGCCCGCCGGAGATGATCTGGCCCCCGCGAAAGCCGCGCGCGATGGGCCCCGGTCGCAGCTTGCCCACGGTCCGGTACGCCATGAGGATCCCCAGCCCGGCGACCGCGAAGGCGAGCACCGGCGCGACGAGGGCCGGCACGATCACCTTGCCGAGCAGCCCGTCACCGATGATCGGGCCCGTGCCGTTCGCGGCGATCATGGCGCCTACGACGCCGCCGATCAGCGCGTGCGAGGAGCTCGACGGCAACCCGGCGTACCAGGTGACGAGGTTCCAGACGATGGCCCCCACGAGCCCGGCGAAGACGATCGGCAGCGTCACCGAGCCGGCATCGACGATCCCCTTGGCGACCGTCGCGGCGACCTGGAGCGACAGGAACGCGCCGACGAAGTTCAGCAACGACGCCATCCCGATCGCGACACGCGGCGGCAGGGCCCGCGTCGAGATGGACGTGGCCACCACGTTGGCCGTGTCGTGGAAGCCGTTGGTGAAGTCGAACGCCAGCGCTGTGCCGACGACGATGACCAGCAGCAGCCCCGAGTTCACCCGCTGGGCCTACGCGTTCTTGATGACGATGCCGGACAGGATGTTCGCGACCCGCTCGGTGCAGTCGATGGCGCCCTCGAGGCGTTCGTAGATATCCTTCCACCGGATGACGATCATCGGATCCACGCCGGTGTCGAACAGCGCCGCCATCGCCTCGCGCGTGACGCGATCGCCGTCGTTCTCGAGGCGGTGCAGCTCGGCGGCATGCACCGCGATGTCCGAGAAGTCGCGCAGGCCGGGCATCGCCGCGGCGATCTCGCGGGCGCTCTGGACCAGGATTCGGGCCAGGCGCTGCGCCTGCTCCATCGGCGCCTCGATCTTGTAGAGGCCCATGTAGTCGGCGACCTCCTCCATGAGATCGACGATGTCGTCGAGGCCCGAGGCGAGCTCGATGATGTCTTCGCGCTCGATGGGCGTGACGAAGGTCTGGTTGAGGCGCTGGACGATCGCGGCGGTGATGCGATCGCCCTCCTGCTCGCACACGAGGATCTCGCGCGCGAGCTCGGATCGCTCGGGCCAACGTGCGAGCATCTGGTCGAGCAGGTCGGCGCAGCGGACGATGTTCGTCGCCGCGGACTCGAAAAGCACGAAGTACTCCGTATCGCGGCCGATGATCGCTGACGTGAGTCGAGACATGTGCGCGGAGGCTACTCACGGTCCGGCCGGAAAGATCAAGACGTTGTGAACAGCCTGCAAACGCCCACCGACCTCCCTGACCTCGCAGGCGTCGAGCACCGCTTCGTCGACGTCGGCGACGTACGGCTGCACGTGGCGGAGGCGGGCGAGGGCCCGCCGCTGCTCCTGCTCCACGGCTGGCCGCAGAACTGGTGGTGCTGGCGCGACCTGATCGGGCCGCTCGCCAGGACGCACCGCGTCCTGGTCCCGGACCTGCGTGGCTTCGGCTGGTCGGACGCGCCGCCCGGCGACTACGCCAAGGCGACGCTGGCGGCCGACATCGTCGGCCTGCTCGACGCCGAGGGCATCGACCGTGCGCGGGTGGTCGGCCACGACTGGGGCGGCTACGTCGCCTACCTGCTCGCGCTCGACCACGCCGAGCGCGTCGAGCGCTTCGTCGCCCTCGACATCCCACCGCCATGGCCGCAGCGCCCCAACCGCGGCATGGCGATCCTGCCCTTCTTCCTCACCTATCAGGCAGCGCTCGCGACCCCGGGGTTCGGCGCAGGCCTCCAGCACCGCGTCCCGGGCTTCGTGAAGACCATGCTCAGGCGCGGCGCCGGTCCCGACTTCAGGTGGCGCGACTCCGACCTCGACCTCTACGCCGCCAAGCTCTCCGAGCCCGACCGGGCGCGGGCGATGTCGCACCTGTACCGCACGTTCCTCGCGAAAGAATTTGCGGCGAGCCGCAAGCGCCACCCCGACGACCTGACCGTGGACGGCCTGCTCGTATGGGCCGGTAGGAACCGCTTTGCGACGACAGTAGTCCGAGCCAACGCGGCTACGTTTGGCGTCGCTCAACGCCGAGAGCGCATCTTCATTCTCGGTTCGAGACACGCCAAGCCCTCGGAGCCCGAGTTGACTAACTCCCTCCTGAGCGGGGACTGGCTCCCGGCCCCCTTAGCTTCAGAAATAGTCTTGCGGCCCTATGCAGGCC
>DAINCW010000135.1:1260-7562 GCA_036732205.1 Solirubrobacteraceae bacterium | reverse complement strand
AGCTCAACCGCTCGCGCAACAACGTCGTGCTCTCGCGCCGCGCCGTCCTCGAGGAGCAGCGCCGCGAGGATCGCGAGCGCATCCTGGAGCGCCTCCAGCCGGGCCTGATCGTCGAGGGGCAGATCTCGAACATCGTCGACTTCGGCGCGTTCGTCGACCTCGACGGCATCGACGGCCTGATTCACATCTCCGAGCTGTCGTGGTCGCACGTGAACCACCCGAGCGAGATCCTGGAGATCGGCCAGACGGTGGCGGTCAAGGTGCTCGACATCGACCGCGACCGCCAGCGCATCTCGCTGGGCCTCAAGCAGACGCAGGAGGACCCGTGGCAGCGCATCGTCGACACGTACAACGTGGGCGACGAGCTGGCCGGCAAGGTGACGAAGGTCGTGACGTTCGGCGCGTTCGTCGAGATCCTCGACGGCGTCGAGGGCCTCGTCCACATCTCCGAGCTGGCCGAGCACCACGTCGAGAACCCGCGCGAGATCGTCGTGCCGGGCGACGACGTCCGAGTGAAGATCCTCGAGATCGACTCCGAGCGCCGGCGGCTCTCGCTGTCGGTCAAGCGGATCGAGGGACAGGTGCTGCCGAGCGCGTCGCGCCCGCCGTCCGAGACGGTCGACGCGCTCGAGGAGGACACCGACGACGGCGAAGCCGGCGGCGGTCGGCCACCCGGCGGCGAGGCCGGCGACCTGAACGACCTGCCCTCGCTCGGCCTGTCCGAGGACGTCTTCGCCGCAGACGCCGTGCCGCCCGAGGCGGCGGACGATGCACCGCCCGAGCCCGAGGCTGCGGCGGAGGAGCCTGAGGCCGAGGCTCCGGCGGAGCCCGAGGCTGCGGCCAACGGGCAGCCCGAGGCCGCTGCCGAGCCGGAGCCCGCGGCCGAGCCCGTCCCCGCCGAGACCGACGAGTCTTAACGCGGTCCCCTTCGTCGGGCTGACCGGCGGCCTGGGCGCCGGGAAGTCCACCGCGCTCGCCGAGCTCGCGGCGCTCGGCGCGGCGACCCTGTCCACGGATGCCGTGGTCCACGACCTGTACGCGTCCGGCGAGGTCCGCGACGCTGTCGTAGCGCGCTGGGGCTCCGACGTGGCGCCCGGCGGCGTGGTCGATCGCTCGAAGGTCGCCGAGCAGGTCTTCGCAAAGCCGGACGAACGCGCGTGGCTCGAGGGCCTGCTGTGGCCGCTGGTCGGCAAGCGGGTGTGGGATTGGCGCCAGGAGGTGTCCGCCCGCGAATCGGCCCCGCGCGCCGCGGTGGTGGAGACGCCGCTGCTCTTCGAGGCCGGGATGGAAGTTGCCTACGATGTGACCATCGCGGTCATCGCACCCGAGGAGCTTCGCGCCGAGCGCGCGGGGGCCCGGGGCCACGCCGCCGTGGACGAGCGCGCCGCGCGCCAGCTCAGCCAGGAGGAAAAGGCGCAACGTGCGACGTACAGCGTGGTCAACGCTGGAACCGTGGAAGACCTGCGGAGAGAGTTGTCCGCGGTTCTCGACAAGCTGAACCCGCCACAGCCATGAGCACTCACGCAGCCCCCCGACGCCGTCCCGCAGCCGCCCAGCGCCGCCGCCGGGCCGTCGCGCGCCGGCGTGCCGTCGCGCTGGTCATGGCCGCCCTGGTGGGCGTCGGCGGCGTCGCGCTGTGGCCGTCGCTCCGCCACGCGGCGAAGGAGATCACGCTGCCGCTGCACCACGAGGACGTCATCCGCCAGCAATCGGCCGCGAAGGGGCTCGACCCGGCGCTCGTCGCCGGCGTCATCTACGCGGAGTCGAAGTTCTCCGACCGCGTATCGCCCGCCGGCGCGGTCGGTTACATGCAGATCACACCGGCGACGGCGCAGTTCATCGCGCACAGGTCGGGCGGGACGCAGTTCCGCACGTCGGACCTCGACACCCCGCAGGTCAACATCGCCTACGGCACGTACTACCTGCGCTACCTCCTCGACCGCTACGGCGGGAACGTCGCCCTGGCGTTGGCGGCGTACAACGCGGGGGAGGGCAACGTCGACCGCTGGATCAGCGAGGCGCGGCAGAAGGGCCAGCCGCTGACGATCTCGGCGATCCCGTACGGCGAGACGCGCGCCTACGTCAAGCGCGTGCTGGACGCCAGCCAGGAGTACCGTGACAATTACGCACGCGAGCTCGGGCTGTAGCGCCCGGGCCGCCCGGCCAAGGAGGGCCCCGTGACCTGGCAGCTCGTCACCTTCGCCAACATCGCGATCGCGATCGCCTACTTCTGCATCAGCGGGATCATCTTCCGCGGGCTGATCAGCACCGACCAGCTGCGGTCCAACCGGCTCGGCGCCGCGACGGGCCTGATCTTCCTCACGTGTGGCGTGCACCACGGTGCGCACTCGGTCCACATGCTGCTGCCCGAGGTCGGGCTGGCGAAGGGGACCGGCGAGGCGATGCGTCACGCGTGGGACTGGCAGACCGTCGCGTGGGACTTCTTCACCGCGGCCGTCGGCTTCTACTACCTGTCGATGCGGGGCTCGTACGCGAGCGTCCTCCGCGGCGCACAGATGTTCGAGGACATGAAGGCGCGCCAGGCGCAGGCGCTCGAGATCAACGACAACATCGTCCAGGGGCTCGCGGTGGCGAAGGCGTCGCTGGAGGTGGGCAAGGACGAGCAGGGCCGCGCGGCCATCGAGGAGACGTTGCGCCGGGCGCGCGACATCATCACGGACCTCCTCGGCGAGCAGGGCTCGGAGGTGGAGCTCGGGCCCGGCGACCTGCGCCGCGACTCGCCCGCGGGCGTCTTCGGCGACGGCGCGGACTGATCGCGATGGTGGCGACCGCCGAGCGCCGGTGGGACCTCCTGCTGTGCGTGGGCCTGGCCGCGGGCGCGGCGCTCATCCACGTCTCTGCGACGGTGGACCACGCACGCTATGCGCTGCTGTTCTCGGTGTTCTTCGCCTGCCTGGTCGCGGCGCAGCTGGCCTGGGCGGCGGCGCTGCTGATCACGCCGAGCGGCGGCGTGCTGCGCGCGGGCCTGCTGCTCAACGCCGGGGTCGTTGCGGTGTGGGCGTTCACGCGCACGCTGGGCCCGCCGCTGGGCCCCGAGCCCTGGCATCCCGAGGCCGTCGGCGTCCTCGACGCGCTGGCGACGATCGACGAGCTGGCGATCGTCGCGCTGCTGTGCGGGCTCCTGCGCCCGGCGCTCAGGCTGAGCGCGCCGCTGCTGGTGGCGCTGAGCCTGATGGCCTTCGAGATGGGCACGCACGCGGGCTGATCAGGTGCCCGGGGCGGCGGTCCGGAGGCCGGCGTGCTCTGCGGCGGTTGCCTGGCGCGCGTCGTACGTCACGAACGCTTCGATCGGCCGTACGGCCTTCGCCGACGCGACATGGATCGCATCGAGGCTGCGCAGCCCGGCGCCGTCGAGGCTGCCGGCGTGCACGAGGATTCCCCCGTCGACCGGCACGAGGGCCATCGCGTCGAGCTGGCGGGCCATGCGTTCGAGAAGGACGTCGATCGGCGCGAGCTCGCGGCGTCCCGCCACGGCTCGTCGTGCCGCGCGGCCGGCCTCGGTGAGCAGCAGCTCGCTCGAGACGACGGCCGCACCCCTCAGGAACGATCGCAACGCGGGGGATTCCCTTTCCGAAAAGACGAGCTTCATGAGCGCCGACGCGTCGAGGTAGTACAGCGTTCACCACCGCTCTTCGTCCCGGAGCTCCTGCAGCGCGCGCGACAGGGCATGCGGGTCGCCCGTTTCGTTCGGGAGCGGGTCGAGGAGTCCGCGACGAGTCGGCGGGATGACGCGGCCCTCTGCGATCAGCCGGTCGAGCGGCGACTGGCGCTCCGGCAATGGGCCCAGCTGGGCGACGGGCCGGTTCCGGCTCGTGACGATCAGCCGTTCGCCCTTCTCGACCCTCCGGAGGTGCTTCGACAGGTTCTGACGGAGCTCGGCGACGCTGACCTCGTTCATGTACGTGAAAGTAGCATCTGGTTCGGTCGGGAGTGCCTCCTAGACTGGTTGCGTGCCGCCGTTCAAGCTCGACAGCGCGTTCACGCCGACCGCCGACCAGCCGAAGGCGATCGCCGGGATCGCCGAGGGGATCGAGGCCGGACAGCGCGCCATCACGCTGCTCGGCGCGACCGGCACCGGCAAGACGATGACGATGGCCGCGACGGTCGAGGCCGTCCAGCGGCCGGCGCTCGTGCTCGCCCACAACAAGACGCTGGCCGCGCAGCTGTGCAACGAGTTCCGGACGTACTTCCCCGAGAACGCGGTCGAGTACTTCGTCAGCTACTACGACTACTACCAGCCCGAGGCGTACGTCCCGAGCCGCGACCTCTACATCGAGAAGGACTCGTCGATCAACCAGGAGATCGACCGGCTGCGCCACGCGGCGACGGCGGCGCTGTTCGCCCGGCGCGACGTGCTGATCGTTGCGAGCGTCTCGGCGATCTTCGGCCTGGGCTCGCCGGAGACCTACGAGATGAACATGCAGGTGCTGCGGCGCGGCGACACCATCGACCGCGACGAGCTGCTGCGCAAGCTGGTCTCCATCCAGTACACGCGCAACGACACCGCGCTGGGCCGCGGCACGTTCCGCGTGCGCGGCGAGACGCTCGAGGTCTTCCCGGCGTACGAGGAGTCGGCGTTCCGCGTGACGATGTTCGGCGACGAGGTCGAGCGCCTCCAGCACTTCGACCCGCTCACCGGCGAGCTGATCGCCGACGACCTCGAGCACGTGGCCGTCTGGCCGGCCACGCACTACAACGTCAAGGAGGGGACGATGGAGCGCTCGGTCGCCGAGATCGGCCGGGAGCTCAACGCTCGCTGCGCCGAGCTCGAGGCCGAGGGCAAGCTGCTCGAGTCCCATCGCCTTCGCCAGCGCACGCAGTACGACATGGAGATGCTGCGCGAGATGGGCTTCTGCAACGGCATCGAGAACTACTCGCGCATTCTCGACGGCCGTCAGCCCGGCGCTCGCCCGTATTGCCTGCTCGACTACTACCCCGACGACTTCGTCTGCTTCCTCGACGAGTCGCACCAGACGGTGCCCCAGATCGGCGGCATGTACGAGGGCGACCGCTCGCGCAAGCAAACCCTCGTCGACTACGGCTTCCGGCTGCCGAGCGCGCTTGACAACCGCCCGCAGACCTTCGACGAGTTCCTCTCGATCACCCCGCAGTTGGTGTTCGTCTCGGCGACGCCCGGCCAGTACGAGCGCACGCACTCCCAGCGCGTGGTCGAGCAGATCGTCCGCCCGACGGGGATCGTCGACCCCGCGGTCGAGGTGCGCGAGACGCGCAACCAGATCGACCACCTGATGAACGAGATCCGCCAGCGCGTCGAGCGCGAGGAGCGGGTGCTGGTCACCACGCTCACGAAGAAGATGAGCGAGGACCTCACGGACTATCTGCTCGAGATGGGCTTCAAGGTCCGCTACCTGCACTCGGAGATCGACACGCTGGAGCGCATCCAGATCATCCGCGACCTGCGCCTCGGCGAGTACGACGTGCTCGTCGGCGTGAACCTGCTGCGCGAGGGGCTGGACCTGCCAGAGGTGTCGCTCATCGCCATCCTCGACGCGGACAAGGAGGGCTTCCTGCGCGGCGAGACGTCGCTCATCCAGACGATCGGCCGTGCGGCGCGCAACATCGAGGGCAAGGTCCTCATGTACGCCGACAAGGAGACGGCCGCGATGCGCGCCGCCCTGGACGAGACCGACCGCCGCCGCGCGATCCAGGTCGCCTACAACGAGGAGCACGGCATCACGGCGACGACCATCGTCAAGGGGATCTCCGACATCACGGAGTTCCTCCAGGGCGAATCCAAGGTCCCGTCGAACAAGCGCGGGCGCCGGCGCAAGCGCCGCGAGGAGCCGATGGACGCCTCGGAGCTCCAGAAGACGATCGTCGAGCTGGAGGAGGAGATGATCGTCGCGGCGGACGAGCTGCGCTTCGAGTACGCGGCGCGCCTGCGCGACGAGATCCGCGAGCTCCGCCGCGACCTGGACAACATCCGCCAGGCCGCCGGCGCGTAGCTGATGCGCGCGCAACGGCTCGAGCGAGCCCTGGCGGGGCTGGAGCGCGACGGGCTGGCCGTGGTGGACGCGGCCGGTCCCCGGCTTGCGTAGGCTTGCACGCCAGCTTCGAGCGACCCGCCCTTTTGGAGGAACACCACTTGGCCCTCGACCGCCAGTCCATCGAGAAGCGAGATTTTCCCATTGGCCGTCGCGGCTACGAGCCCGACGCCGTCGACGCCCATCTCCGCCGCCTTTCGGAGGAGGTTGAGGGGCTGTCGCGGTCCAGCGCCGGCCCGGCAGAGTCCCTCGCGACGGTCGCGTCCGAGCACCTCG
>DAINCW010000135.1:851-1250 GCA_036732205.1 Solirubrobacteraceae bacterium | reverse complement strand
GAGCAGGTGCGCGCGATCGTGGAGGCCGCCGAAACGAGCGCCGCGGACATCGAGCGGGCTGCCCGCGAGGACGCCGACCGCATCCGCGACGACGCCACGCGCGACTCCGAGCGCACGCGCGGTGAGGCGGTCGACCGTTCCCGCGAGCACGTCGACAAGGTCTCGCAGGCCGCGACTGTGATGCTCCAGCGCGTCGACGCGATGGAGAGCGAGCTGGGCGCGCTGGTCGAGTCGCTGCGCACCGGCGCGAACCGGCTGACGGCGGACCTCTCCCTGCTCGAGGGCAACATGAGCGACCTGTACGGCGCCGCGGGCGGTGGCGTCCGCGAGGGCGACGCCAAGGGTGAGACGGACACGTTCGCGGTGCCCGCGCCCGAGCCCGCTACCGTCGCCGAGCTG
>DAINCW010000135.1:0-841 GCA_036732205.1 Solirubrobacteraceae bacterium | reverse complement strand
GCCCGAGGAGCCGCTGGGCCTGCGTGCCGTTCCGGAGCCCGGCGAGGCGGGCGCGGAGCCGCCCGTGGCCGTCGAGCCCGCGTCCGAGCAGCCGGAGTCCGGCGGCGCAGAGGGCGACACGGAGGGGGCGCGTCTCATCGCCCTGAACATGGCGCTCAACGGCTCCCCGCGCGACGAGACCGACGCCTACCTGGCCGAGAACTTCGACCTGTCGGACCGCGCGCGCCTGCTCGACGAGGTCTACGCCTCGATCGAGGGGTGACGCCCGCGGCCGGGCGGCCGCTCGACCCTAGTTCAGCGATTCCAGGGCGGCGCAACCGAGAGTCTTGCATGGGAACGTCTGTTCGCTTGCCTATAGTGGAGGGGTGGCACGCCCCTCCGACCGAATCGTCGTCTCGGGCGCACGCGAGCACAATCTCAAGGACGTCACGGTCGAGCTCCCCCGCGACGCCCTCGTGGTCATCACGGGGCTCTCGGGCTCCGGGAAGTCGAGCCTGGCGTTCGACACGATCTACGCCGAGGGCCAGCGCCGCTACGTCGAGTCGCTCAGCGCCTACGCACGGCAGTTCCTCGGGCAGATGGACAAGCCCGACGTGGACTCGATCGAGGGCCTGTCGCCCGCGATCTCGATCGACCAGAAGACGACGTCGCGCAACCCACGGTCGACGGTCGGCACGGTCACGGAGATCTACGACTACCTGCGCCTGCTGTGGGCGCGCATCGGCCACCCGCACTGCCACATCTGCGGCAAGCCGATCGCCGGCCAGTCGGCCGAGCAGATCATCGACCAGGTCATGGAGTTGGACGAGGGCGAGCGCTTCATGGTGCTCGCGCCGGTCGT
>DAINCW010000134.1:0-7570 GCA_036732205.1 Solirubrobacteraceae bacterium | reverse complement strand
TCTGGACGGTCGTGTAGCGCGCCTTCGCGCCCTCCTTGACGAAGATCTCGACGACCGCGGAGTGCATCGAGTTCACGCTGTAGGTCTGCGCCGTGCAGCCCTCGATGTAGTTCACGTTCGAGCCCTCGTCGGCGATGATCAGCGTGTGCTCGAAGGTGCCCTCGCCCTCGCCCTCCATGCGGAAGTAGGCCTGTAGCGGCAGGTCGCACGTGACGCCCTTGGGGATGTAGACGAAGGCGCCACCGGACCACACGGCGCCGTGCAGCGCGGAGAACTTGTTGTCCTGCGGCGGCACGCACTTGGTCATGAAGTACTGCTCGACGAGCTCGGGGTACTTCGTGACCGCGGTGTCCATCGAGCAGAACAGGATCCCCTGCTTGGCGTACTCCTCCTTGAGGCCCTCGTAGACGGGCTCCTGGTCCCAGACGCCGACGACGCCGGCGAGGTGCTCGCGCTCGGCCTGGGGGATGCCGAGGTCCTCGTAGGTCTTCTTCATGTCCGCGGGGACGTCGTCCCACGAGTCGAAGCGCCCGGCGGTGGGCGGGGAGTAGAGGACCAGGTCGTCGAAGTCCAGCCCTGACAAGTCGACGCCCCACGTCGGGATCGGCTTGCGCTCGAAGATCTCCAGCGACTTCAGGCGCTTGGCGGCCATCCAATCGGGCTCGCCCTTGATCTTGGAGAGCTCGGTGACCACCTCGCGTGAGATGCCCGTGCGGGCCTTCAGCTGGCCCTGCTCGTCCTCGACGATCGGGCTCGGCTTGGTAACACGCGTCTTGTCGGTGGCCGCCATACTTCCCTTCCGGATCGAATCCCGCTTCCTGGACTAGGAATTGTACCGCGAACGCCTGTCATCCCTTTTCGCCGTCGCCGCGCTGCTCGCCGGCGTGGCCGCGCCGACCGCCAACGCGCTGCCTCCGGTCAAGCACGTCTTCGTGATCGTGCTGGAGAACAAGAACTTCGACGAGACCTTCGGGACGGCCAGCAAGGCCCCGTACCTGGCAAAGGACCTCGTCGGCCAGGGCGAGATGCTCAGCCAGTACTACGGGATCGGTCACCTCAGCCTGGACAACTACATCGCGCTGGTCAGCGGCCAGTCGCCCAACCCGCTGACGCAGTCCGACTGCCAGGCCTACCAGGACATGCTGCCCGGGACGATCGGTGCCGACGGCCAGGCGATGGGCCTCGGGTGCGTCTACCCGTCCGCGGTGAAGACGGTCGCCAACCAGCTCGAGGACAAGGGGCTGACCTGGGGTGGCTACATGGAGGACATGGCCAACAACCCGACGCAGGCGCCGACCTGCCGCCATCCGGACCTCGGCACCCAGGACACGACGCAGTCGCCGAAGACCGGCGACCAGTACGCCGCCCGTCACAACCCGTTCGTGTACTTCCACTCGATCATCGACACGCCATCGTGCGCGGCAAACGACGTTCCACTGGACCGCCTGCCCGCCGCGCTCGAGACCGCCGCGGCGACGCCGAACCTCGTGTTCATCACGCCCAACCTGTGCAACGACGGCCACGACACGCCCTGCGTGGACGGCAAGCCGGGCGGCCTCGTCTCGGCGAACGGCTTCCTCCAGACGTGGGTGCCCAGGATCCTCGGCTCGCCGGCCTACAAGCAGGACGGGCTGCTGATCGTGACGTTCGACGAGAGCGAGAGCGGGGCGGAGTCCTGCTGCACGACGAGCGCCCCCAACACGCCCAACCAGGGCGGCACGAGCGCGGGCAGCGGCGGGGGTCGCGTGGGCGCGGTGCTCCTGTCGCCGTGGGTGACGCCGAACACGACGAGCGCCAAGAAGTTCAACCACTACTCGCTGCTGCGCTCGGTCGAGGACGTCTTCGGCCTGCCGCACCTCGGCTACGCCGGGGTTCCGAGCACCCCGGCCTTCGGCGACGACCTCTTCACGGGCGCGGGGCCGGGCAAGGTGACGCCGCCCGCGTGCACGTCGAGCACTCTGCCCGCGAAGAAAGGCACCCTGCCGCGCGGCACGCTGATCGCGTCGGCGAGGGTGAGCGGCGGCAAGCTGAAGCTGCGCCTCACCCACGCCGCGGACCTGTCGCTGCGCGCCGGCGCCAAGCGCTTCGGCCCCAGGCGGGGCAAGGCGTGCGCCACCCTGTCGGTAGCCATCCCGAAGGGCGCTCACACCGTCACCGTGAAGGCCACGGTCCACGGCGCGCGCGAGACGCGCACGCTGCGCGCGTAGTAGTTCTCGAAGAAGCCCGAGACAACCGTGGTTGTCGCGTGTTCGTACCGGTATGTGACGAAGGGGAACGCGACTTCGTAGCGAATGCGCGAACCAACGGATTGCTCGCGGATGCATAGAGAACATGGACGGCCAATGACGGCGAAGCAGCTCTACGACCTGCTGGTGGAGGTCCCGGACACTCGGGAGATCGTCATCCGCCCCGTGCCGGGGGCCGAGGACGGCGACGAGCTCACGGCCGCGTGGCGGGTCGCCCGCGAGGAGGCCGAGCGTGCCCTCGCCGCCTGGCGGGTCGTTCCGGGGCGAAACAGCTTTTCCGTCTACCGCGCGGCGGAAGATCGTGCCGACGCGGCCCAGGACGCCTTGGCGGGCTCCGGGCTACGAGATCACGGCCGATCTGCCGATTAGAGGAGGAGTGGACGAAATGACCGCCCCACACGTCTACGTCGACCCGCCCGACATCCCCGAGGGGATGACCTGCGAGCAGTACCGCGCGACCAAGGAGCGCCTGCCCAAGCGTGCCCTGCTGGCGCGCCTGCGCCGCCGCCCGGGCGCCGTCGAGGCTGCCGCCGCGCGATCCGCCGAGCCGCCGGCTCGCGCGGCGTAGCGTCGTCGCCTGCCGCGACGAGCTCAGTCGGTCGCGGGCGGCCAGCTCCCGTCGCCGGTGATGGCGCCGCGCATGACCTTGAGGTTCAGCAGCGCGCACTTGCGGCGCGTCGCCGAGATGGGGATGCCGAGCAGGTCGATCATCCACTCGCCGTCGAGGCCGACGACCTCGTCGACCGGCATGCCGACGTACTCGTCGGAGGCGATCGACGCCGCCGCCTGGCTGATCGCGCAGCCCTGGCCGTGGAAGCGCAGCTCGGCGACCCTTCCGTCCTCGACGCGGATGTGGACGCCCATCTCGTCGCCGCAGAGCGGGTTGTGATCGTGCGCGGCGAGGTCGTGCGGCTCGAGCTCCCCGAAGTTGTGGGGGCGCTTGTAGTGCTCGAGGATGTAGTCGCGGTAGAGGTCGTCCATCAGAGCGCGAAGACCTCGCGTGCCCGCGCCAGCGCGTCGGCGAGCGCCTCGACGTCGGCCGGGACGTTGTAGGGGCCGAAGCTCGCCCGCGCGGTGGCGGCGACGCCCAGCCGGCGCATCAGGACCTGCGCGCAGTGGTGGCCGGCGCGCACGCAGACGTTGGAGCGGTTGAGCAGGTCCGCGACGTCGTGCGGGTGCATGCCCTCCACGGCGAAGGAGATGACCCCGCCGCGGTCCTCGAGGCCGGGCGGTCCGACGACGCGCACGCCGGGGATGTCGCGCAGGCGATCGAGCGCCAGGCGCGTGAGCTCGCGCTCGTGCGCGCGCACGTTCTCCATGCCCAGCCCGTCGAGGTAGTCCACCGCCGCGCCCAGGCCGACGGCCTCGGCGATCTCGTTGGTGCCGGCCTCGAACTTCCACGGGAGGTCGGTCCACGTGGCGCTGTCGCGCTCGACCGAGGCGATCATGTGCCCGCCGCCGAGCCAGGGCTCCATCGCCTCGAGGATCTCGGCCTTGCCGTGCAGCACGCCGATCCCCGTGGGGCCGACGGCCTTGTGGCCGGTCCATGCGTAGAAGTCCGCGCCGAGCGTCGGCAGGTCGACGGGCAGCTGCGGCACGGCCTGGCAGCCGTCGACGACCGACAGCACGCCGGCCGCGCGGGCCCGCGCGCAGATCTCCGCGACCGGGTTGATCGTGCCGAGCACGTTGGAGACATGGGCGAACGCGACGACGCGCACGTCGCCGCGGGACAGCTCGGCGTCGAGCTGGTCGAGCGACAGCCGACCGTCCTCGCCGACGTCGAGGTAGCGCAGCGAGGCGCCGTTGCGCTTCGCGGTCATCTGCCAGGGGACGAGATTGGAGTGGTGCTCCATCTCCGTGACGAGCACCACGTCGCCGGGCCCGAGGTTGTCCTCGGCCCACGAGCGTGCGACCAGGTTGAGCGCCTCGGTGCCGTTGCGCGTGAAGATCGTGGTCTGGGCGTCGCCGCCGACGAAGCGCGCGATGCGCTCGCGCGCGCCCTCGAAGGCGTCGGTCGCCTCCTGCGCGAGCGTGTAGACGCCGCGGTGCACGTTGGCGTACGAGTGGCGGTACAGGTGGTCCATCGCCTCCAGCACGACCGCGGGCTTCTGTGCGCTGGCGGCCGAGTCGAGGTAGTGGATCGGGCGCCCGTCGATCTCCCGGCTCAGGATCGGGAAGTCGGCGCGGACGTCGAGCATGGCCGCGGTCGACGCCATCGCGCTACCGGGCGGCCGCGTAGGCCTCGACGTCCTGCGCGGCGGCGGAGAGCTTGCTGTCGATGCGCCCGCGGACGAGGCCTTCGAAGTGCTCGTCGTCCAGCTCGCCGATGAGCGGCTCGAAGAAGCCCCGGACGATCTGCTTCACGGCCTCGGCGCGCGTCAGGCCGCGCGAGCGCATGTAGAAGATGAGGTCCTCGTCGAGCTCGCCGACCGTCCCGCCGTGCGACGCCGAGACGTCGTCGGCGCTCACGAGCACCGACGGGATCGTGTCGACCTTGGCCCGGGGCGAGAGCATCATCGAGTGGATCTGGAGGTAGGTGTGGGTCTTCTGGGCGCCGGGGTCGATCTGGATCAGGCCCTCGAAGCTCGCCTTCGCCGCGCCCGTCGCCGCGCCGCGCCAATGGACGTCGCCCGTGGACGGGCCCGTCTCGTGCAGGTCGACGGCGAACAGGTCGAGGTGCTCGTCGCGCTCGGCAAAGAACAGGCCGCGGAAGGCCATGTCTCCGCCCTTCTCGCTCACGGCCAGCTCGAGGTGCTCGCGCGTCAGCTTCCCGCCGAGATGGCAGGGAAGCCAGTGGCAGTAGGCGTCGCGGCCCACGCCGACGAAGTGCGTGGAGACGTCGTAGACGTCCGCCGGGCCCCAGTCCTGGAGCTGGGCGAGGCGGGCGCGCGCGCCCGCGTCGAGGTAGAGCTCGAAGTGGCCGGCGTGCAGCGCCTGGCCCTCGAAGTCGCCGCCGAGCTCGTAGTGGCGCAGGCGGAAGTCGCTGCCCTCGTCGCCGACGACCAGCGTGTGCGCGTACTGGACGGTGCCCGGCTCCGCGATCGCGTAGACGATCTGGAACGGGTGCTCGACGCGCACGTTGCGCGGGACGTGCAGGAACGCGCCGCCGGCCCAGTGGGCGGCGGCGGACGCCTCGACCTTGTCGCGATCGAGCGTCAGGCGGCGCATCAGGTGCTTGCGAAGCAGGTCGGCCGGGGCGTCCTCCAGCGCACACAGCACGACGCCCTGCTCGGCGAGCGCGGGGTCGAGCTCGATGGACACGACGGACGCGCCGCTCTGCACGATCGTGCCGGCAGCCGGGCCGTCGCCGAGCGTCTCGGTCACGAAGGCGGGGACCTCGGTCGCGGTCTTCGGCTCCAGCGCGTCGAGGTCCAGGTCGCGCAGGGACGTCGTCCAGAACCCCGAGCGGCGCCACACGGGCAGGTCCAGCCGCGCCTCGGCGTCGCGCGCCGCGGCGCGCAGCTCGTCGGGCGAGAGCGTGCCCTCGACGTTGGCTCCCGCGCCGGCCAGGGCGCGGTAGAGCGTCGCCTCGCGGGCGGTGCCGGCCTTGCGCGGCGCGGCCGTCTCGGCCACTGCGTCAGGCACTGGCGCCGACCTCCTCGCGGATCGGGTCGTAGCCCTCGCGCTCGAGGCGGTCCACGAGCTCGGAGCCGCCGTTCATGACGATCCGGCCGTCCATGAGGATGTGGACGAACTCGGGATGGATGTAGTGCAGGATCCGCTGGTAGTGGGTGATGATCAGGGCGCCCATGCCCTGCTCGGCGTGGAGCTTGGCAACGCCCTCCGCGACGGTGCGTAGTGCGTCGATGTCGAGGCCGGAGTCCGTCTCGTCGAGCACGGCGACCTGCGGCTCGAGCATGGCCATCTGGAGGATCTCGGCGCGCTTCTTCTCGCCGCCGGAGAACCCGTCGTTGAGATGGCGGCTGGTGAAGGAGCGCTCGACGTCGAGCAGGTCGACGGCGTGCTGGAGCTTGGTGCGGAACTCCTTGACGTTGATGGGCTCCTCGCGACTCGTGTTGATCGCCATGCGCAGGAAGTTGGCGATCGACACGCCCGGAATCGCGACCGGGTACTGGAAGGCGAGGAAGAGGCCGGACTGCGCCCGGTCTTCGGGGTCGGCCTCGGTGATGTCCTCGCCGAGGAACGTGATCGTGCCCTCGGTCACCTCGTAGGAGGGGTGGCCCATGATCGTCGAGGCCAGCGTGGACTTCCCGGATCCGTTCGGCCCCATGAGGGCGTGGATCTCCCCCTTGGAGACGTCGAGGTCGACGCCCTTGAGGATCTCCCGGTCTTCGACGCGGACGTGCAGGTTTCTGATCTCGAGATCGGCCATGTGCTTTCTCCGGTCAGGCCGCGCGGTTGGCGGCTTTGGCGGGGACGAGGTCGGAGAGCTTGGTGTCCTGGAGGGTGCGCACGATGGAGAAGCGCACACGCGTCCAGAGGAGCTTGGTGGGGCAGACGTGGCCCGGGTCGGACTCGCGAGCGCAGACGATCGCGCCGTCGGCGCCCTCGGAGATGCACTCGATCGGGGCGATGGAGCCCTCGAGCGCCTCGACCACCTCGGACATTGTGATCTCGTCCGCGGGCCGCCCGAGCAGGTAGCCGCCACGGGCGCCGCGGCGGCTCTCGACGAGCCCCGCCTTGCGCAGCCGGGCGACGAGATGCTCGAGGTAGGCGAGCGGCAGGCCGTTGTCGTCGGCGATCTCGCCAAGGGGCACGGGCTGCTCGCCCCCGCGCTGGGCGAGGTCGACCAGGACGCGAATCCCGTATTCGGCTTTCGTGGAGAACATCATTTCCGAGTTGAGAAGTAGGGTATCAACGCGCTCGGTCGCGCCCGGCTCAGCTCGCGGCCGCCGCGATCAAGAGGCCTCGATCTTGCGGATGTCGTGCGCGAGGTCCTCGGGAACCAGCTGCTGGGCGGGGAACGCGACGCGCTGGCGCCCCGTGCGGTCGATGATCAGCACGTAGGCGGTGTGCTCGCTCTCCGGCGTCTGGGGCGCGACCGCGTAGTCCTTCCAGATCGGCTTCAGCTTCGAGCGCGGGCCGATGAGGAACCGCAGGCGGCCCGTCGTGCGTGTCTTCGCGAGGAACGCCCGGGCGCTCGCAGGCGTGTCGTTGGGCGGGTCGACGCTCACCGCGAGCGCGGGGACGTCGTGGCCGAGGTCGTCCAGCGCCCCCCGGATCTGCTGCGCCGTGATCGGGCAGGTGTCCTTGCAGTGGGTGTAGAGGAACGTGAGCAGCACCACGCGCCCGCGGTAATCGGATAAGCGCACGAGCCGTCCGTCCTGGTCGTGCAGCGCGAAGTCCTGGGGCGGGATCGGCGG
>DAINCW010000133.1:0-7663 GCA_036732205.1 Solirubrobacteraceae bacterium | reverse complement strand
CCCTCGACTCGAGGCTTAGGCAGGCGTTTCTGAGGTCTTGCTGCTGCTCCCACGCCGGGAGGTCAGCGACGGTGCGCTAGATTGGCGGCGCCGACCACGCGACCGAAGGGAGCGGCCTCGACATGACCGACGAGACCGGCGAAGGGCTGCGAGACAAGCTGACGCGCCAAGGCGAGGATGCGATCGGCAAGCTCGCACAGGACATGCTCGAGAACCCGCTGATCAACGGCGCGCTGACCCGCGCGTTCGAGGCGCGCGAGAAGGCCGCCCAGGCCCAGGAGATGGCAATGGGCGCGCTGAACATCCCCTCGGCCTCCGACATCGAGCGCCTCACCCGGCGCGTGCGGTCGGTCTCGCAACGGCTGGAGGGCATCGAGGACGGCGTCGATCGCCTCGACGCGCTCGTCGCCGGCCTCGACGCGGCCGGCGGCCTCGACGCCCGGCTCGAGTCCATCGAGCAGGCCGTCGACGCGCTGGCCAGCCAGGTGGCCGCGCTCCACGAGGGGCTGGGCGGACACGCTCCCGTCCCGCGCGAGCAGGAGCGCCTGAAGGTCACCGACTCGGGCGCCTAGCGCGCCGAGCTCCGCAGCGACAGCAGCGCCTCGGCCGCAGCGCGGCCCGCCGCCTCGCCCGCGGCCACCAGTGCGTCGTCGTCGATCCGCTCGCGCTCGTCGCCGGCCAGCCGGTCCGACACCGCCAGCACGCAGCCGGCTGCCAGGCCGCGGCGGCTCGCCAGGGCCAGCACCGCGGCCGCCTCCATCTCGACGGCGAGGGTGCCGGGTGGGCGCGGCGCCTCGTCGCCGTAGAACAGGTCCACGGAGATCACCGGCCCCGCGACGGCCCCGGGCGCCGCCGCGCGAAGGGCCGCGACGACATCGCCGTCGGCGGCGACGCGCTCACCCGCGCCCAGCGCCCGGCTCGCGCCGTCGGCCGCCACCGCCTCGGTCACGACGACGAGGTCTCCGAGGCCCAGGGCGGGATCGAGACCGCAGCACGTCCCGGCGCGCACGATCGTACGGGCCCCCAGGTCGGCGAGCTCCGAGACGACGATCGCCGCGCTCGGGCCGCCCATCCCGGAGGCCTGGATCGTCATCGGCTCGCCGTCGGCGGCCGTGCCCGTGTAGCCCCACAGGCCCCGGTGGTGGTTGAACATCCGCGGCTCGTCGAGCAGGGCCTGCGCGAGCGCCAGCGCGCGTCCCGGATCGCCCGGCAGGATCACGCGCGGCGCGAGGCCGGCGGTGGGACGCAGGTGGATCGGCACGGACGTAGACTCCCAGCCCGATATGACCAGCCGACGCCAGACCCGCGCCGACACGGTCCGCAACGCAGTGGACGAGGCGTTCACCGCTGCCGCCGGGCAGGCGCAGGTGGGCCGCGACCGCGCGTCGGAGCTGGTCGACGAGCTCGCCCAGGCCGCCGGCCGGGTCCGCGAGGCGCTCGACGACCTGCGCCCGCCGACCGCCGAAGACGCCAGGGCGCTGCGGGCCGACCTGCGCTCGCTGGAACGCCGCGTCGTCGCGCTGGAGAAGGGCACGCCCACGCGGGCGGCCAAGCGCCGCCCCGCGGCGAAGGCGAAGGCAAAGACCGCGAAGAAGTCCTGATCGGGGTGCCCGCGCGCCGGGTCCTGATCACCGGGGTCGCGAACTTCTGGGGCACGCGCCTTGCGCTGCGGCTCGCAGCCGAGCCGGATGTCGAGAAGGTCGTCGGCGTCGACACGCGGCGCCCGTCCGACGAGGTGCGAGAGGCGATCGCCTTCGTCGAGGGGGACCTGCGCAGCCCGGACCTGGCGCCCGTCGTCCGCGCGGCCGCCCCCGACACGATCTGTCACAACGACGTCCAGCAGTTCCCCGAGCCCGGACGCAGCGCCCGGCTCATGCACGACATGAACGTCGTCGGGACGCTTCAGCTGCTCTCGGCGTGCGACGGCCTGTCGACGCTGCGCACGATCGTCGTGCGCGGGTCCGCCGCGATCTACGGGTCCGAGCCGGCGGCGCCGGCCTTCTTCACCGAGGACCTCGCCCGCCGCTATCCGCTGCGCACGCGCTTCCAGCGCGACATCGGCGAGCTGGAGAGCCTCGTGGACACCTTCGCGCGGCGGCATCCCGGCGTCACCTGCACCATGCTTCGGATGCAGCCCGTGCTCGGCACCACGCTCGACACCCCGATCACCCGCCTCTTCCGCCTGCGCGTCATCCCGACCGTGATGGGCTTCGACCCGAGGATGCAGTTCTTGCACGAGGACGACTCCGTGGAGGCCGTGCTGGCCGCCATGCGCGCGCCGGTGCACGGCGCCGTCAACGTCGCGGGCCCGGGGACGGTGTCGCTGGCCCGGGTGCTGCGCCGGCTCGGCCGCGTGTCCGTGCCGATCCCGCACCCGGTCTTCGGACGGGTGGCGGGCGCCGTCGCGCGCGCGGGCGGGACCGAGATGACCGAGGACATCGAGCGCTACCTGCGCTACGGCCGCGGCGTCGACATCAGGCGCCTGGTGGACGAGGTCGGCTTCCGGCCGGCGTTCAGCTCGGAGGGCACCGTGCAGGCGATGGCGCAGGCGGTGGCCGCATGAGACCCTGCGGGTCCTCACCAGTCCACGCATCGTGCCCGCGGGGCGGCTCATCGTGAGACCGGGGTTGCCGCTGGTGCCCAAGGACGTCCGCGCGGCGATCGATGTCGCCGCGCGACGCCTGGGCGGTGACTACGACGAGGACGAGTGGGGCTTCGACGAGGGCTTCCTCGAGGCGGTCGACCCGGTCCTGCGCTTTCTCTACGAGCGCTGGTGGCGCGTGAAGACCGTCGGCGCCGAGCGTGTGCCCGCGCACGGCCGCGCTCTGCTGTGCGCCAACCACGCGGGCGTTTTGCCGTGGGACGCGACGATGATGGCCACCGGCCTCCAGAAGGAGGCGCCGCTGCCGCGCTGGCCTCGGTTCCTCGTCCTCAACTACGCGTTCGAGCTGCCCTTCGCGTCGGTCGCGATCCGGAAGATCGGCGGGGTTCCGGCGTCCCCGCACAACGCCACGCGCCTGCTCGAGTCCGAGCACCTGGTCATGGTGTTCCCGGAGGGCGCGAAGGGGACCGGCAAGGCCTGGTCAGAGCGCTACCGGGTGGGGCGCTTCGGCCGCGGCGGCTTCGTCGAGCTCGCGCTGCGTACCGGCAGCCCGATCGTCCCGTGCGCCGTCGTCGGCTCGGAGGAGATCTACCCCAAGATCGGCGAGTTGCGCGGGCTGGCCCGCCTGCTGGGCGCCCCGTACATGCCGATCACGCCGACGTTCCCGCTGCTCGGCCCGCTGGGCTTCGTCCCGCTGCCGTCGCGGTGGCGGATCGAGTTCGGTGACCCGATCGACCTTTCGTCATACGGTGCCGAGGCGGCCGATGACCAGAACCTCGTGCTCGAGATCGCCGAGACGGTCCGCGAGCGCGTCCAAGCGATGGTGTACGAGAACCTCGTGCGCCGGGAGGGAGCCTTCGCCTGATGCCCGATCCGCAGTTCAACTCCGCGAAGGAGTTCCGGGACGTCATGGACCGGACCTTTCAGATGATGAGCGACGACGCCGAGATGGGGCCGAAGCTGCGCGACGCCGACGTCCCGCAGCGCTTCGAGTTCACGGACATGGATCTCGTCGTGAACATCCGGGCGGTCCGCTCCGGCGAGGAGGGCAACCTCCACTGGGAGTGGTCCGACGACGTCGACTGGTCGCCGAAGGTGAAGATGACCATGTCGTCTTCGACGGCGAACAAGTACTTCCAGGGCAAGGAGAACATCGCGATGGCGATCGCGCGCCGGCGCATCAAGACCGGCGGCGACGTGAAGGCGGCCCTGGCGCTCATCCCGATCACCAAGCCGATCTACGAGTCCTACCAGGCGATGGTGGCCGCCGAGTATCCGCACCTCGAAGTTTGAGCCTCATCAGGAACGGACGTTCTCTTGACGCTGCCCATGCTCGGGAGTAGACCTCGTGACACGAAGCAGGCATCAGATCCGGTGGCGCCACTGGCGTCCCCGGCTGACACGCGGGCCGTGCCCGCAGGCGGCGGGATCCCCCTAGAGAGGATCCCGCCGCTTCCACGATCCGACCGCGTCGCGCGGGGCGGGGGGCCGTGGCCGACGAGTTGACAGCAGCCGAGGTCGCCCGCAACGCCGGAGTCTCGGCCGCCACCGTGAAGCGATGGGTGCGCGAGGGCCTGATCCCCCAGGCCGAGGACGGCTGGACGCGTGGGGCGCTGGCCCAGACGCGCATCGTCGCCCGCCTGCGCGACCGCGGTCACAGCATCGAGGAGATCCGCGACGCCACCGAGTCGGGGCGCCTGGCGTTCGGGTACATCGAGGACCTCTTCCCGGCGGTCGAGGAGGCGGTGCCGCTCGAGGTGGCCGCCGCCGAGACGGGGCTCGAGCCCGCGTTGATCGAGCGGATCTTCACGACGATGGGCTTCCCGCGCGGAGAGGACTGGCGGATCAGCCAGGACGACGTGCAGTACCTGCGCTACTCGGCCGCTGTGCTCGCGGCGGGGTTCCCGCTCGTCGCGTTCCTCCAGCTCGTGCGCGTGTACGGCCAGGCGCTCGCGCAGATCGCCGACGCCGAGGTCCGTCTCTTCCACCTCTACGTCCACGAGCCGCTGATGCGCGACGGGGTCCCGGCGCTCGAGATGGCCGAGGAGATGGACGGGCTGACGGGCGAGCTGCTCCCGCTGGCCTCGCCGATCATGGACTACATCCACCAGCGAAACCTGGCGCACTTCGTCGAGCAGGACGTGATCGGCCACATGGAGAACGAGCTGGGGGACGAGACGCTCGAGCTGGGCCGGCTGCGCGTGGCGATCGCCTTCGCCGACCTCGCGGGCTACACGAAGATGACCGAGGAGCAGGGCGACGAGGAGGCGGTGACCGCGGTGGAGCGGTTCATCGAGGCGGTCGAGGCGACACTCCCCGAGGACGCGCGGATCATCAAGACGATCGGCGACGAGGTGATGGTCGTCGCCTCCGACGCCGGCGCGCTCACCGACTGGGCCGTCGGATTTCAGGAGCTCTACCAGAACCGGCCGCTGCCGCGCATCGGCATCCACTACGGCGAGACGCTCTACCGCGACGGGGACTACTACGGCCGGGAGGTCAACCTGGCCGCCCGCGTGGCGGCCCGCGCGGCCGGCGGCGAGATCCTCGTCACCCGCACGGTCGTGGAGGCCGCCGGCTCGCACCTGGAGTTCGACCTCATCGGAGAGGTCCGCCTCAAGGGCTTCGCCGAGCCGACCGAGCTGTTCCTGGCGCACCTGGCGGAGGAGTGAGCGCAGCGAACGGGCACGAGCGGTCGGAGGCCGATCGTCGGTCTCAGAACGCGGGGCAGGATGCCCCGCGGAGCATTCCCATCGCGCCCGGCACCCTGACGGCCGGCGCGCCCGTCGTGGTCCTGCTCTCGGGCGGTCGCGACTCGGTGTGCCTGCTCGGCGTCGCCGTCGAGGCCTGCGGCGCCGAGGCGGTGACCGCGCTGCACGTCGACTACGGCCTGCGCGACGGGTCGGCGGACGACGCGGCGTTCTGCGCGGCGCTGTGCGAGCGCCTCGGAGTCGCGCTGGTCGTCGACCGTCCGCGGCGGGCCGACGGCGCGACCGGCAACCTCCAGGCGTGGGCGCGCGACGTTCGTTACACGCGCGGGACCGAGCTGGCGCTCGCGCGCGGCGCCGACGTCGCCACCGGCCACACGGCGACCGATCAGGCCGAGACGATCCTCTACCGCCTCGCGTCGTCGCCCAGCCGCCGCGCGCTGCTCGGGATGGCGCCGCGCTCCGGGCGGATCGTGCGGCCGCTGCTGGGCGTCACCCGCACCGAGACCGCCGGCTGGTGCCGGGCGCACGGGTTCGCGTGGCGCGACGATCCCACGAACGAGACCGACCAGTTCGCGCGCGGGCGCCTGCGCAGGGCGCTCGTGCCGGCGCTGCGCGACGTGCACCCAGCGGCCGAGGCGAACGTAGTGGCGGCGGCCGCGCTCCTGCGCGAGGAGGCCGCGGTGCTCGACGAGCTCGTCGAGGAGGCGCTGGGCGGGCGCGACGAGATCGCGGTCGCCCGCCTCGCCGCGCTGCCGCGCGCCCTGGCCCGGCTGGTCGTCGTGCGCCTCGCCGAGCGGGCCGTCGGCCGCCTCGTCCCGCGTGCGGGCGCACGGACGGACGAGATCCTGGCGCTGGCCGCGCGGGGCGGGCGCGCCGCGCTGGACCTCGGTGACGGCGCCCGGGTCGTCATCGCCGACGGGGTGTGCCGCGTGGTTGACACTCCGCCGCCGAGCGCTGCGGCACGATGAGGCCATGATCCGCAGCCGGGCGGGCGTGCGCAGGGTCGCCTTCTCGCCCGGCCAGTAGCGCGGCCGCGCACCTAGACTGCGCCGCGCATGCGCGACGCGGAAATCGGCGAGATCCTCGTCCAGCCCGACGACCTCTCCCGCCGCGTGCGCGAGCTGGGGGTGGAGATCAGCCGCGACTACGAGGGGCGCAACCCCCTCCTCGTGGGCGTGCTGAAGGGCGCCGTCTTCTTCCTCTCAGACCTCATGCGCGCCATCGACGTCCCGTGCGAGGTCGACTTCATGGCGGTCGCGTCCTACGGGTCCGCCACCGCATCGAGCGGCGTGGTGCGCATCCTCAAGGACCTCGACACCCCCATCGGGGGCCGGGACGTCCTCATCGTCGAGGACATCGTCGACTCGGGGCTCACCCTCCAGTACCTGATGCGCAACCTGGGCGCGCGAAGCCCGGCGTCGCTGGAGGTCTGTGCCCTGCTGACCAAGCCCGAGCGGCGCAAGGTCGACCTGCCGACCCGGTACGTCGGGTTCGAGATCGCGGACCGATTCGCCATCGGCTACGGGCTCGACCAGGGCGAGCGGTACCGCAACCTGCCCTACGTCGCGGCGTTTCGGGAACAACCACAGTGAACGCAACGGCCCGTTCGGCCGAAAAGACACTGGTAGGCTTGTCCATCCCCTCCCCTCGGGAGTTGGTCCCCGCATGAGCAGGTTCTTCAAGAGCGCCGCATTCCCGATCCTGATCGTGGTGGTGCTCGCCTTCTTCGCCCAGAAGCTGATCTCCCCGAGCGGGCCCCAGCGCAACAACTCCTACCCGGACTTCATCGCGCAGCTCGAGCGTGGCCAGGTCTCCAAGGCCACGGTCAAGCAGAAGGACAACACGATCGATGTCCAGCTGCGCGACAAGACCAAGTACGAGACCGGGTTCCTCGACAACGCCGGCGGCCAGCTGACGAACGAGCTCGTCAAGGCCAAGCAGACCGGCAAGGTCGACGACTTCAACATCGAGGGCCGCAAGTCCAACGGCTGGCTCTCGCTGCTGACCTACGTCCTGCCGTTCCTGATCTTCATCGGGTTCTGGATCTTCCTGATGAACCAGGTCCAGGGGGGTGGGTCGAAGGTCATGTCCTTCGGCAAGTCGCGTGCGAAGCGGATGAGCGTGGACTCGCCGAAGATCAGCTTCCGCGACGTGGCGGGCGTGGACGAGGCGGTGGAGGAGCTCCACGAGATCAAGGAGTTCCTCGAGAACCCGAAGAAATTCCAGGCGCTCGGCGCGCGAATCCCCAAGGGCGTGCTCCTGTACGGGCCTCCGGGCACCGGCAAGACGCTGCTCGCTCGCGCGGTCGCCGGCGAGGCGGGCGTGCCGTTCTTCTCGATCTCCGGCTCGG
>DAINCW010000132.1:4375-7832 GCA_036732205.1 Solirubrobacteraceae bacterium | reverse complement strand
CCGCGAGGCCGCGCGGATCGGCGCCGAGCTCGCGGCCGCCAACCAGTTCCTGCGCTCGCACGCCGAGGCACCGGGCGGCGCCCGGGCGCTGAGCGGCGAGCTGTCGGTGGACGACGGCTACGAGCTCGCCCTGGCCGCCGCGCTGGGCGGGCGGCTCGGCGCGGCGCTCGTGGAGTCCGTCTCGGCCGGCGAGGCGCTGCTCGACCAGGCGGGCGACGACGGCGGTCGCGCGCTGGTGGCCCCGGCGGAGGGCGACGAGGGGGATGAGGGCGCCGGCGGCGCGGCGCTCGGCTCGGGCGGCGGCTCGGGGGCGCCGGCGGCAGGGGGGTATGGACATCCAGTGGCCCATAGCGCCACTCAGCGTCCACACCCCCCCGCGGATGGCGCGTTGCCGCTCGCGGATCTCGTCGCTGGGCCCAGCGCGGCGAGGCGTCTTCTCCACGGCGTGTGGGTGGTGGACTCCCTTTCCTCGTTGCCAACGGACTTCCGTGGCGTCGCGGTCACCAAGGCCGGCCGTGCCTACAACGCCCAGACCGGCGAGCTGCGCCAGGACCCCGCCGGCGGCGCCGAGCGGGTCCTGGCCGAGCGCAACCGCCGGGACCGCCTCGTCGCCGACACCGAGTGCGGCGCCCAGGCCGAGCACGCGGCGCTGCGGGTGGTCACGCAGGCCACCGAGGCCGTCAGCGCCGCCGACGCGGCGCGCGAGGCCGCCGGCCAGGCGCTGCGCCAGGCCGACCGCGATCAGGCGGACGCCGCCGAGGCCGCTCGCCGCGCCGGGTGGATCATCGAGCAGCGCCGCGCGGCGCCGCAGGAGGGTGCGTCGGCTGTGCGCCGCGCACAGGTCGAGGGTGAGCTGGCGGCCGAGCGCCGCACCGCCGAGCGCGCCGAGCGCGACCGCGGCGAGCGGGCCGCGCGGCTGGACCACTGGCGCGTCCAGCTCGCCACCGAGGAGGCGCTCGCGCCCCAGGCCACGAGGTTGGCCGAGGCGCTGCGGGCCGCCGGCGCCGCTGTGGCCACGCGCATCGAGGCCCTCGAGGCCGAGGCGGCCGCCGATCGTGAGGCGGGCGACGGGGTCGCCGCCGAGCTGCGCGCCTGCGCCCGCGAGGAGGCCGAGATCCAGGGCGTCCTGCACGAGCGCGGTGACGCGCTGACGACGGCCGAGGTCCTCGCCCAGCGCGTCCGCGACGCCGCGACCGAGGCCGCCGGCGATCTGGGCGACGTCGCCCAGCGGCTCGGCCTGGAGGCCGAGCCCGCGACCCAGGCCATGGACGACGAGCAGGCCGACGCGCTGTCCGCCCGCGTCGAGCGCCTCGTGCGCCGCCGCGAGCAGCTCGGGCCGGTCAACCCGCTGGCCAAGGACGAGTACGCCGAGGCGGTCGCCCACGTCGAGGAGATGGAGGCCCAGCGCGAGGACCTGGAGACCGCGCTGCGCGAGCTGCGCACGCTCATCCGCGACACGGACCGCCAGATCCGCGAGCTGTTCGAGCAGACCTTCGCCGCCGCCGCGCAGCACTTCGAGGAGCTCGCCGAGCACGTCTTCCCCGGCGGCCGCGGCCGCCTGCGCCTCGTGCGCGACGACAGCGGCCCGCGCGCGGTCCTCGGCGGCCAGGACGCTGTCGAGCACCAGGGGGCGACCGACCCCGCGGAGGTCGCCGCCGAGGCCGTCGAGCCGGAGGAGGACCCCACGGCCGAGGAGGACCTCATGGGCGTCGAGATCGAGATCACGCCCGCCGGCAAGTCCGCCAAGCGCCTCTCGCTGCTCTCCGGCGGCGAGAAGTCGATGACCGCGATCGCCTTCCTGTTCGCGGTCTTCCTGGCCAAGCCGTGCCCCTTCTACATCCTCGACGAGGTCGAGGCCGCGCTGGACGACCTCAACCTCGAGCGCTTCCTCGACCTGCTGCGCCGCTACGCCGACCGCGCGCAGTTCATCGTGGTCACTCACCAGAAGCGCACGATGGACGCCGCCGACTGCCTGTACGGCGTCTCCATGGGAGACGACGGCGTCTCGAAGGTCATCAGCCGCCGCCTGCCGCGCGAGGAAGCGCCGGTGGCCGCCGACGCCGCGTAGCGGACCGGAGTCAGCCCCGCAGCGCCGCAAGGACCTCGCGTGCCGCCCGCTCGCCCGCGCGCACGGCGCCGTCCATGTAGCCCTGCCAGTAGTCCGCGGTCTCGGTGCCGGCGAAGTGCACGCGGCCGATCGGCGCGCGCAGGGCGGCGCCGTGCTTCGAGAGGACTCCGGGGCCCATGATCGCCGTCGGGCACCCGCCGGTGAACTTCTCATCGCGCCAGTCGTGCTCGACGTACTGCGTCGGGCGCAGGGCCTGGTCGCCGACGTACTGGGCGAACCGCGCGAACACGGCGGCCTTGCGAGCGTCGGCCGAGAGCTTGGCCAGCTTGTCGGCCTCGCTGCCGCCGGTGAACGCGAACAGCACGCCGACGCTGGCGTCGGGCGGCGAGTTGTCGAACGGCACGGTCGCCGGCCCGCCATCGGCGACACCCTGCCCGCTGAGCCCGGCGGCGCGCCAGAAGGGCGTGGGGTAGACCGCCTCCGACTTGATCAGGTGGCCCATGTGCATGCCGGTCAGCAGCTTCGCCCGCGTCGCGCTCAGCGAGCGCGTGATCGGGAGGGCCAGCGGGGGTGGCACGGCGACGATGGCCTGTTTGGCGTCGACGATCATCCCCTTCGCGGCCACCCGGACTCCGGCGCCGGTCTGCGAGATGCCGGTCACGGGCGTGGACAGCGCCACGCGTGAGCCCAGCTTGGCCGCTACCTTCTGGGCGACCACCTGCGACCCCCCGACGAAACGACGCTCCTGCGCGCCGCCGGCGGTGGAGGCGAGGCGGAAGAGGCTGCCGGGGTTCTTGGAGTCCCCGGCCGCCGCGATGTACGCCGCGACGTACAGGAGCGAGAGCTGCGTCGAGTCGGCCCCCCAGATGGACTGGTTGACCGCCTCGAACACCGGTCGGACGCGGTCGCTCACGAAGGGCTTCGCGAAGTCCGCGAGCGTCATCGCGTCGAGCTCGGACGCCCGCTTGGCCTTCCACGGCGCGGCGACCCCGACCTCCTTGCCGAGCGGGTCGAGCTTGGAGATCAGGTCGATCAGCAGCCTCTGGGTCTCCGGGTCGTCGGGCAGGCCGGTGGACGCCGGGTACAGCAGGCGCTCACCGCCGATCAGCTCGACGTTGGAGCCCTCGTTGTAGACGTTGAACGTGCCGACGCCGACCGCCCGGGCCAGCGCCAGGATCCGGTCCTGGGTCGGACCGACGAACTGGCCGCCCACCTCGACGACGTGACCGCCGCCGATCGACTCGTTCAGCGTTCGGCCGCCAACGCGGTTGCGGGCCTCGAGCACGATGACCCTGTGCCCCGCCGCGGTCAGCGCGCGGGCCGCGGTGAGCCCGGACAGGCCGGCCCCGACGATCGCCACGTCGGCGAGCGTCGTGCGCTGCGCACCCG
>DAINCW010000132.1:0-4365 GCA_036732205.1 Solirubrobacteraceae bacterium | reverse complement strand
GCCCAGGGCGAGCGCCGCCGCACCGGCCGCGGCGCCGCCGACGACCTCGCGCCGTGTCAGCCCGGCGGCGCTCACGGGCCGGTCATCTGGACCGTTGTGGTCGCGCCGCCCTGCGACGCGATCGCCATCCCGCCCATCCCCGGGCTGGGAGCGGGGCTGGTCTGGGCGTTGAACGACGTCGTGGTCCCGACGGGCATGGACCCGCCGGAGCACGACAGGGTGTCGTCCGGCGTCGTGGTCGTGGTGATCGCGGCCGTCGGGAGCTCGGTGGGGCAGATGAAGTTGGTCACCTGCCGCGGCGTGGTCTCGCTGGGCGGGAAGACGAACTTCAGACCGTCGATCGGCGCGTCCGCGAGCGCGCGGGCGGCGGCGTTCCGCGCCGGTGGCACCCACGCGTTGAGACGGCGCAACCGCACCGCGCCCATGACCTCGACGGGGCTGAACCCGGTCAGCACGACGGACAGCTCGATCGTCGCCTTGGCGTTGACATAGGTGAGGAAGTCCTTGGCCGCCTGGGTGTCACGCTGCCCCTTCACGTAGTCCGTGGCGCCCTGCATGAGCGCCTTGATGCTCCCGACACGGGCGAGGTCGAGCGCCGAGCCGGGCGGCAGCACGTCCACGGGCAGCTTGAACGTCGAGAACGCGCTGGCGGGAGCGCGTCCCAAGAAGAGGCTCGACGCCGTGTTGGCGATCGCGATGTCGGCGACGTCGTACGGCGTCTGGAGCGTCACCGGCGGCGTCATGCCCGCCGCGCGCGCAGCACCCGTCGCCTGGTGCAGAACCAGCACCGTGATCTCCAGCTCGCGCCGCGTGGTGCCCGCGCGCTTGTGCGTGCCCTCGGCGTACGCGACTCCCACGCCGGTCGGCAGCTGCGACCCGTTGGTGACCTTGAGCTTCTGCTTGCTGACCTTCACCGGCGGCCGGCTGGCCCTGCCGCGGACGTGGAACGCCACCAGCGTCGCCTGGCCGGCGGGCGGCGTGGCGATCGTCAGGACCGCCTTCGTCTTCGCCGTCGCTTCCGCGGACGGAGCAGCCAGGAGAACGACGACCAGGGCGGCGAGCTGAGGGCGAAGGCGCATGTGCCGACGCTATCCGCTCGGGCATCGCACGGCTATAGGTCCTTCTCCGCCCAGTAGCTCACCGCTGGCGGGCGGCTCGCCTGCGGGGGTGGCGCGCGCTTGCACGCTCGCTATCGTCGCGCACCCGATGGCCCGGGACTGGCGCGAGCTGTTCATCGTCGATGGGACGCCCGCCCCCGAGGCCGCGTCATCCGCCGCCGACGGCGCCGACGAGGGCGACGGTCGCGCGGGCTTCCTCCGCCGCCTGCGCGAGAACATGGCGCGAACGCGCGAGGCGCTGGGCGCCGAGATCCAGGCGACCCTGCTGGCGGGCGACGTCCACCAGGAGACCTGGGAGCGCCTGGAGGAGGCGCTGATCCTCGCCGACGTCGGCGCCACGACGACGGCGAAGGTGGTCGGGCGCCTGGAGGCCGAGGAGCTCGCGGGGGGCGAGGCGCTGACGCGCCGCCTCACCGAGCTGCTGGCCGAGACGGCGCGGACCGGCGATGACCGCATCGACCTGCGCCACGAGCTCACGGTCATCCTCATGGTCGGCGTCAACGGCACCGGGAAGACCACGACGCTGGGCAAGGTGGCGTGGCACCTGCGCAAGGAGCTGGGCCTCGACGTGGTGCTCGGCGCGGCGGACACCTTCCGCGCCGCGGCGACCGAGCAGCTGGAGGGCTGGGCGCGGCGCGCGGAGGTGCCGATCGTGACCGCGCCCGAGGGCTCAGACCCGGGCGCGGTCGCGTGGGACGCGATCGTCCAGGCCCGCGCGCAGGGCGCCGACGTGGTCCTGATCGACACCGCGGGGCGCCTGCACAACCAGGACGACCTGATGGACGAGCTGGCGAAGATCCGGCGGGTGATCGCCAAGCAGATGCCCGACGCGCCGCACGAGACGCTGCTCACCGTCGACGCGACGACCGGGCAGAACGGAGTGCGCCAGGCCCGGCTGTTCGCCGAGGCCGTGAAGGTCGACGGGATCGTGCTCACCAAGCTCGACGGCACCGCGAAGGGCGGGATCGCCCTCGCCATCGCGGGCGAGCTCGGGATTCCCGTGAAGCTGATCGGGGTGGGGGAGGCCCTGGAGGACCTGCGGCCCTTCGACGCGGACGAGTTCGCCAGGGCGCTCATCGCGCCTTGAGACCACTTCGATACCCACCGACCGGGCCGGAGGGTTAGTCTCGGACCCAGATGTCCGGCTGGATCCTGTGGATCATCGCGGCGTGCATGCTGGGGACGGGCGAGGTCGTGACCGGCGGCTTCTTCCTCGCGCCCTTCGCGAGCGGCGCCGTGCTCGCGGCGCTCGTCGCCGCGATCGGCGCGGGACTGGTCGGCTCCTCGCTCGTGTTCATCATCGCGTCGCTCGTGCTTCTGCTGTTCGTTCGCCCCGTCGCACGCCGTCACATCCGCCAGCCCCCGCACACGCGGACCGGCACAGCTGCGCTCGTCGGCAAGACCGCCATGGTGCTGGAGCGCATCGCCAACGACGAGGGAGTGGGCGTCGCGCGCATCGGCGGCGAGGTGTGGACCGCCCGCGCCTACGACGACGACCGCATGATCGACGCGGGCGAGAAGGTTCAAGTCATCGAGATCCGGGGCGCCACGGCGCTCGTGGACTGAAAGGGAGTACCGAAAGTGGCCGCCCTCATCGTCATCGGCGTCGTCGTCCTGTTCATCATGTTCGTCGCCGCGAAGACCATTCGGATCATCCCCCAGGCCAAGGCCGGGGTGGTCGAGCGCTTCGGGCGCTACAGCCGCACGCTCTCGCCGGGCCTGGTCATCGTCATCCCGTTCGTGGATCGCGTCCGGCCCCTGGTCGACCTCCGCGAGCAGGTCGTGGCCTTCTCGCCGCAGCCGGTCATCACCGAGGACAACGTCACGGTGCAGATCGACACGGTCCTGTACTTCACGATCACCGAGGCGAAGGCGGTCACCTACGAGGTCGCCAACCCGCTCCAGGCGATCGAGCAGCTCACGATCACAACGCTGCGCAACGTCGTGGGCGGCATGACCCTCGAGCAGACGCTGACCAGCCGCGACGAGGTCAACAACCAGCTGCGCGCCGTGCTCGACGACGCGACCGGCAAGTGGGGCATCCGCATCAACCGCGTCGAGATCAAGTCGATCGAGCCGCCCATGTCCATCCAGGAGGCCATGGAGAAGCAGATGCGGGCCGAGCGCGATCGCCGCGCCGCCATCCTCACCGCCGAGGGCGTCAAGCAGTCACAGATCCTCACCGCGGAGGGCGAGAAGGCCGCGGCCGTGCTGACCGCGGAGGGCGCCAAGACCGCCTCGATCCTCCGCGCCGAGGGTGACGCGAAGGCGATCGGGACGGTCTTCGAGGCGATCCACCAGGGCAAGCCCGACCAGGGGCTCCTGAGCTACCAGTACCTCCAGATGCTGCCGCAGCTGGCCAAGGGCGAGGCGAACAAGATCTTCGTCATCCCGAGCGAGTTCTCCCAGGCGCTCGGCGGCCTGGGCCGCGCGTTCGGCGGAATCGGCAACGGCGATGACGACGCCGCGCACAAGCCCCCGCCGCCCCCGCCGCCGCACTAGTGGACATCGTCGTCCCGGCGCTCGCGGCCTACGCCGAGGCGCACACCACGCCGGCGGCGGCGCATCTCGACCGCCTCTTCGCCGAGACGCACGAGTCGCTCGAGCTCCCGCAGATGCTCACGGGGCCCGTCGAGGGGCGGTTCCTGGAGACGCTGGTGTTCCTCGTGGCGCCGCGCCTGGTCGTGGAGCTCGGCACGTACTCGGGCTATTCCGCGATCTCGATGGCCGCGGCGCTGCCGCCCGGCGGGCGGATCGTCACGTGCGAGGTCAGCGAGCGCCACGCCGAGTTCGCCCGCCGCCACATCGACGCCGCGGGCCTGGCCGACCGCATCGACGTGCGACTCGGCCCGGGCCTGGAGACGATCGCGGGCATCGACGAGCCCATCGACCTCGCGTTCATCGACGCCGACAAGGAGGGCTACGTCGGCTACTACGAGGCGCTCGTGCCCAAGCTCGCGCCGCACGGGCTGATCGCCGCCGACAACACCCTGCGCGACGGGCGGGTGCTCGAGGGTGGCGACGTCATGGCGGCCTTCAACGACCACGTCCAGAACGACCTCCGCACGATCAACGTGCTGCTCACCGTCCGCGACGGGGTCACGCTCGTGCGCCGCGCTTAGAGGTCGTCTCAGAACCCCCCGCGCGCGTCTGGCGGCGGCGGATCTGCGCGGAGGCTGCGTCCTCGGTCGGTGCAATGGCGCTGCCATTGCACCCTCCCTGCGTCCTTGCCCCACTTGATCCGACG
>DAINCW010000131.1:0-7881 GCA_036732205.1 Solirubrobacteraceae bacterium | reverse complement strand
ATAGCCCTCCGCGTACTTGTTGGTCAGGACCGAGCCCTGGCACTCCAGGACGGCCTGCGGGACGAAGTTCTCGGAGGCGATCATCTCCAGCGTCGTCTGCTGGCGGCGCAGCTCGAGGCCGATCTGCTCGGCCACCTCGGGATCGACCTCCGCGAGGGGCTTGTCGAAGAAGTCGTTGTCCAACGAAGTGCTCATGGGCGCTCCCTCCAGACGGAGTTCGGTTCGTGCCCAGGCGTGCGGCGGCAGTTCGTCGCCGCTCCCCGGTGGTCAGGCCCACCTCGAAGACGCCAGTCGCGGCGACGTGGTCAGGGTAGCTCAGCCGGCGGCCCGCAGCTCGGCCAGGCCCTGCTCGCGCGACTTCACGGGCGCGTAGCCGGTGTCGCGGCGGATCTTGACGTCGTCGAGCGTGCACTCCTGCGTCGACAGCCAGTAGGCGAACTTGCCGAGCGGGCCGCGAGGCAGGCGCACGACGATCGCGCCCACCGCCTTGGGCAGGTTGCGGGTGGGCGGCTCGACGCCCTGGGTGCTGACGAGCGCGCCGATGAAGTCCTTCCACGCGACGTCGCCGTCGTCGAGGACGAAGTAGGCGTTGCCCGGGCGTCCGCGCAGCCCGGCGGCAACGAGGCCCTCGACCACGTTGTCGATGTGCGAGGTCGACGTGCGGTGTTCGCCGCCGCCGATCCACATGAGCTTGCCGGTCTTGCACTGCTCCACGAGCTGCGGCAGCAGCGTCGTGTCGCCGACACCCCAGATGAACCGCGGGCGCACGACGACGGTCTCGAAGGCGCCGTCCTCGTTGGCCGCCAGCACGGCGGCCTCCGCTCGCGCCTTCGTGGCCGAGTACGGGACCGGCGAGTCGGGCCGGAGCGGGACGGTCTCGTCGGCGTGCACGAGCGGCTGTCCGACCAGGAGCGCGGCCTCGGTGCCGACGTGCACGAAGCGGCGCACGCCCGCCTCGCGGCAGGCCGCCAGGACGTTCTCGGTGCCCTTCACGTTCACGCGCTCGAACGTCTCCCAGTCGCGCTCGTCGTCCTCCACGTGCGCGGCGGCGTGGAACGCGAACGCGCAGCCCTCTGCCCCGGCGCGCAGCGCATCGCGGTCGTCGAGGTCGCTGCGCACGGCCGTCGCGCCGAGCGCCTCGACCTTGCGGGCCGACCCGTCGCTGCGCGCGAGCGCGCGCACCGACCAGCCCTCCCCCACGAGCCGCCGGATCAGCGCGCCGCCCACGAAGCCCGATCCGCCGGTGACGAAGGCGCTGCGATCGAGCTCGGAGGAGGCGGCCATCGCCGCGGCAGACTACTTCCGCTTCGCGCTCCCACGGCACGTACCTGGACCTCAGTCAGCGCTATCCCGCCAGCGCGGCGACGACGGACTCCTCGGGCAGCGCGCCCTGGCGCACGATGCGCCAGGTGCCCGCGTCCTCGTAGTCGCGCAGGTCGACCACCGTCGACGGCGTCCCCGGCAGCTCGCCGGCGTCGAGGACGAGGTCGGCCGCCTCGCGGATATCGTCGGAGATCTCCGACATGAGGCGCGGGTCGGGGGCGCCGCTGCGGTTGGCGCTCGATTGAAGCACCGGCCAGTTGACCGCGCCGAGCGCGGCTGCCTGAGGTGCCAGCGCGGGCACGCGCACGCCGAGCGCCGTCGGATCCGGCGCGCAGGCCAGCGGGAAGCGGCGCTGGGGGTTGGGCACGAGCAGCGTCACGGCGTCAGGCAGCAGTCCCTCGGCGGCACTGCGCGTGCGCGGGCCGAGCTCCGGGATGGCCGCGAACGCGAGGTCGAGCGAGAAGAACATCACCGCGGACGGCTTGCCGGGCCGGCGCTCCTTCATCGCGTGGAGCCGGTCCACCGCCTCGCGCGAGTCGGGGTCGCACGCCAGCCCGTAGACCGTGTCGGAGGGGAACACGGCGATGCCACCGACCGCCATGCAGCGCTCGAACGCCGCGGCGTCGGACTGCGTCAGCACCGGACCGTCACGCGCTCGTGGCCGGCAAGGTCGCGGTGCGTCGCCGCTCCGGAGCCGAGCAGGTCGCGGACCGCCGCGCCCTGGCCGGCGCCGTGCTCGAGGGCGACGAAGGGCACGTCGATGGTCTGCGTCGCGAGCATGCGCAGGACGTCGAGCCCCTCCGGGCCGGCGCGGAGGGCGTGCGGGGGCTCGTGGCGGGCGATCTCCGGCTGGAGCGCGTCGCCGTTGGCCACGTAGGGCGGGTTCGCGACGACGGCATCCCATGGGTGTGCACGTCTGGTTTCGCCAGGCGAAACCGCGCGTGCACACCCCGCGTCCGGCACGCCGTCGGCGGCCACCCACTCGACGTCGAGACCCAGCCGCTCACCGTTCGCGCGGGCCACGGCGAGCGCGTCGGCGTCGACGTCGCTGCCGGTCACACGCAGGTCGGCCCGCTCGTCGGCCAGCGCCAGGGCGATCGCGCCGCTCCCGGTCCCGACGTCGACGACGCGGGCGCCCTGCGGCAGCCCCGCCACCGCGAGCTCGACCAGCAGCTCTGTCTCCGGGCGCGGGATGAGGGCGCGCGGGTCCACAGCGAGGTCCAGGTTGCGAAACGCCCGGCGGCCGAGCAGGTAGGCCACGGGCTCGCGGTCCATGGCGCGGCGGCGCACGAGGTCCTGGAAGCGGCGCACGGCCGGCCCGGCGACGACGTGGTCGCCGGTCAGCAGCTCCTCGCGGCGCACGCCCAGCGCCTCGGCGAGCAGCAATTCCGCGTCGAGGCGCGGCGAGTCGACGCCGGCCGCCCGCAACGCGACGAGCGCGGAGTCCATGGCCTCGCGGGCGGGCACGCCCGTCGTCACGGCGCTCATCCGCCCGCGGCCTGGCTCTCGAGCCCCCGGCGCTTCTCCTCCGACTGGAGCGCGGCCGTGAACTCGTCGAGGACGCCCTCGAGGACCTGCTCGAGGTTGTGCTGGGTGAGCTTCACGCGGTGGTCGGTCACGCGGCGCTCGCCGTAGTTGTACGTGCGGATCTTCTCGGCCCGCTCCCCGGTGCCGACCTGCGAGCGGCGGTCCGCGGCAAGCTCGGCCTGCTGCTCCGCGAGCGCCTGGTCGTACAGGCGCGCGCGCAGCACGCGCATCGCCTTCTCGCGGTTCTGGAGCTGCGACTTCTCGTCCTGCATCGAGACGACGATGCCGCTCGGCCTGTGGGTGATCCGCACCGCCGAGTCGGTCGTGTTGACCGACTGGCCGCCCGGGCCGCTGGAGCGATACACGTCGACCTGGAGGTCGTTGGGGTCGACCGCGATGTCGACATCCTCCGCCTCGGGCAGCACGGCCACCGTCGCCGTGGAGGTGTGGATGCGACCCTGCGACTCCGTGACGGGCACGCGCTGCACGCGGTGCGTGCCGCCCTCGAACTTGAAGACCGAATACGCGCCGTCGCCCTTGATGGCGAAGGTGTACTCGCCGTCGCGCACGTCGAGCGGCTCGACCGACAGGCCGCGGCGCTCGGCGTATTTGGTGAGCATCCGGTAGACGTCGCCGGCCCACAGGCCGGCCTCGTCGCCACCGGCGCCGCCGCGGATCTCGACGATGACGTTCTTGTCGTCGTTGGGGTCCCGTTCGACCATCGCGAGGCGCAGCCCCTCCTCGATCTCCGCGATGCGCGCCTCGGCGTCGGAGAGCATCTGGCGCACCTCGGGGTCGTCGCCGTCCTCGGAGAGCAGCTCCCGCGCGCCTGCCGCGTCGTCGACCGCCCGCCGCCACTCCTCGGCCAAGTGCGCGGCGGGCTCCAGTCGCCGGTACTCGCGCCCGGCCTCGGCGTAGCGCCGGCGATCCGAGATGACCTCGGGATCGACGATCTGCTCGGAGAGCTCGCGAAACCGCGACTCGATCTGCTCGACCAGCGACTCGATCACGCGATCGAGTCTAGGCCGGACCGCCTAGGCCACGACCTCGACGCCGACCAGGTCGTCCGCCGACGCCTCGCTCGGGTTCTCGACCGCGATGACCGCCTCCAGGGCCGCGATCGAGACCGCGAGCTCCTCGAGGTCGGGCTCGCGCGTGGTCAACAGCTGCAGCTTCATGCCCGGCAGCATCACCGCGCGCACCCAGCGGCGCCTGCGGTTCTTGCCGGCGAGCTTGATCAACTCGAACGACAGGCCCGCGATCAACGGGACGCCGAGGATCCGGGTCGCGATCAGCAGGTACCACGCGGGCAGGCCGATCGGGGCGAACACGAAGATCGCCACGATCATCACGATCAGCAGGAAGCTCGTGCCGCAGCGAGGGTGCAGGCGCGAGAACCGCTGCGCGCTCTCCGGCGTGAGCGGCTCGCCCGCCTCGTAGCACGAGATCGCCTTGTGCTCGGCGCCGTGGTACTCGAAGACCCGGCGCAGGTCACGCAGGCGCGAGAGCAGGAGCAGGTAGCCGAGGAAGATGGAGGTGCGCACGACGCCCTCGACGAGCCAGAACACGAACGACGAGCCGAGCTGGTCCTTGATGAGGCTGGTCAGCCCGACGGGGACGACGAAGAACAGACCGACCGCGAACGCGACGGCGAGGAGGACGGTGCCGATCCACATGCCGCTGGAGATCTCGCCCTCCTCCTCGGGGACCTGCGCGTTCGCCGAGATGCCGAGCGCCTTGAAGCCGATCCCCAGGGACTCGACGAGCGCGACCACGCCGCGGATGACCGGCAGGCGCAGCGAGCGATGGCGCTTGAGGATCGAGACCAGCGGAAACGCGGTGACCTCGATCTCGCCGTGGGCGCCGCGCTCGGGGTCGACACCGTCGGCGCCGGTCTCCTCGGGCAGGGGCTTGCGCACGGCGACCGCCCACGTCGAGACGCCGCGCATCATCACGCCCTCGAGCACGGCCTGCCCACCGATGGGCAGGTCGCGCTCGGCCACGAGGTCTCCCTCGCGCGCCAGGGCGATGTCGCTCACGTCAGGACCCGGAGCTGTCGCGGCGGCCCTTGGCCTGGCGCCGCTTGAAGCGCTCGACGCGACCACCCGTGTCCACCAGCTTCTGGCGGCCCGTGTAGAAGGGGTGGCAGTTCGAGCAGATCTCGACGTGGATGTCGGCTTGAGTGGAGCGCGTCGTGAACTCGTTTCCGCATGTGCAGCGCACGTGGGCGACGACGTACTCGGGATGAATTTCGGTCTTCATGGTGTCTATCCAGTGTAGCGGCGCCCTGCGGGCCTCAAGACGCCCGAATCCGCGACGCTGACCGCGTCGGGCGCGCCCAGCGCCATGATCGACCTCAGCCGCTAGCCGAGCTAGACCGGGCAGGCGACGGTCTTGGCGTCGTCGGCCTCGTTGCCCTCGGCGACCCGGTTGTCCGGGTCGACCGTGATGCGCAGCGAGCCGTTGGCGCCACAGGCCGGGCCGACGAAGGAGACGACCTGCCGGCTGCGCGCGGGCAGCGACGCGATCGTGACCGGCACGAGCGCCTTGCCGTTGACGCTCAGCGCCACGTCGAACGAGCCGGCGGTGCCGAGCCCGTCGTTGCGGATGGCCGCGAAGTAGCGGCGCTGGCCCTGGCCCGCCTTCTGTGAGCGAACCTGGCCGACGACGAGGTTGGGGCGCGGGTCGGGCTGGATGCACGGCCCCGTGGTGCGCTGGATCTGGCGGATGACCTTGCCGCTCGCGTCCAGCCACGAGAACGTGGCGCGGCCCTTGTAGAGCGCGGGCGCGGTGAGGTTGCGGAACATCGCCTTGTAGCGGTAGATCGTGGGCGCGGGCGGGTCGGACTCGCCGGTGCTCGACCCGCCGTCGACCGCCACGAACCCGGCACTGGCCGCGGTGCGCTGGAGCAGGTCGAACTTCACGGACATGCGCGCCGTGCCCTTGATCGCGCGCATCCGGCCCGCGAACACGACGAAGCGTCCGGTGTCGCTGGCCGCCCGGTGGCACTGGACGACCACGGCGCGCACGAGCCCTCCGCCACCCGTCTGGGCGGTCGCGGCGCCGGTGACACCGAGCGAGGCGGTCAGGAGCAGGGCAGTCGTGGTGATGCGGCGCATACCGAACCCTGAAACAGCCCAACTCCCGAAAAGTTGCGCTACGTGACCTGGTAGAGCGGCCCGTCGCCGCCCTCGGGCACCGTCAGGCGGCCGCCCTTGGCCGTGATCGCCCCGCACTGCACGCAGTTCGTGTAGTTGACGATCACATCGACGTCGCCCTCGGCGGGGGCGTCGTCGGGGATCTCGTAGACCCCGGCCGGGCACATCCACACCCACGTCTCGGCCACCACGCGGGGCACGTGCTTCTGCACCCGGATGTGGTTCGGGGCGTCGTCGCGCGTCGCGTTGCCCGTGATGTAGACCGACGACAGCTTGTCGAAGGTGTACTTGCCGTCGGGCTTGGGATAGCGGTCCTTCGTGTTGCCGATGAACATCGGCTTCTCATCGTTGCGATGCCACGCCAGGCGTCCCCAGGGGAGCTTGCCCTTCGTGATCTGCGCGAGCCCCGAGATCGGAGCGCCCAGCATCAAGCCCCTCTGGAGCGGCTGACGGGCGTTGCGGACCTCGTAGAGCTCCTGGCCGATCGACGACTCCTCGACCGCCTCCTCGTACGCGGAGAAGTCGCTGCTGCCGGCCTTGAGCTGCGCGTAGATCGTCTCGGCCGCGAGGATCCCCGACTTGATGCAGTGGTGGACGCCCTTGAGTGCCAGCGTGTCGACCATGCCGCCAGAGTCGCCGACCAGCAGCGCGCCCGGCATCGTCAGCTTCGGCATCGACCAGTAGCCGCCGCCCGGCAACGCCTTGGCGCCCCAGGCGACGCGCTCGCCGCCCTCGAGGATCTTGCGGACGAGCGGATGGGTCTTGAACAGCTGGAGCAGGTCGTGGGCCGACGTGGTCGCGTCGGCGTAGTCGAGCTCGACGACGAAGCCGATCGAGACGAGGTCCTCGCCCTTGTTGTTCTTCATCGGGTAGATCCACGTGCCCCCGACCTGGCCGTACTTCGAGTTGAGCTTCAGCGGCCACGGACCCATGGTGTGGATCAGGCGGTCGAGCGCCTTGGGGACCTTCCAGACCTCCTTGACCCCGAGCTCCCACACCTGCGGCTCGCGCCCCTCGGCGAGGTCGAACTCGCGGATCGCCGCCCCGGTGAGGTGGCCCCAGCAGCCCTCCGCCAGGACCGTCGCCTTCGCGGTGATGTCCGTGCCGGGCTCGAAGTTGCCCAGCGGCTCGCCGTCCTTGCCGCGGCCCTTGTCGCCCGACCGCACACCCTTGACCTCGCCGTCGGAGACGAGCAGCTGTGTCGCCGCCGTCTCGGTGAGGATGTACGCGCCGCCCTCCTCCGCCTGCGCCTGCTGGAAGCGGTTCAGCGCGGAGACCGAGATGACCTCATTGCCGTGGTTCCTGAACGGCGGCGGCGTGGGGATCCGCAGCGAACGCTTGGCCGTCGGCGTCAAGTAGACGGCCTCCTTGGTGACCTCGCCGAAGGCGAAGCCGGCCTCGCGCCAGTCCTCCCGGCTGAGCTGCGGGTACAGCTCCTGCAAAGCCTTGGGCCGCATGACCGCACCCGAGAGGTTGTGCCCGCCGCAGGTCTTGGCCTTCTCGATGACCGCGACGGGGACCTCGCCGAGCTGCTCGGTCAGCTCGGGGTCGTCGCCCAGGAGCTGGAGCAGCCGGTTGGCGGTGGCCAGGCCGGCGGTGCCACCGCCGACGATGGCCACGCCGACCTCGATGCGCTCGTCCTCGGCGTCCAGCTCGCGCTTGATGAACTCCTTCTGAGAGTCCACCGGCGGCGGGAACTGGGCGGGCGCGACGGCGCCGTTGGACCCGGCCATGCGATCAGCCGGCCTTCTTGGCCTTCACGGCCTCGATCAGCTTGGGGACGATCTTGTTCAGGTCGCCCACGATGCCGAGGTCGGTGAACTCGAAGATCGGGGCGTTCGCGTCCTTGTTGATCGCCACGATGTTCTCCGAG
>DAINCW010000130.1:4828-8021 GCA_036732205.1 Solirubrobacteraceae bacterium | reverse complement strand
CTGCGGCGGATGTGACGTCGGAGCGGATGCTCCGCGCGCAGGCCGAGGCGCCCCCGTCGGGGTGGCGGCGCGCGCTGTTTCAGCTCAGCCGCGGCTTGGTCAACCCGGGACCGAGCAAGGCCGACGTGCAGCGCCGTGAGCTCGTCGCGCGCGTCAAGAGCCCCGTGACGGGGTGCCGGCGCATCGCGGTGGTCTCGCGCAAGGGCGGGGTCGGCAAGACAACCACGACGTTGATGCTCGGGCACACGTTCGCGTCGCTGCGCGGCGACCGGGTGATCGCGCTGGACGGCAACCCGGATGCCGGGTCACTGGCTTACCGGGTGCGGCGCGAGACGACGAACACGATCACCGGGCTGCTCGCGCACCGCAACCACATCCAGCGCTACGCCGACATCCGGGCGTACACCAGCCAGGCGCCCACCCGGCTTGAGGTCGTAGCGGCCGATGACGATCCGCGGATCACCGACGCGCTGGTCGAGCAGGACTTCCACACCGCCGTGGAGCTGCTGGAGGTCCACTACAACCTCATCTGCCTGGACACCGGGACCGGCGTACTGGAGTCCGCGGCCAAGGGCATCCTGCAGCTCGCCGACCAGATCGTCGTCGTCACCGCCCCGTCGCTTGACTCCGCGCGAACGGCGTCCTCGACGCTTGACTGGCTGCAGCGAAACGGGCACGCCGACCTCGTGGCGGGTGCGGTGGCGGTCATCAACTCCATTCGGCCGCGCAGCCAGCTCGAGCTCGATCGCGTCATCGAGCACTTCGCCGCGCGTTGTCGCGAGGTCGTGCAGGTGCCCTGGGACCCGCATCTGGAGGCGGGCGCCGAAAGCTCCCTGGAGCAGCTGCGCGAACCGACGCGTCATGCCTACCTGCAACTCGCCGCGGCCGTCGCCGACGGCTTCGCCCCAAGTGCGCTCAACGAAAGGACCCTCTGATGCTCTCCCCTGCCTACGCCGTGCTCGCCGCGGTCAGCGCCAGCCCCGACCCGGCCGGGCTTCCCGGCAGCTCGGTCGCCGAGAAGCTGATCAACGGCCTGTTCTTCTACACGCTGCTCGGGTGTTTGGCCGGCCTGCTGCTCAGCGTCCTTGTCTGGGTGTTCTCCAGTCGCGCGCAGAACTACCAACACGCCGCCACCGGACGGCAGGGCACGATGATCGCCGCCTTCGGCGCGCTCATCGCCGGGGCCGCACCGGCGCTGATCAACTTCTTTCAAACCGTCGGCACCACCGTCAAGTAAGCAGCCACGGTCTGAGCGATGAGCGATCAGGTCCGAGTCCTGTCCGGCGGCGACGGCCCATCGGCCCTGCGACGCTGGCTGCCCGCAGTCGGCGCGACCCTTATCGCGTTGATCGCCGGACTCGTCGTCGGTCGCGCGACCGCCCCAGACGCCAACACGACGACCAGGCAAGCGCCCGCTCCGGCCGCAGCCGCGACGCCGGGACCGTCCCGCGTCGTCAGCGGTGTCGGGGTGGGCTACCCGCGCACGCGGGCGGGGGCGGTCGCCGCGTTGTTCAGCGACAGTGCCGTTCTCGGGGATCCGCGCACGTTGCTGGATGCGTCGCGCCGCAGCCGGGTACTGGCTTTGATCGCGACCGATCGCTACGCGCGGACGTTCCAGGGGCGGGGCGGCGCCGCGTTGGATCAGGAGCGTCGCGGGCCGCTGGGGCGCGGCCTTCAGACGGGGGCGCAGACCGTGTACCTCGCCAGCCCGATCGCTTACCGCGTGGTGTCGTTTACCCCGGACGCGGCGCGCGTGATCGGGTGGGGCGTCGCGGTCGTCGGCAATGACCAGGGGCTGGCGCCGCGAGCAACCTGGGCGACGAGCACAACCGACGCGGTTTGGGAGAACGGGGACTGGAAGATCGACGCCGTGAGTAGCCAGGACGGCCCGACCCCGGCCCTGACCAGCTCGCCGGGCGCCGCGAGCGCGTTCCTCGACCGCCTCGGCGGGCTGCAGGGAGTGCGCCATGCGCCGTGAGCCTCGCGGTCTCGGCGGGTTGCTCGCGCTCGCGCTTGTCGCGCTGGCCGTCGTCGCGTGGTCGGGCTTTGTCAACACGCCGACCGCCGAGGCGGACGTGTGCAACGACATCCCGTCGGTGCCGTTGGTGCCCAACCCCATCAAGACCGGCTGCAAGGTCGTCTCCAAGGTGCCAGAGCTCGTCACGAACCCGGGCAAGGCGGTGACCGACATCGCGACGGCCCCCCTCAAGGCGGCCAGCGACGAGGTCATGAAGGGCCTGACGAAGTGGGTGGCCGACGGTGCCTCCTGGCTCGTGGGGCAGGCGGGCAAGCTGATCGATGAGACCACCACGCCACGGATCGACTCGCCGTGGTTCACGGGTCAGTACGGATCGATGGCCGGCCTCGCCGCGGTCTTCGCGCTCCCGCTACTGCTGGCGTCGATCCTGCAGGGGGTCTTCCGCCGCGACGCAGGCATTGTCGTGCGGGCCGCGTTCGTGCACCTTCCGGCCGCGTTCATTCTCACCGCGGGTGCCGTGGCCGTCGTGTCGGCGCTGCTGGCCCTGACCGATGAGATGTCCGCGCAGGTCGCCTCGTCGGTGGGCAGCGACGCCAACGCCTTTCTCACCGACGTGGGCAAGGCGCTGAGCACGGTCGGCGCGGCGACGGGCAACCCTGCGGTGCCGTTGTTCGCGGTGTTCCTGGGCGGACTGATCGCCGCGATCGGCGCGTTCTTCGTGTGGGTCGAGCTGCTGATGCGCTCGGCGGCGATCTACGTGACGGTCTTGTTCTTGCCGTTCACGTTCGTCGCGATGATCTGGCCCAGCACTGCGAAGTGGTGCCGTCGGCTGGTCGAACTGCTGTTCGCGATCATCGTCTCGAAGTTCGTGATCGTCGCGATCATGTCGCTCGCCGCCGCCGGCCTCGGGCAGAGCCGCGCCGCCGACGCCTTCCAGGGCGTGCTCGCCGGGACCGCGCTGATGCTGCTCGCTGCGCTGTCACCGCTGGCGCTGCTGCGGCTGATCCCGCTCGCCGAAGCGGCAGCGCACACCAACTGGCGATCGGGCGCCGGCTCGCAGACCCTGGGACCCATCGCGGGTCCCGCGGCAACGATGCGCCGCGTCGTCGACGCCAACTGGGGCGGCGCGTCAGGCGGCGGCGGTCTCCGCGCCGCCCCGGCCGGCGCCGGCGTCGCCGGCCCCGCGGGCGTTGCCGCCGCCGGAGTGGCCAGTGG
>DAINCW010000130.1:0-4818 GCA_036732205.1 Solirubrobacteraceae bacterium | reverse complement strand
GCATCGGCGGACAAGCAACCGGGGGCGGGGGCGCTGCGGCCGACGGCGCGCGGTACGCCGCGACCGGCGGCGGCGGTCAGGCAGCCCGACCGGCCAGCCCCTCCGCCCCGGGCACTGGTCCCGGCGCCACGGGCGCGTCGGCGTCCCCGCAGTCCACGCGCGCGCGGTCGGGCGCCGTGGGTGGCGCCGCACCCCGCGCCCCTTCCGCCGCCGCCGGGGGCGGGAGCCGACCGCCGGTTCCGGCGCCGCGTGACCCTGCCCGCGACCGACAGCCGGGAGGCCAGGGTGGCCGCTGAGGCGCATCGCTACCGCTTCGGTCCCTTGGAGCAGCGCGGCCTCGTGGGTGGACTGCGCACCGGGCAAGTCGCGATCGCCGGCGTGACGCTCGCCGCGGTGATCGTGCTGTTGCAAGTCTCGCGCTCGCCCCTCATGGTCCTCGCCGTCCTGCTGCTGATCCTCGCCGCCGCCGGGGTCTGCTTCGCTGCGGTGGCTGGACGCACCGTCGAGGAGTGGGCGCCGGTCGTGCTGGCGTGGGGGCTGCGTGGGGGACGGCGCGGTCAGCGCTGGCGCTCGCACGCCCCGACGCGCGGGCGTCGCGCCCGGACTGGAGGCGCCAGCCGCAACGGCGATGGGCCCGATCGCGGGCTCGATGAGCCGCCCGAGGAGCCGGTTGCCTTGCCGCCGCAGGTCGGGGGCCTGGCGCTACTGGCCGCTCCGTTGCGCGGCGAGGACGTGGGGATCGTCAAGGACACCCGCGCCAAGACCTACACGGCAGTGCTCGCCGTGCGCGTGCGGTCCTTCGGTCTGCTCGATCAGACCGAGCAAGAACGCCGTCTGGCCGGCTGGGGGTCAGTCCTCGCCGGCCTGTCGCGGGAGAGCTCACCGGTGCGACGCCTGCAGTGGCTGGAGCGCACCGTCCCGTCTGACGGCGATCAGGTCGCCCGCTACCTGCAAGAGGAGCGCGACACCACCGTCCCACTGGCGACCTCGAGTGTCGCGTCCTACATCGAGCTCGTCGAGTCCGCCGGCGCTGTAACCCAAGACCACGAGCTGTTCGTCGCCTTGCAGATCGACGCCAAGAAGGCATGGCGGCAGGTCAAGCGTCTGGGCAAGGGCGACCAGGGGGCCGTCACGCTGCTGCTGCGCGAGCTCGAAACGCTCGCCGAGCGCCTCGTCGCCGCCGACGTGCAGGTCCAGGGCGCGCTTCGCCCGAGAATGCTCGCCCGCACCATCCGTGACGCCTACGACCCCTACGGGCGCACGTATCGCAACCGCCTCGCGACGCTTGACCCCGAGCGCGCGGGGGTCGATCCCGCCCAGGCGTGGCCGCTGGCCGCCGACGCATCGTGGGGCGAGTACCGCACCGACTCCGCCGTCCACGCCACCTACTGGGTCGCGCAGTGGCCGCGCATCGACGTCGGCGCGACGTTCCTCGCACCACTGCTGATGCAGACCAACGTCCTGCGCTCGGTCTCGACGGTCATGGAGCCCGTCGCGCCGTCGGTGGCGATCCGCAAGGTCGAGGCAGCCCGCACCACTGACATCGCCGACGAGCAGACCCGCGCCCGCACCGGCTTCATGACAACCGCTCGCAAGCGGCTGCAGCAAGACGCCACGCTGCGCCGCGAAGAGGAGCTGGCCGACGGGCACGCCGAGTTTCGCTTCGCTGGCTACGTCACGGTCTCGGCCCCGGACGCCGAGGCGCTGGAGCGCTCGTGCGCGGAGGTCGAGCACGCCGCCCAGCAAGCCCGCCTCGAGCTCACCCGGCTCTACGGCCAGCAGGCCGAAGGCTTCACGTTCACCCTCCCGCTCGGACGGGGCCTGCGATGAGGCCGACGAGGCATTCTCGCGCGCGCGGACGCGCGCGCGCACAACACACACCCGACACATCCGGCGGCGGCCTGCTGCCGGCCCGCACACCCGGGGAGCGGCCCGGACACGCCGCGACCACCGCGCATCTGCAGGCCGCCTACCCGTTCGTCGCGGAGGGCGGCCTCGGCGGCCGCGGCGTCTACATCGGCCGCGACGCCTACGGCGGCTCGTTCGTCTATGACCCGTGGGAGCTCTACGGCCGCGAGCTCACGTCGCCGAACATGCTCGTCATCGGCCAGATCGGCCGCGCCAAGTCGTCGCTGGTCAAGACCTACGTCTGGCGCCAGTCGGTCTTTCGTCGCCGCGCATGGATCATCGATCCCAAGGGCGAATACGGCGCCCTGGCCGACGCGTTCGGCGTGCAGCCACTTGCGCTTGAGCCCGGCGGCGCGCTGCGCCTGAACCCGATCGGCCGCGACGCCGGCTGGCAGGGCCAGCTGCGCCTCCTGCAAGCCGTCTGCGCCGGCGCGCTTCACCGACCGCTCGCTCCAGAGGAGGAAGCCGGACTGCGCGAGGCGCTGAAGCTCCTCAACACTCAACCCGACGAGCCGACCCTCCCCGCCATCGTCGACATCCTCTTGCGCCCATCGGAGGAGATGGCCGCGGCGCTAGCCACCACGGTCGCCGAGCTTGCGCTCGCGACGCGCCAAGCAGCGCTCGGCCTGCAACGGCTGTGCGAGGGCGATCTGCGCGGCATGTTCGACGGACCTACCACCGCCGGGCTGGACCTAGACGCCCGCCTGGTCGTCATCGACCTGCACGCCGTCTATGACTCCGCGGCGCTCGGGATCCTCATGACCTGCGCGGCGGCGTGGCTGCGCGCCCAGGTCGACGCCCAACACGCCCGCGCCGAGCAGCGGGGTGAGGCGGGCGACAAGCTGATCGTGGTCGTCGACGAGGCGTGGCGGATCTTCAGCCACCTCGGCATCGGCGAGTGGCTGCAGGACTCCTTCAAGCACTCCCGCGCCTACGGCGTGCAGAACGTCATCGTCATGCACCGCCTCTCAGACCTGCGCGCCGCCGGCGCCGAGGGGTCCCGGGAAGCGAGGCTCGCCGAAGGCCTGTTGGCCGACGCCGAGACACGGGTCATCTACGCCCAGCCCACCGACCAGCTCGCCGCCACGCGCGACCTGCTCGGCCTGACCGAGACCGAGGCGGAGCTGCTTCCGACACTGCGCCGTGGCGAGGCGCTGTGGAAGATCGGCCAGCGCTCCTTCCTGGTCCACCACCGCCTCTCAAGCTTCGAGGCGCAACTCGTTGACACCGACGCCCGCATGGCCCTGCGCGCCGCTCCCGTCCGTCCCGCCAGTCAGGTCGGAGCATGAGCGGATCGTCGGCCTCGCCGCGATGGCCAGGCGGCCCCGCCAACCCAACCGGGCTCGGCGAACGCATCGCGCTCGGCGCCCTCGCGCTCGTCCTCGTCGCGGGGGCAGCGGCGTGGCTGGTCGCCCAACTCGCCGCCCTGCTGTTCGCCGCTGACCCGGCGTCGCTGTCGCCCGCCGACGCAGCCTCAGCCCTGCTGCACCTCCCCCAGCACCTCGATGACCCGCGCGCCGCGTGGCCGGCCAGCGAGCGCACCGGGCTCCCCGCAGCCGCCGGCTTCTACGCCGCCGCGGTCCTCGTTCTCGCCGTGCTGGGCGTCGCCGCCGTCGGCGTGGCGCGCGCTATCGGCTGGAGCCGCGATCGCGGCGCCAGCCCGCTTGGCGGTGGTCGTGATCGCGGTGCGCGGTGGGCGCGCCGCGGCGACCTGCGCGGGCTCTCGGTCCCCGGTCCGCGGCCGGGCCGGCTGACGCTCGGCCGCGCGCATGGCCGCCTGCTCGCCGCCGAGACGCGCCAGTCGGTGATCGTCATAGCGCCGACGCAGAGCCTGAAGACCACCGGGCTCGCCGTCCCGGCGATCCTCGAGTGGGCCGGCCCGGTGCTCGCCACATCGGTCAAGACCGACCTGCTCAGGGACACCATCGACTGCCGTCGTGCGGTCGGCGACGTCATCGTCTTCGATCCGACCGAGACGACGGGCCTGCCCGCCGACGGCTGGACGCCGCTGACCGGCGCGACCACCTGGCAGGGCGCTCAGCGCACCGCCGCATCGCTCTGTAGCGCCGCACGGCCGGGCGGTTCGAGCCTGGCCGACGCGGACTTCTGGTACGCGGCTGCCGCCAAGCTTTTAGCGCCCGTGCTCTTCGCGGCGGCCACCGTGCCGGAAGGGTCGATGGCCGACGTGGTGCGCTGGATCGACACCCAGGAGGTCGACGAAGTTCGCGACGCGCTCGAGCATGCCGGCATCGAGGACGCGCTGCTGGCCGCGCAGGCGACGTGGGGTCGCGACGAGCGCCAGCGCTCCTCGATCTACACCACGACCGAGACCGTGCTCGCCGCCTACGCCGACCCGGGCGTCCTGGCCGCCGCCTACCAGCCCGACCTCACACCCGACCGGCTGCTCGACGGCTCGCACACCACGGCGTACCTGTGCGCACCGGCCCACGAGCAGCAACGCCTGCGACCGCTGTTCGCCACGCTGATCGAGCAGGTGCTCGCCGCCGCCTACGAGCACGTGGCACGCACCGGCCGGCCGCTGGACCCGCCGCTGCTGCTCGTCCTCGACGAGGCCGCCAACATCGCCGCCGTGCCCAGCCTCGACACGCTGGCCGCAACCGCCGCCGGCCAGGGCATCCAGCTCGTCTCGATCTTTCAGGACCTCGCCCAAATCCGCGAGCGCTACGGCACCCGCGCGCTGACGATCGTCAACAACCACCGCGCCAAGCTCATCGGCTCGGGCATCGCAGACCCCGACACGCTCGACTACGCCGCCCGCGTCCTCGGCGACGAGGAGATCCGCCAGCTCTCCTCCACCGCCGGCCAGGAAGGCCGCGCCTCGACAACGGAGTCGACGACCTACCGCTCGATCGCCCCGGCCCATGTCCTGCGCCAGGCACGGCCCGGAAG
>DAINCW010000129.1:3110-8056 GCA_036732205.1 Solirubrobacteraceae bacterium | reverse complement strand
GCGTTCCCGCCGCTGCGCAACCTCGTCGCGGCGCTGCGGCCCGCCGTGCGCTCGTCCGGGCCGGCGCTCGACGCGTCGATCCCGCTGGTGCGCCAGCTGCGCGGCCTGATCTCCGCGAGCGAGCTGCGGGGCCTCAGCCACGACCTGCGCCCGACGGTGCCGAGCCTGGCGAAGCTGAACAACGAGACCGTGCCGCTCTACCAGCAGGTCCGCGCCGCGTCGAGCTGCCAGAACGAGGTGATCCTGCCCTGGAGCCACGACAAGGTCTCCGACGCCACCTTCCCCGCCGTCGGCCCGGTCTTCCAGGAGGCCACCAAGCCGCTGCCGGGCCTCGCCGGCGAGAGCCGCTCCGGCGACGCCAACGGCCAGTGGTTCAAGGTCCTCCTCGAGGGCGGCAACTACGCGACACCAATGGGCTTCAACCAGTTCCTGCTCACGAACAACCCGCCGGAGGGCACCAACCCGCCCAAGCCCACCGCGCGCCCGCCGCTGAACGAGACGGCGCCGTGTGAGAACCAGCAGCCGCCGGACCTCCGCACGGTGCCGGGCACGCCCCCCGCGGCCACGCGCGTGAACAACGACTCGCCGGCCGCGAAGGCGCTCGCCCAGACGGGCCTCGGCCAGGCCGTCACGTACATGAAGGGCGCGCTCAAGCGCGAGGGCCTGGACTCGCTCATGAGCGTCACCGACAAGCCCATCACGGCCGCGCAGGTCCCGCACCTGCGCGCAGCGGGGAGCTTCCGCAAGTGAAGAAGGCATTCCGCAACTACTCGCGCGACTTCGTCGCGATCGTGCTGCTCGCGGCGATCGCGGCCGGCGTCGGCGCGTACATCCTCGCCAACCAGCGACTGCGGTTCCCGTGGGAGGCCACGCCCTACAAGCTCCGGGCCGTCTTCGCGACCGCGCAGGCCGTGACGCCGGGCCAGGGCCAGACCGTGCGCATCTCCGGCGTGCGGATCGGCGACATCAGCAAGGTCGACCTCCGCAACGGCCAGGCGATCGTGACCATGGACGTCGACCCGCAGTACAAGTCGATGATCCACACCGACGCGACGGCGCTCCTGCGGCCCAAGACCGGGCTGAAGGACATGTTCGTCGAGCTCAACCCGGGGAGCAACGGCGCGCCGGCGGTCAAGGACGGGTTCATGCTCCCGGTCCAGAACACGCTGCCCGACATCAACCCGGACGAGTTCTACAGCGCGCTCGACGCCGACTCGCGCGACTACCTGCGCCTGCTGGTCGACGGCGCCGGCACCGGCCTGAAGAACCGCGGCAACGACCTGCGCGAGATCTTCCGGCGCTTCGAGCCCATCCACCGTGACCTCGCCAAGGTCACCACGCTCGTGGCGCAGCGCCACGCGAACCTTGCGCGGCTGATCCACTCGCTGAACCTGCTCAACGGCGAGCTGGCCGGCAAGAACGACCAGCTCGCGCAGCTCATCAACTCGTCCTCGGCCGTGTTCCGCGCGTTCGCCTCCGAGCAGGGCAACATCTCCTCAGCGGTCTCGCTGCTGCCCGGCGCCCTGAGCCAGACGACGCAGACGCTCAACAAGGTCACGCGCTTCGCGAACATCCTGCGCCCGGCCGCCACCGACCTGATCCCGGTCGCGCACGCACTGGACAAGGCCAACCACCAGATCCTGCCGTTCGCCCGCGAGGCGGCGCCGATCGTGGGGACCCAGATCCGCCCGTTCGTGCGCAACGCGCGCCCGCTCGTGCGCAGCCTGCGCCCGGCCGCGAAGAACCTGGCGACGGCGGCGCCGTCTCTGACCAGCACCTTCACCTACCTCAACCGCCTCTTCAACCTCCTCGCCTACAACCCGAACGGGCGCGAGGACCCGAGCAACGCGGCCCGCCAGGAGGGCTACCTCTTCTGGCTCGCGTGGCTCGGCCACGACAGCGGCGCGCTGTTCGCCACCGGCGACGCCAACGGCAACCTGCGCCCGGTCGCGGAGGTCGGCACGTGCCAGTCGATCAAGACCGGCGCGACCGAGATCCTCGGCAGCCAGGTGCCCGAGCCGGCGGCCGACTTCATCCTCAACCTGACCGGGGTCCTCACCGACCCGAAGGTCTGCGGCGCGGCGACGGGCGGCTAGGTGCAGAAACAGGCTCCCACCCTTCCCCGGCTGCTGACGATGGTGCTGTTCGCGCTGTCGTGCTTCGGCCTGCTGCTGTTCCTCTGGCTGTCGTTCGGCGGCACGGTGCCGCTCAAGCCGAAGGGCTACCGCGTGAACATCGCGCTGCCGGAGGCGACGCAGCTGGGCCTCTACGCCGACGTCAGGGTCGCCGGCGTGTCCGTCGGCAAGGTGCGCCAGAAGCAGCTGGACAAGCACGGCAACCGCACGCTCGCGACGATCCAGCTCGATCCGCGGTTCGCGCCGCTGCACGTCGACGCGAAGGCCACCCTGCGCCAGAAGACGCTGCTGGGCGAGACCTACCTCGAGCTCACGCCGGGCACGAAGAACACGCCGACGATCCCCGAGGGCGGGACGCTGCGCAACGCCCAGGTCAAGGGCACCGTCCAGCTCGACGAGATCTTCAACGCGCTCGATGCGAACACGCGCCGGGCCTTCCAGGTCTGGCAGCAGAGCCTCGCCGGCTCGGTCAAGGGCCGCGGCCCGGACCTCAACGACGCGCTGGGCAACCTGCCGTCGTTCGCCGCGGACGCAAGCGACGTCCTCGACGTCCTCAACAGCCAGTCCGGCGCGGTGCGCCGCCTGTTCCGCAACACGGGCGTCGTGTTCGACGCCATCGCCCAGAACCGCGCGCAGCTGCGCAACCTGGTGGTCAACTCCGGGCGCGTGTTCGACGCCACGTCGTCGGCGCAGAAGGCTCTGGCCGAGACGTTCAAGATCTTCCCGACGTTCCTGGACGAGTCGAAGGCGACGCTGCTGAAGCTCGACACGTTCTCGCGCAACACCGACCCGCTGATCCGCACGCTGCGGCCGGTCGCCCGCGACCTGCGCCCGACGATCCGGGACGTCCGCGCCTTCGCGCCCGACCTGAAGTCCTTCTTCCAAAAGCTCGACCCGCTGATCACGGTCTCCCAGAAGGGCCTGCCGGCCCTGCGCGACACGCTCGAGGCGACCAAGCCGCTGCTCGCGCAGCTCGACCCGTTCCTCTCGCAGCTCAACCCGATCCTCCAGTGGCTCGAGTACAACCAGCACGCGACGGCGGACTTCATCGCCAACGGCGGCGGTGCGCTGTCGGACACGGTCGCGACGAACACGCCGGACGAGATCGGCCACTACCTGCGCCAGTTCAGCCCGAGCGGCGCCGAGTCGCTCGCGATGTACCCGAACCGGCCGATCGCGTCGCGCGGCAACGCCTACCTCGGGCCGACGGCCCAGCAGGGGCCCCTGCGCTCGGCGCACCACGGCATGTTCCCGAGCGCCGACTGCGCAAACGCGCCGGGCGGCAAGCCGTACTCCACCACCGGCGTCGACCCGGGCACGGGCCAGAACGACTCCAACGGGCCCGACTGCTACACGACGCCGCTCGCCCCGGGCTTCCAGGGCGCCAACGGCACCTACCTCCAGGTTCAGCCGGACAACTACGACACCGGCACGGGCCGGCGTCGTAAGAAGTAGTCGTCCGCAGAGCGGGTCGCCGCTAGGCGGCGGCGCGCGCGCGGTGACTCGTCGCGCTCATTCCGTCGAGCACGACGTCAGCCAGGCGCGGGTCACCCGACACGCTCAGGCCCGCCCGCGCACCGTCGGGGCCCATCGCGGCGATCCACGCCGACTCGCTGCCCGTGACCGTGGCACGAGCGTTCTCGGCAGGCTCCTCGCGCAGCGACGTGCCGGACTCGGCCAGCGTCATCGCGTAGCTGCGGTCGTCGACCTTCATCTCCACGGTGCCACGCACGCCGTTGGCGTGCAGGAGGCCGGGAACGGAGCGGAAGATCGCGCCGATGTCGATGGCCTCGCCCTCACGCGGCGGGCCCCAGGCCCACGCGTAGCCCCAGCGGGCCAGCTCGCCCACGACGGGAGCGAGCTCACGGGCACGCGGCGTGAGCTCGTAGTCCACGCGCGGCGGGACCTCGCGATACCGCTGACGGGTGAGCAGGCCGTCGGCGACCATGCGGTTGAGGCGGGAGCGCAGCTGCTCGGTCGAGATGCCGGGCAGGACGCGCTGGAGCGCGACGAAGCGTCGCGGACCGGCCACGAGGTCGCGGATGATCAGCAGGGTCCACTTGTCACCCACCAGGTCGAGCGCCCGGGCATCGGGCGACCACTGGTCGTACGGATGTCGCTTTGGGGGCGGGACGGCGGGGATGGTCGACCTCCTTGTCTCCACTTGCCAGACCGATAGAGCAACATTATCCGGTGGATGGGGGCGAAGGTCAAGCTCCCGATGCCCCACTGGACGATTGATCGATCTGGCGCAAAGTGTCCGCCAGATTCGCCCGTGGCCTGCGTTCCAGCAGGCATGGGAGACCTCATCTCGCTCGACGCCCGCAGGCGCGAGCGCCGCAGTGACGCGGACCACGGCCTCGCTCCGCAGCGCCAGCACAAGGCCACCTTCTACTTCGATCTCGCCGATCCGGGGACGTACCTGGCTGCCGAGCGGGTCGATCGCCTGTTCCCCGGAGTGACTTGGCGTCCGACGTCACTCGAGGCGCTTCAGGCGGGCGCTGCGCCGCCGGACCCGGCCGACGCGCAGCGCCACTTCACCGAGCGAGCCGAGATGCTTGCGATGCCGCTGGTCTGGCCCGACGGCGATCCCAAGCCGGTGCGGGCGGCCATGCGCACCGCCGCCTTCGCCGCCGAGCAGGGCCGCGGGGCGGAGTTCGTGCTGGCCGCGTCCCGCCTGGCCTTCTGCGGCGGGTTCGACCTCAACGATCCCGGGGTGCTGGCCGAGGCCGCCGCCGCCGCGTCGATCGGCCTGCGCGAGTGCCTGCACGCCGCGGGCGACCTCTCGCGCGACGGCGCGATCGAGGACGG
>DAINCW010000129.1:0-3100 GCA_036732205.1 Solirubrobacteraceae bacterium | reverse complement strand
AGCCGGTCAAGGACACGACCTCGGCGCTGTGGAGCCGCCGGCTGCTCGCCCACGGCTGCGATCGCCTGCCCGCGGTTCGCGTCGGGCGGGTGCTGTTCAGTGGCGAGGGCCGCATCGCCGAGGCATCGGCGATGCGGCGCGATCCGGTCGTACCCGCCGCCGCGTCGGGGCGTGAGCCGCTTCACCGCTTGGTGACGCGGCCGCGGCCGACCGTCGCATAGCCTGCCGCCCATGGGTCGCTCCTCGCGCCGTTTCGCCATCGCCGGGCTGGCCGCTGTCCTCATAGGAGTGGCGGGGGTCGCCGATGCCCAGGGTCCCGAGGTGGGACGCGTCGGCCCGTCGACAGGCCTGCTGAACAACGGCCGCCACCTCCAGCCCTTCGGCACGCTCGTCACGCTGGGCAACTTCCCGACCGGCGGCGCCCTGACCCCGAACGGCCGGTGGTACTGGACGGTGTCGGCCGGGCGCGGGCTCAACGACGTGCGAATCGTGTCGGTGCGCTTCGGCCGCGTCGTCCAGACGATCGCGCTGCCCGGCGCGTCCGGCGGCATCGCGATGGACCCGACCAAGCCGCTGGTCTACATCTCGGGCGTAGCCGACTCCGATCACAAGGCGCAGAAGTCCCCGGCGGGGACGCCCGGCATCAAGGGCGACGTCATCCACGTCTACTCGTACAACCCCGGCACGGGGTCGGCGCATTTCGAGACGACGATCCCGGTCCCGCCGCCCTCGGACGCGCCGACCCCACAGACGTTCCCGCCGACGAACGTCGGCGAGAAGCAGTCGTGGCCCGACCACCTGGCTGTCTCACCGGACGGGTCGACGCTCCTTGTCCCCCTCAACCTCGCCGACGCTGCTGCGATCGTCGACGTCAAGACGAAGGCGATCCGCTACGTAAAGACGGGCGCGTATCCGTACGGCGCGGCGATCACCCCGGACGGCAAGACGGGGCTGGTCAGCAACGAGACGCCGGGGACGGTCACCGCGATCGACCTCCCGACCGGCAAGGCGACCGCGAGCATCACCGTCGGGGCGCACCTCAGCCATCCCGAGGGGGTCACGGTCTCGCCGGACGGCAAGCGCGCATACGTCGCGCTCGCCAACGCCGACCAGGTGATCGCGATCGACATGAGCAACCTGCACGTCGCCGCGACGATGTCCGTCCAGCGCCCGCAGGGCATCGGCGCTTGGCCAGTCGACGTGACCCTGACCCCGGACGGGCGCAAGCTGCTCGTCCCCGAGGCCGGCAGCGACGACATCGCCGTCCTGCGCCCCAGCGACCTCGCGCTGATCGGCCGCATCCCGACCGCGCAGTACCCCGTCGCCGTCGCCGTCGCGGGTCCCAAGGCCAACCCGTGCGGCCTGCGCGTGTCCAAGCGGCGCGGGAAGAAGGCCAAGCGCTGCGCGAAGCTCGTCTACGTCACCGGCAAGGGCCTCGGCGTCGGGCCGAACCCCCAGGGACCGCAGCCCAACAGCCTCGACGACAGCGACGATCGCATCAACAACACGCAGTACCTGCCGCTGCTGAACATCGGCGCGGCGGGGATCGCCGACTTCCCGTCGGACAACAAGATCAGTCAGCTCACCGGCGTCGCGGACGCCCAGATCGTGCCGTCGAACGTCGTGGCGCAGCCGCCCGCCGACACGCCGCTGCGTCCAGACGGGCCGATCAAGCACGTCTTCTACATCGTCAGGGAGAACCGCACCTACGACCAGATCCTCGGCGACGACCCGCGTGGCGACGGCGACGCGAGCCTCGCGCTGTTCGGCGGCGCCACGACGCCGAACGCCCACGCGCTCGCCCAGCGGTTCCCGCTCGTCGACCACGTGTATGCGAACTCCGAGGCGTCGATCGACGGGCACTTCTGGACCAGCGCGGGCGCCGTGTCCGACTACGTCGCCAAGGCGTGGTTCCAGAACTACGGTGGCCGCGGACGGCCGTATGACTTCGGCGTGTACTCGGTCACCTGGCCGGGCACCGGGTTCCTCTTCGACGCCGCCGAGAATCAGGGGATCTCGTACTTCAACTACGGCGAGGCGATCGCGGGGACCGTCCCGCTCGCGGACCGAGACCGCAATTCCACCGAGACCCAGGAGGTCGCCAAGAAGTTCTCGAACTCGGATCTGGGCCCGGCCGACTTCGGCAACGGCCTCGTGCCCGGCCAGTGCTATCCGAACGACGCGTCCATCGGCGACGACGCGATCAACGGGCTCCAGGTGTGGGACTCCGTGCCGCCGGTGAGCGCCGGACCGCAGGTCGCGTCGCGGTTCGACTGCTTCAAGAACCGCCTCACCGGCCAACTCGCCACCGGCACCGTGCCGGCGTTCAACTACCTCGTGCTCAGCAACGACCACACGCAGACACTGTCGGCCGGCAAGCGCACGCCGCGGGCGATGATCGCCGACAACGACGAGGGGCTCGGCCGGATGGTCGACCTGATCTCGCATTCGTCGATCTGGTCGTCGTCGGCGATCTTCGTCATCGAGGACGACTCGCAGGACGGCCCGGACCACGTCGATGCGCATCGCATGCCGGCCTTCGTCATCAGCCCGTACGCGCGGCGCGGCGCGGTCGTGCACACGCGCTACGACATGCTGTCGGTCATCCGCTCGATGGAGCTGATCATCGGCATGAAGCCCCTCGGGCTCGCCGATTCGCTGGGCACGCCGATGTACGACGCGTTCTCGCCCACGGCGGACCTCGCGCCCTACGACTTCGTCCCGGCCAAGGTGCCGCTGACCGAGACCAACCCGGCCAACACGGCGGGCGCCCGCGCGGCCGCGCGGCTGCCGAAGGGCCTCGACGAGATCCCGCAGGTCGAGATGGACCGCCTGCTGTGGAAGTCGGTCCACGGCTGGCGTTCGAAGCCCCCGCCGCCGGGCCCGAACGCCGTGGTCGGCGGGTAGGCGCTCCCTAGGAGAGTGATTTCGCGCCTCCGCGTGCGCGGCCACGTCGGCGGTGGTCGGCCGGGTGGCGTGGGTCAGCGCCCCTGCGGGCGCGACGAACGACGGGCTTTGAGGGCAGGGGGCGCGGGGTGAGGGCGTTCACTCGGCGGTGAACGTCCGATCGACCCCCCTATAGGGCGGTCGACGGGACGTT
>DAINCW010000128.1:0-8098 GCA_036732205.1 Solirubrobacteraceae bacterium | reverse complement strand
TACGGGATCATCGAGCTGATCAACTTCGCCCACGGCGACGTGTTCATGATCGGCTCGTTCTCGTCGTCGCAGTTCCTGGGCACCATCGGCGTCGGCCTCGCGACCGGAACCGCGGGGATCGCCGGGGGCATCGTCGCCGCGCTGGTCGTCGGCATGGTCACCTGCGGCGTGCTCAACGTGATGATCGAGCGCGTCGCCTACCGGCCGCTGCGCAACGCGCCGAAGCTGGCGCCGCTCATCACCGCGGTCGGCATGTCGTTCGTCCTCCAGAACGTCGGCCTGCTCTGGCTCGGCGGCTCGCCGGCCTCGGTCGACGACATCATCAAGGCCCAGAAGGAGGTCGTGAACGTCGTCGGCATCCACGTCCAGCGCGCCGACCTGCTGGCCTTCGCGGTGACGATCCCGCTCGTCATCGCACTCACCGGCTTCGTCCAGCGCAGCCGCCTGGGCCGCGCGATGCGCGCGACCGCGCAGGACCCCGAGGCCGCGCGGCTGATGGGCATCAGCGTCGACACGACCATCTCGCTGACGTTCCTCATCGGCGGCATGATGGCGGGTGCCGCGGGCCTCATCTACGCGCTCTACGAGACGACGATCTGGTTCTTCCAGGGCTTCGAGAACGGCCTGCTGGCCTTCACCGCGGCCGTCATGGGGGGCATCGGGAACCTGCGGGGCGCCGTGCTCGGCGGCCTGATCATCGGCTGCATCCAGCAGATCTCTGACAACCGCATCGGGGCGGAGTGGACGCCCGCGATCGTGTTTGCCTACCTGATCATGATCATGATCTTCCGGCCGCAGGGGCTCATCGGCGAGGAGACGAGGGAGGCCGGCTGATGTCCGAGCTGCGCTCCCGCAACCTCCCGCGGTGGGTCTCGCCGGTCCTCGCGTTCGCCCTGATCGGGTTCGCGATCATCTTCCCGTTCTTCGTGACGAAGGCCGGGTCCACGATGAACACCGCGGTGCTGGCGCTGGCGTACGTGGTGATGGGCCTGGGGCTGAACATCGTCGTCGGCTTCGCCGGGCTGCTGGACCTGGGGTACGTGGCCTTCTACGCCATCGGCTCCTACTGCGTGGGCTGGTTCGGCTCGGAGTTCTACGGCGACAAGGACGTCCACATCGCGGCGACGTCGTTCGCCAACAAGCTCCCCGGCGTCCACATCAACCTCTTCCTGGTGATGCTGATCGCGATGGTCTTCTGCGCGATCGCGGGAGTGGTGATCGGCTTGCCAACCCTGCGCCTGCGCGGCGACTACATCGCGATCGTCACGCTCGCCTTCGGCGAGATCGTCCGCGTCTTCGCGATCAACGGCGACTCGATCCACGTGTTCGGGCTCCAGCTGACCAACGGCCGGCAGGGCATCACGGCGGTCGACGCCTTCGGATTCCCCAACCATCTCCCGTTCTCCCAGCTCAATCTCAGATCGTGGTACTGGGTGGCGCTCGGGATGGTGCTCGTCGTCCTGTTCATCAACCTGCGCGTGCGCGACTCGCGCCTGGGCCGGGCGTGGATCGCGATCCGCGAGGACGAGGTCGCCGCCGCGTCGATGGGCGTGCCGCTCGTCCGCACCAAGCTCCTCGCCTACGCCCTCGGCGCTGCGCTCGGCGGCGCGTCCGGCGCGTTTTTGGGCTCGTATCTGACGAACATCACCGCGGACTCGTTCCAGTTCGCCTTCTCGATCTACATCCTGTCGATGATCATCCTCGGCGGGCTGGGGTCAGTCTGGGGCGTGGTCCTGGGCTCGATCGCCCTGACGTACATCAACTACAACCTGATTCCCGACACGCTGAACGGCGTGCCGAAGGCTCTGGGCCTGAACTTCCAGCTCGCCGACCTGAGCTTCGGGATCTTCGGCTTCCTGCTCGTGATCATGATGCTGCTGCGGCCCGAGGGGCTGTTGCCGGAACGCAGGCGCCAGATCGAGCTGACCGAGGGCGTCGGGGGCGACGAGGCCTTCGTCGAGGTGTCGCACCCGTGAGCGAGACGACGGACACCGTCAACGGCACCGTCCTCGAGACCGCCCACGTCTCGAAGATCTTCGGCGGCCTCGTCGCGGTCAACGACGTCTCGTTCACGATCCCGCGGAAGTCGATCGTCTCGATCATCGGGCCCAACGGCGCGGGCAAGACGACGTTCTTCAACATGCTCACCGGGCTGTACAAGCCGACCGGGGGCAGGATCACCCTCGAAGGGCGCGACATCACGCGCACCCGCCCGGACCAGATCACGAACGCGGGTGTCGCGAGGACGTTCCAGAACCTCCGCCTGTTCTCGACGATGACGGCGGTCGAGAACGTGCTCGTCGGCCAGCACTCGCGCACCCGGTCCGGCCTGATCGGCGCGGTGTTCCGCCCGCCGCGCTGGGTCCCGGCGGGCCTCCCGCTCCCGTTCCGCAGGGTCAACGCGGAGGAGGAGACGGCGCGCGTCCGGGCTCGCGAGCTGCTCGACTTCGTCGGTCTGCGCAGCAGCGTGTCCGACCAGCTCGCGATCAACCTCAGCTACGGCGACCAGCGCCGCGTGGAGATCGCCCGCGCCCTCGCGTCCGATCCGCACCTGCTCCTGCTCGACGAGCCCACCGCGGGCATGAACCCGCAGGAGTCCGACCGGCTCACGGAGTTCATGCACCGGCTGCGCGACGAGCTCGGGCTGACGATCCTGCTGATCGAGCACGACATGAAGGTCGTGATGGGCGTCTCGGAGCGCGTCACGGTGCTCGACCACGGCGAGAAGATCGCCGAGGGCGTGCCCGACGTCGTGCGCAACGACCCGCGGGTGATCGAGGCCTACCTCGGCAAGCAGGACGGCGACGACAGCGGACAGGGGGCCTGAGCGGTGGCGCTGCTCGAGGTCGACGGCATCCACACCTTCTACGGCAACATCGAGGCGCTCAAGGGCGTGTCGCTGGAGGTCAACCAGGGTGAGGTCGTCACTCTCATCGGCTCCAACGGCGCGGGCAAGTCGACCACGCTGCGCTCGATCTCCGGGCTCACGCCGCCGCGCGAAGGCACGATCCGGTTCGACGGGCGCGAGATCAACCTGATGGCGCCGCAGGAGATCGTCCGCCTCGGGATCTCCCTGTCGCCGGAGGGACGCCACTGCTTCCCGCGCATGACGGCGCGCGAGAACCTCGACCTCGGCGCCTACCTGCGCCGCGACAACGAGATCGGCGACGACATGGACCGGGTCTTCGACCTGTTCCCGCGGCTGAAGGAGCGCGAGAAGCAGAAGGCGGGAACGATGTCCGGCGGCGAGCAGCAGATGCTCGCGATTGGCCGCGCGCTCATGAGCCGTCCGCGCCTGCTGCTGCTCGACGAGCCCTCGATGGGCATAGCGCCGATCCTCGTGCAGCGGATCTACGAGACGATCGTCGAGATCAACAAGCAGGGGACGACGATCCTGCTCGTCGAGCAGAACGCGAACTACGCGCTGGGGGTCAGCAGGCGCGGGTACGTCCTCGAGACCGGCACCGTCGCGCTGTCCGACGCATCCTCCGCGCTGCGCAAGAACCCCGAGGTCCAGCGGGCGTACCTGGGGACATGACCTTCGTCTTCGCTGTGCTCGGCGCCAAGGCGCTCTATCTCACGTTCGCGTGGCTGGGGTCGGCGATCGCCGCGTGCTGGCTCTCGGACCGCGCCGGCTACGGCGAGAAGGCCGGGCTCGCCAGCGGCCTGCTGCTGACGGTCGCCGGCGCGCTTCTGTGGCTGATCATCTACGCCGCCTTCCCACGTGCCGGATCGCGCCGGCGCCAGGACGGGCTGCTGCCGGTCCGCCGCAGGGCGGACGACCCGCCCGCGCCCTAGACCCTGGTCCGCGCTTGCTAGCCCAGCGCGGCCCGCAGCGCCTCGTCGAGCTGCGGGTGGGCGAAGGTGTGACCGAGGGCGAGCGCTCGCTCGGGGACCGCGCGTTGGCCCTCGGTGACGATCTCGGCCATCTCGCCGTAGCGCAGCTTCAGTGCGGCCCCCGGCACGGGCAGGACGGCGGGGCGGTGCAGCGCACGCCCGAGCGCCTTGGAGAGCTCGCGATTGGTGACCGGCTCGGGCGCGGTGGCGTTGACGGGCCCCTCGTAGCGCGGGTCGTCGATCGCAGCGAGGTACAGGGCAACCACGTCGTCGCCGTGTATCCAGGGCACCCACTGGCCGCCGCCCGCCACCGGGCCCCCGATGCCCATGCGAAACGGCGGCAGCATCTGCTTCAGCGCGCCGCCGCTGCGGTCGAGCACGACGCCTGTGCGCACCAGCACGACCCGCAGGCCGAGCTCGGCGGCGGCCCGCGCCTCGCGCTCCCAGGCGACGCAGACCTCCGCCAGGAAGTCGTCGCCCGGCGTGGCGTCCTCGGTGATGGGCTCGTCGCCGCGCCCGCCGTAGTACCCGACCGCCGAGGCGCTGGCCAGGACCTTCGGGCGCGGGTCGGCCGCGCGCAGGCCCGCGACGAGGTTGCGCGTCCCCTCCACGCGGCTGGCGCGGATGGCCTGCCTGACCTTCGGGCTCCAGCGCCGCGCGACGGTCGCGCCGGCCAGGTGGACGACGGCGTCGCGACCCGCCAGGGCCGCCGCCGGGGCGGGGGAGTCCGGGTCCCAGCGCTCCGCGGGCACACCCAGTGTGACGGTCGCCGTGTCGGGCGCGCGCGACAGCACGGTGACCTCGTCGCCGCGCTCGCGCAGCGCCCGGACCAGCCGCGTGCCGATCAGGCCGGTGGCTCCTGTGACGGTGACCCTCATCACCTCAGGGTAGGGGCGATGAACCGTTGGGACGACCCTGGCGTATGCATCGGTTAGGGTTCCCTAATACCGACCCCTGAGGTCGGGTAACCTGCCGCTCGAGGTCCACACCGCCTTGTCCTTCGCCGAAACCGTCCTGCTCGGAGCCCTCGCCGGCTTCACCATCTACCTCGGCTTGCCGTTCGGGCGCCTGCACGTGATGTCGGGCCGCGTGCGCGTGGGGCTCGCGATGTTCGCGGTCGGGGTCCTGTCCTTCTTGTTCGTCGACGTGCTCTCGCACGCGTTCACGATCGTCGAGGCCGCGGTCACCAGCTACAAGGACCACCACTCCAGCTTCGGCCACGCGCTCGCGATGGCGGCCCTGCTCGGTGGCGGGTTCGCCGCCGGCACCGCGGGGCTCGGGATGCTCGAGCGCGTGATCAAGCCGGCCAAGGGCCCGGCGCCGCTCGCCGGGGGGGCGACGGACACCATGGCGTCAGCGCAGGCGGCCCTCATCGATCGCGAGGCCGACATGGCCCGCAGTCGGGCGCTGCGCACGGGCATGACGATCGCCGCGGCGATCGGCCTGCACAACTTCGCCGAGGGCCTGGCCATCGGCGTGTCGGCCAGCACCGGCGAGATCGGCCTCGCCACGGTCCTGATCATCGGCTTCGCGCTGCACAACGCCACCGAGGGCTTCGGCATCGTCGGCCCGCTCGGCGACGTGAAGCCGAGCTGGCGCTGGCTCGGGCTGGTCGGTCTCATCGGCGGCGGCCCGACCTTCCTGGGCGCGATGCTCGGCTACGAGGTCACGTCGCAGCCGCTGGAGCTCGCCTTCTACGCCGTCTCGGGCGGGGCGATCCTCTACGTGATCAGCGAGGTCTGGAACGGCATGCGCCGCTACGGCCACCGCGAGCTGGGCCTGTGGCTGCTGTCGCTGGGATTCTTCGTCGGCGTCGCGACCGACCTCGTCGTGGCCTACGGCGGCGGCTGAACCGCTCGCAGGTCAGCCGGCTGCGGCCGACGAGCCGCCCGCCACCGCGGCGGCGAACTCCGCCTCCTCCGCCTCCTCGGCCTGCGCGACCGAGTCCGCGCGGGCGGACTGCGCGACCGCTCGCGCCACCGCGGGCGCCACGTCGCGGTTGAAGACCGAGGGGATGATGTGCTCCTCGTTGAGCTCCTCGTGCGACACGATGTTCGCGATCGCGTGCGCCGCCGCGAGCTTCATGCCCTCGGTGATCTGGCCGGCCCGCACGTCGAACGCTCCGCGGAAGATCCCCGGGAAGGCCAGGACGTTGTTGATCTGGTTCGGGTAGTCCGACCGGCCGGTGGCGATGATCCGCGCGTACGGTGCCGCCTCCTCCGGCGAGACCTCCGGCGTCGGGTTGGCCATCGCGAAGACCATCGCGTCGTCGTTCATGCCGGCGAGCGCTGCGGCGGGCATGATCCGCGCGCCCGAGAGCCCGATGAACAGGTCGGCGCCGTCGATGACGTCCGCCGGGCCTCCGCTGCGCTTCTGCGGGTTGGAGTTCTCGGCGTACCAGCGCTTGACCGCGTTCATGGTCCCGTCGACGTAGTCGGCGCGGTCGGTGTGCACCGCGCCCTTCGAATCGACGCCGATGACGTGGACCACGCCGGCCTCGCGAAGGATCTTGGTGACGGCCACGCCCGCGGCGCCAAGGCCCGTCACGAGCACGTGCAGGTCCTCCAGGCGCTTGCCGACGAGCTTCGTCGCGTTGAGGACGGCGGCGAGCACCACGACGGCGGTGCCGTGCTGGTCGTCGTGGAAGACCGGGATGTCGAGCTCCGCCTTGAGCCGCTCCTCGATCTCGAAGCAGCGGGGCGCGGAGATGTCCTCGAGGTTGATGCCGCCGAAGCCCGGGGAGATGGCCCTGACGGCGGCGACGATCTCGTCGGGGTCCTTGGTGTCGAGACAGATCGGGAAGGCGTCGACGCCGGCGAACTCCTTGAAGAGCATGGCCTTGCCCTCCATCACCGGCATCGCGGCGCGCGGCCCGATGTCGCCGAGCCCGAGCACCGCGGTCCCGTCGCTCACGACGGCCACCGTGTTGCGCTTGATCGTGTAGTCGAAGGCCTTGTCGGGGTCCTCCGCGATGGCCGAGCACACGCGGGCCACACCAGGCGTGTAGGCCATCGAGAGGTCCTCTCGCGTCTTGACCGGGCACTTGTTGGTGACCTCGATCTTGCCGCCCTCGTGGATGAGGAACGTCTTGTCGATGGCCCCCAGCACGCGGACGCCATCGATGCGGTCGATGGCGTCGGTGATCGAGGTCCACTGGTCGGCGTCGACGGTCTCGATGGTGATGTCGCGGACGAGGTTGCCCTCGTGGACGTCGACGATGTCGATGGCGCCGATCGTGGCGTGGGCCTCGCCGATCACCCCGGTGATCCGCGCGAGCATTCCCGGCCGGTGGGCGATCTCCATGCGGATCGTGAGCGTGTACTGGGCGGAGGTCGAGACGGACATCGCCGCCCAACGATACGGCTCTAGAGTGCTCGCCCGATGGCCGATCCCCCCGGCGAGCTCTACCTCATCGACGGCAACTCGCTCGTCTACCGCGCCTTCTTCGCCCTGCCCGAGTCCATCGCGACCTCGACGGGCTTTCCGACCAACGCGATCTTCGGATTCGCGTCGATGCTCGTGAAGCTGGTCACCGACTACGGGCTCCAGCCCACGATCGTGGTCTGGGACGCCGGGTCCTCCGGGCGCAAGGAGGTCTACGAGGACTACAAGGGCCATCGGCCTAAGCAGCCCGACCTCCTCGGCCAGCAGTACCCGCAGATGCGCCCGCTGGTCGACGCCTTCGGCTACACGAACCTCTCCGTCGACGGCTACGAGGCCGACGACGTGATCGCCACGCTGGCCGAGAAGGCCAAGGCCGACGGCATCGGAGTGCTCATCGTCACCGGCGACCGCGACGCCTTCCAGCTCGTCGGTGACGGCGTGCGTGTCATGGCCACGTCACGTGGCATCACCGAGACGAAGACCTACGACCGCGACGACGTCCAGGAGCGCTACGGCATCCCGCCGGAGCTGATCCCGGACTTCTACGGCCTCAAGGGCGACACCTCGGACAACATCCCCGGGGTCCCGGGCATCGGCGACAAGACGGCGTCGGCGCTGCTCCAGCAGTTCGGCTCGCTCGAGGCCGTCCTGGCGAACATCGACGCCATCTCCGGCGCCAAGCGCAAGGAGAACCTCATCGAGCACGCCGAGAACGCCCGCATCTCCAAGCGCCTGGCGACCGCGCAACGCGAGGTGCCGCTGGAGATCGACCTGCGCGGCGAGCTGACCCGGTCGCCCGACCGCTCGAAGCTGCGCGACTTCTTTCGCGAGTTCGAGCTGCGCGACCCGCTGCGGCGGCTGGAGGAGGGGCTCGCCG
>DAINCW010000127.1:0-8102 GCA_036732205.1 Solirubrobacteraceae bacterium | reverse complement strand
GTGCTGGGTCCGCGGGCTGCGTGCTCGCCAACAGGCTCAGCGAGGACCCGGACGTCGAGGTCCTGCTGCTCGAAGCGGGGCCGCCGGACACCAACGACAACATCCACGTTCCCCTCGGCTACCTCCAGCTCGCGCGCAGCGAGATCGACTGGGACTACTGCACGGCGCCCGAGTCGCATTGCAACAACCGCCGGATCCCGCTGCCGCGCGGCAAGACCTACGGCGGCTCCTCGTCGATGAACGCGATGGTCTACATCCGCGGCAACCACCTCGACTACGACGAGTGGGGGATCCCCGGGTGGACCTGGAACGACCTGTTCCCCTACTTCCTGCGGGCCGAGGACAACGAGAACGGCGCGTCGGAGTGGCATGGCGCCGGCGGACCGCTGCCGGTCTCCAACGGGCGCTCGGGCCAGGTCATGCCCGCGGCGTTCGTCGAGGCGGGCGTGGAGGCGGGCATCCCGCGCAACGACGACTTCAACGGCGCCGAGCAGGACGGCGTCGGGCTCTACCAGGTGACCCAGCGCGGCGGCATGCGCGCGAGCGCCGCCGTCGCCTACCTGCACCCGGCGATGGAGCGCCCCAACCTGACGGTCAAGCCCTACATGCAGGTCCACCACGTCCTCTTCGAGGGCACGCGCGCCGTCGGCGTGCAGGCGGCGCAGCTCGGCGAGCTCAGCGACTTCCGCGCCGAGCGCGAGGTCATCCTCTGCGGTGGCGCCTACAACTCTCCCCAGCTGCTGATGCTGTCGGGCATCGGGCCGGCCGAGCACCTCCAGCTGCGCGAGCTCGAGGTCCTGCTCGACCAGCCGGCGGTGGGGGAGAACCTCGTCGACCATCCCTCCGCCCTCGGCATCTGGACGACGCCCGAGCCGGTGAGCCTCCTGCTCGCCCTCGAGCCCGAGGCGCTGACCGAGTTCGAGGCCACCCAGACGGGGCCGCTGGCCTCCAACCTGGCCGAGGCCGGTGCCTTCGTCCGCGTCGGCGCCGGCGCGCCGGCGCCGGACATCCAGTTCCACTTCCTGCCCGTGCAGATCCCCGACGAGGGCATGTCGGACCCCACGGACCATGGAGCGATCATCACGCCGTGCCTGGTCACGCAGGAGTCGCGCGGGACTGTGCGGCTCGGCACGGCCGACCCGACGTCCAAGCCGATCGTGCACAACAACTTCTACGAGGCCGAGGGCGACATGGCGAAGATGGTCGACGCCATGCGGCTGACGATGGAGATCAGCCGCCAGCCCGCGCTGAAGCCGTACTGCGTCGACGGCTTCAACGTGCCGGCGTCCGACTCCGACGCCGACCTGCGCGCGCAGATCGCCGAGACGACCTTCGCGATCTACCACCCGGTGGGCACGTGCTCGATGGGCACCGTGGTCGACGACCAGCTGCGCGTCAACGGCGTCGAGAACCTGCGGATCGTCGACTGCTCCGTGATGCCGATGGTCCCGCGCGGCAACACGAACGCGCCGGTGATCGCGCTGGCCGAGCGCGCGGCGGACGTGATCCGCGGTCGCGTGGAGGCGCCGGCCGAGTCGGCCGTGGCCTAGCCGGGCGAGCAGCGAGTCAGTACCCCCAGGGAGAATCGAACTCCCGCCTCGAGCGTGAAAGGCTCGTGTGCTAACCGCTACACCATGGGGGCGAGGCCGCGGTTCAGTCTAGGCCGCGGCGCGATGACGCCGTTCCGGCCCCCAGCCGTTAGCGTTGCCGGCGGATGTCGGATCCGCGCGATCCCCTCGAGGCCGAACGACTCGCGTTCGAGGCCCCGGATGCCTACCTGCGGCGCCGCGAGTTCCTGGCCCGCACCGCGATGACCGCGGGGATCGCGGCCGGCGCCGGGCTGCTGATTAACTCCGACACGCTGGTCGCCGCTGCCGGGCAGCGCCAGCGCCGCCGCCCGCTGCCCGACCCGCGCAACCTGCCGATAGACACCTTCGTGGTCCTCATGATGGAGAACCGCTCGTTCGACCACTACCTGGGCTGGATGCCCAAGGCGGACGGCCGGCAGGCAGGCCTGCAATTCACCGACAAGACCGGGCAGTCCCATGCGACACAGCATCTGTCCATGGACTTCCAGGGCTGTGCGTTCAACGACCCCGACCACTCCTGGGACGGCGGGCGCACCGAGGTCAACGGCGGCAAGATGGACGGCTTCTTGAAGGCCGGCCAGAACGACATCTACTCGATCTCCTATTACGAGGAGCCCGACCTCCCGTTCATCCCGGCAGCGGCGAAGGCGTTCACGACCTTCGACCGCTTCCACTGCTCGCTGCTCGGGCCGACGTTCCCCAACCGCGAGTACATGCGCTCGGGCCAGTCGTACGGGATGAAGGACAACTCGATCCCCTTCAACACCGGCGGCTTCCCCGACACGACGTTGGCGGCGGCCGTGATGGCGAAGGGGCTCACTGCGGCGAACTACTTCTCGGACGTGCCGACCGACGCGCTGTGGGGCCAGCCGGGCATCAACCGCTCGCACCCGATGGAGGAGTACTACGCGCGCGCGGCAGCCGGGACGCTGCCCAACCTGACCTTTGTCGACCCCGCGGCGCTCAACGAGGGTGGCGGGACGTCGGCCGACGAGCATCCCCACGGCGACGTGCGCACCGGCCAGGCGTTCATGGCCGACGTCGTGCACGCGTTCATGGAGGGCCCGCAGTTCAAGCGCGGCGCGCTGTTCATCACCTACGACGAGTGGGGCGGCTTCTTCGACCACGTCGCGCCGCCGCGCGTTCCCGACGACCGCGAGAACAAGTCATTGGACGAGGACTTCGGCCAGATGGGCCTGCGCATCCCGGTCGTCGCGGTCTCGCCCTGGGCCCAGCGCGGCGTGGTCGAGCACTCGATCTATGGCTTCGAGTCGATCATCAAGATGATCAGCTACCGGTTCGGCATCAAGCCGCTGACCCGGCGCGTCGCGTACGCGCGCAACATCGCGCGCTCCTTCGACTTCGAGTCGCCGCCGCGGCTGGCGCTCCCCAACCTGCCGCACCCCGACCATGTCATGAGTGCGCAGTGCTCGAACCGCCCGCCCTCGGGACTGCGGTCGGATCCGAGCATCACGGCCGCCGACCGGCCCAAGCAGCACGACTTCGAGCACCTCGTCTCCACGGGCTACCTCGAACGCCTCGGCTTCCATTACCGCCCGGCGACGCCCGACCGGATCTTCCGCGAGCCCGACAAGCTCGTGAAGGCGCACGCCGCCGCCCAATGAGCGCGCGCAGTGTCGCCGTCGCGGGGGTGGTGCTGGCGATCGCCGCGGCCGGGACGGTCGAGGCGCGGCGCATCACCGGCACGCCGCACGCCGACCGCCTGGTCGGCACGGCAAGGGCCGACACGATCTCCGGTCTCGGCGGCAACGACGCGATCTTCGGCCGGGCCGGGAACGACACGCTGTCGGGCGGCTCGGGACGGGATCACATCATCGGCGGCGCCGGCGACGACAACGAGAAGGGCGGCGCTGGCGCCGACCGCGTCAACGGCGGTGCGGGCAACGACACGATGGACGGCGGAGACGGCAACGACGTCATGGGCGGCGGCAACGGGGACGACACCATGACCGGCGGCGCGGGCAACGACACGATGAGCGGCGCCGCCGGCGACGACACGCTCGACGGCGGCCCGGGCGACGACCACGTCGATGGCGGGGCGGGGTCCAACGTCCTCGTCGGCGGCCCGGGCAACGACATCATCGACGCGCGCAACGGCGTCGAGGACTCGATCGACTGCGGCGACGGGCAGGACACGGCGATCGTCGACTCCACCGAGGACGGCGTCGTCAACTGCGAGATCGTGTCCTACCCGCCCAAGGGCTCCTAGCCTCGCACCCGCAGGTGCGCGAGCACCGCACGAGCGGCCGCTCAAATCGACTGCGTGAGCCCGCCGTCAACGAGCAGCGCCACGCCCGTGACGTACCCGGCGCGCTCCGAGCAGAGGAACGCGGCCGCGGCGGCCATGTCCTCGACGCTGCCCAGCCGGCCCGCGGGGATGTCCTTCGCCGCCTGCGCCTCGGCCGCGTCGCGGCTGTCGAACAGCGACAGGATGCGGTCGGTCGCGATGCGGCCGGGCAGGACGGTGTTGAGCGTCACGCCGTCGGCGGCGACGGTGCGCGCGAGCGTCTTGAACGCCGCGAGCGTCGCGGCGCGGTGGGCGTTGGACAGCATCAGGCCGAGGATCGGCTCGCGCACCGAGGTGGACGCGACGTTGACGATCCGTCCCCAGCGCTGCAAGCGCATCGGGGGCAGTGCGCGCTGGATGAGCTCCATCGGCCCGAGCACGAGCTCGCGGTAGGCGGCCTCCCACTGGTCGCGCGTGAACGACAGCGGCTCCCCGGCCGGCGGGCCGCCGGTGTTCGGCACGAGGATGTCGACCGAACCGCCGAGTCGCTCGGCGACGGCGTCGAGCAGCGCGGGCGCGGCGTCGAGGTCGGCCGTGTCGTGGACGAAGGGCTCGGCGCCGATCTCCTGCGCCGTCGCCTCGATGCGCTCCTTGGTGCGCGACGCGATCGCGACCTTCGCGCCCTCGGCCACCAGCTCGGCGGCGATCGCGCGGCCGATGCCCTTCGACGCACCGGTGACGAGCGCCACGCGTCCGGCGATCCCGAGGTCCATGTGACGCACGGTAGCCTGCGCCCGCCGTGCCTCGCCTCCCGCCCTGGCCGCGCATCGGCGCTAGCCCTGCGGTCGCGTGATGGCGCCCGTGTACACGCTCATCCAGTAGGGCAGCAGGAAGTCGACGCCGGACCCCTCGCGCGTCGGGTCCGCGCCGTTGTGGCGGATCTCGCCCTCGCCCGGCGGGTGCGCGGCGTTGCAGTGGCTCGGGTCGGCGCCGGTGTCGAAGGGCGAGCGCTGCCACATGAAGTCCATCCCGTTGCCGATGCGGTTCTCGGGATCGAGCGCATAGCGCGCCAGGCAGTGCGGCTTGAGGTCGTACGTCGTGTAGAGCCCGACGTTGCCGCTCGGCCAGAGTCCCAGCAGCCCCGGCACGTTCGCGATGTCGTTGCGCGGCAGGCCGTTGGGGCCCTTGACGAGCTGGCGACGGCGCTCCCACGACCCCAGCAGGCTGCGGATCTCGTCGGCACGGCTGATCTGCGGATTGGAGCCCGCCGGCTCAGCCGCTGCGTCGGCACGCTGGTCGGCGGGGCGGTTGAATATCTCCAGGGCACTGAACCACGCGTTCTTGTGGCGGCGCAGCGGTGCGGTGAGCACGCGGTAGGCGTAGTCGTAGCCGGCGCGCAGCGCGGTGTTGTGCTCCAGCAGGAGCGCCGTCGCCAGCGTCGCCTCGCCGAGGTTGAACTTGTAGTACTCGGCGATGGGGTCGAGCGTGGCGAACCACACCGGTAGCCAGATGACAGGGATGGCGGCTGACGCCGCGTTGTAGCTCGTCCCGAAGCGGCCGGGGTCGAACGTCGCCCCCAGGCGCAGCAGCGACAGCTGGGCGTCCCAGCCGCCCCAGTAGTTCTGGCCGTGGGCGTCGTTCGGCGGGACGGTGATCTCCCAGTTGTGGTCGAGCAGGTAGGCGACCATGTCGCCGCCGAGCTGGGCCGTCTTGGCGCGGACGTCGGGGTCATCGACGAGCTCATGGGCGAACGCCAGGCCGAGCGCCGTTCCCGCCACGGCGTCGCGGCTCGTCGGGTGCTTCGATCCGCAACCGAGCCCGTACCAAACCGTTCCGACCGGCGCGATCGTCGGTCGCTGGGGACGTGGCGACTTGGCCGGCACGGTTGCCGGCGGGGAGTTCGTGGGGATGCCGGCGATCGCGGCGTTCGGGCCCGCCAGCGCCGCCGCATCGTCGAAGGTGGCGGCGGTCGTCGTGCTGCCCGCCTTCGTGACCCGCCAGCCGCCCTCGGGGCGGACGTACGCGCACTCGTGGCCGGTCCGCAGCGACCCCTCCGAGAAGCGGTCGGCCTGGTCGTCCGGGGCGGCCGCCCGAGCCAGGAAGTTGCCCTGGCCGCGCCTGGTCTTGCCGGAGTAGCGCGTCTCGAGCCTGCCGCCGGCCAGCGCGGCGTCCTGGGTGACCCAGAAGAGCCGGTCGATGCCGGCCAGGACGAGCTTCACCCGGTCCAGCGCGGCCGGGGACCTCGTCGCCGCGTAGCGCAGCGCCTCCGCGGCGAGGTAGTGCCCGGTGAAGATGGCCGAGTCGTTCTCGAGCCCGTACTTCGTCGTGGCGGGAGCGAGCGCCGTCCGGGCGATCGGACGAGCCGGCTTCGGGATCGCGGTGTCGATCGACAGGATCGCGCCGAAGGGCAGGTGCGACACGACCGCGTTCTCGAGGTCGTCGGCCGTCGTCGCGAGATCGCTGTCCGCGCTTTGCGGGGGCGGCGGGGTGGGGTGCCCGAGCGTCGCGTCGTCGCCCCAGTGTCGGGGCAGCCCGCCGCCGAGGCCCTGCACCGCCAGCAGGAACTGGTTGATCTTGTCGGACGACGGAATGGGCAGCGCGAAGTTCAGGTCGAACGGCACGCTCCGCGTCTTGATGTGAGGGATCTTCAGCTTCAGCGCGCCGTGGAGGCGGAACCGCGCCTGCTCGAACGCCGTGTGGAGCTTGAGCTGCGCGTTCCCCGCCGCGGTCTGGACGTCGTCGGAGATGTCGAGGCCTCCGGCCGGCATGCTCGGGTCGAACTCGATGCCGAGGTTCGCGGAGAGGCTCGCGGACAGTCCGCCGAGGCCGACCTGCACATCGTTCGCGTCACCGCTCACGGCCTGTCCGTGAGGCCCCGCCCCGCCGGTGCCGTGCAGGTCGATCCCCAGCCGGCTGAGGATGCCCTCGCCGATCACCTTCGCGGACGGCAGGAAGCTGAAGCCGGTCATGCGCGGCAGGAGCGGATCCGAAGCGTCGATGCCCACCGTGATCGGAACGGCCAGCTTGGGCAGGACGATGCCGAACCGGAAGCTCGGACTCCACGAGAAGAGCGTCGTGCCGCCCGCCTTGACCTTCGCGTGGCCCTGGACGGTCCCGCGCACGCCGACCTGCCACGTTCCCGTGTAGGGAATGCCGAGCGTGAAGCCGGTGAGGTCGAGCGACTTGAACCCCGGCGTGTGGTGGAAGTCGACGACGGGATCGACGTTCGTGATGTCGAGGTCGAAGGACCACTTCAGGCCCGAGACCTTCCCGCTGCCGTGCGCGATCCGTCCCTCGAGCGTCTGCTTCAGCCACCGGCTCGCGTTGGCCTGCATGTCGGCCGTGAGCCCGTTCCAGCCCTCCTGCAGGAGGACGTTGAGCGAGTCGACAGCGGCCGAATTGCTTGCCGCCCGGGCCGGGGGCGGCGATACCGCTGCATCGGCGCCCGGCGCGCCCGCGGCGACCAGGGTGAGAGCGACTGCGACGACGCCGAGCGCGCGTGCTCCCCCCATGGGCCAACGGTAGTACGCGGGAGTCCCGGGCGCGACCTAGCGAGGGACGAGCTGGAGGATCGGGATGGTGCGGCCGGCGCGGGCTGCACGGTCCCGGTATGCGGCGTACGGCGGGAAGACGCGGTCGGCGAGCTCCCAGAGCCGGGTGCGCGACGCGTCGTCGTCGACGACCTCGACCCGGAACGGCCGGCCGCCGAACACGACGTCGGGGTTGGCGCACGCGTTGTGAAACCACGACGGATGCTCGGGAAGGCCGAGCTTGGAGGCGATGATCGTCACCCGCTCGCCGTCGTGGAAGTAGATGACCCCGTTGCGTCGCACGCGTCCGGTGCGCGCGCCGCGCGTCTCCAGCAGCGCGGTCGGGAGCATGAGCCCCATGCCGATCCGGCCGCCGGTGAGCCGCATCACGTAGGGGTCGACCTTCCACAGGAGCTTGGGCGATAGCCAGGCCGCAAAGCGTGTGCCGCTGAACCTCGCATACGCCCGGTACAGCGGACCGCGGGAGGCGCGGGGATCGACGTATCGCAGCGCGCCGCGGGAAGACATACCGCCCACCGTAACGCTTCCTATTTTCGCCTCTAGCCTGTCAGCCGACGGGCGGTTAGCTCAGCTGGCAAGAGCGCCTGCCTTACAAGCAGGAGGTCGCAGGTTCGAGTCCTGCACCGCCCACTGGCCGGAAGTCCCCGCGTGCTAGCGGATTCTTCCGGCCGCAGGCGATCCGTCAGCCGATCTGCTCGACGGCCGGCGCGAACG
>DAINCW010000126.1:0-8139 GCA_036732205.1 Solirubrobacteraceae bacterium | reverse complement strand
GCACCGGCGGCCGGGCCCGAGCTGAGCGCCGCCGAGACCGCCCGAATCGACGAGGACCTCGCCCGCTTCGATCCATGATCGCCGCCGCCACCAGCTCAGGGGACACCACCGTCCTGGCGGCGTTCGCCGTCGGCTTCGTCTCCTTCATCTCGCCGTGCGTGCTGCCACTCGTGCCGGGCTACCTGTCGACGATCAGCGGCGTCTCGATCACCGAGCTGCGCAACGACGGGCGACAGACCTGGGGGCGCATCCTGCTGCCGAGCATCATCTTCTGCCTGTCCTTCACGCTGGTGTTCGTCGTGCTCGGGATGTCGGCGTCGGGCATCGGGCACACGCTCAACGACCATCGCGACACCCTGCGTCAGGTCTCGGGGGTCATGATCGTCGCGATGGGCGTCTTCTTCCTGGCGACGCCCTTCGTGCCGCGGCTCAACAAGGAGTGGCGGCCCGACGCGCTCATCCAGCGCGCCGGCTCGGGCGGGCCCCTCGTCGCGGGAGCGGCGTTCGCCGTGGCGTGGACGCCGTGCGTCGGACCGACGCTCGGGGCGATCCTGACGGCGGCATCGACGTCGTCGCACGTCGGCCATGGCGGCGTCCTGCTCGCCTTCTACTCGGCGGGGCTGGCCGTGCCGTTCCTGCTCACCGCGGTGGCCTTCAACCGCGCGAGCTCGGCGTTTCGCTGGCTTCGCGACCGCTACCTCGTCATCACCGCGATCAGCGGCGTGATCCTCATCGCGATGGGGATCCTGATCTACACCAACGAGATGACCCGCCTGAACGCGGACGCGCAGAAGCTGCTCGCCAAGGTCGGGCTCGACTTCATCTACTCGCTCTGAGCCCTACATCGCCTCCGGCGCGCTGACGCCCAGCAGCGCGAGCGAGCGCGCGATCGTGCGCCTGGCCGCCACGCTGAGCGCGATGCGGAAGCGCTCGACCTCCGCCGGCTCCGCGCCGGCGATGCGGCAGTCGCGGTAGAAGGCCGTGAAGTCCTGCGCCAGCTCGAGGGCGTACGTCGCGATCCGGTGCGGGGCGCGGCGGTCGACGGCCTCCTCAATCTCCAATCCGAACGCCAGCAGCTTCTTGACCAGCGCCCGCTCCGCGGGGTCGAGCGCGGCCGCCAGCTCCCCGAAGTCCGTGCCGGCGCTGCCAGCCTTCGCCAGCACCGACTCGATGCGCGCATGCGCGTACTGGACGTAGTAGACGGGGTTCTCGGCGCTCTCGGCCTTGGCCAGGTCGAGGTCGAGCTCGATGGTCGTGTCGTGCGAGCGTGCGAGCAGGTACCACCGCGCGGCGTCGACGCCGATCTCGTCGACGAGCTCGTCGAGCGTCACGAACTCGCCCGACCGCTTGCTCATCGACGAGCGCTCGCCGTCGTGCGACACCAGGTGGACGAACTGCATGATCAGCAGGTCGAGGCGATCCGGGTCGCCGCCGAGGGCAGCGAACATGGCCTTCATGCGCGGCACGTAGCCGTGATGATCGGCGCCCCACACGTCGATCAGGCGGTCGAAGCCGCGCTCGCGCTTGTTCTCGTGGTAGGCGATGTCCGATGCGAAGTAGGTGTGCTCGCCGGTGGAGCGCACGAGCACGCGGTCCTTGTCGTCGCCGAACGTCGTGGTGCGCAACCACAGCGCGCCCTCGGAGCGGTACGCGTGGCCCTGCTTCTCCAGGAGCTCGAAGGTGTGCTCCACGGCCAGGGGATGCAGCGTGCGCTCGGAGAACCACTCGTCGATCGTCACGCCGAAGCGCTCGAGCGATGCCCGCATCCGCTCGACCATCGCCGTCACGGCGGCTTGGCCCAGTGCGTCAAGGTCGACGCCGTCGTCGAGCGATGCGAGGTCGGCCACGTAGTCCCCGCGATAGCCGTCGTCGGGCGGCTCCTCGCCGCGCGCACGCGCGCGAATCGACTCAGCGAAGCGCCGCACCTGCGAGCCGTAGTCGTTGACGTAGAACTCGCGAGTCACGTCGTGGCCGTGGAGCTCGAGCAGCCGCGCGAGCGCGTCGCCGTAGGCCGCGTTGCGCGCGTGACCGGCGTGCATCGGCCCGGTCGGGTTGGCCGAGACGAACTCGACGTTCACCTTCTCCCGCTCCCGCGCGCCGCCGCCGCCGAACGCGTCGCCCTCGCCGAGGACCTGGCGCAGGCAGTCGCCGAACCAGCCGTCGCCCAGGAACAGGTTGAGGAAGCCCGGCCCGGCGACCTCGACGCGGTCCAGCCGGTCGCCCAGGCGCGCCTCGAGCTCGGACCCGAGCCGCTCCGCGACGTCGCGCGGCGGCGCCTTGAGCACCGGCGCGAGCAGCATGGCCGCGTTCGTGGAGTAGTCGCCGTGCTCAGCCTTCTTCGGGCGTTCCAGCGTCGGCGCGGGCCGGCCCGCGACGGACTCGCCCGCCAGCGACTCCGAGGCCGCCTGGACGGCGGCCCGCAGCTCCCCGAGCGGGCCGGTCACGCCGATGCCGCGGGGGAGACGCGCTCGAAGAGCGCCTCGAGGCGGTCCAGCGTGCGCGGCGTGCCGATGGCCATCAGGACGTCGCCGGCGCTCAGCATCGCCTCCGCCGGAGGCTGCGGCTGGAAAGAGCCGTCGGCGTGTCGCACGCCGACGATGAAGGCGCCGCCCCGCACGTCGCCCACGGTCTTGCCCGCGCCCTGGCAGTCCTCGGAGACGATCAGCTCCTCGAGCCGGTAGTCCGCGGCGACGTCGACCGACCCTGTCACCTGCGGATGGAGCGCGAGGCGCGCCATCTCGGTGCCGGAGGACTTGTAGGGCGAGATCACGCGGTCGGCGCCGGCGCGCAGCAGCTTCTTCTCCGAGTCCTCCACGGCTGCGCGCGCGACGATGGCGAGGTCGGGTCGCAGCTCGCGCGCGGTGAGCGTGATGAAGATGTTCTGCGCGTCGTCGTCCGCGCAGGCGATGAGCGACCGGGCACGATCGATGCCGGCCGCGCGCAGGACCTCGTCGTTGGACGCGTCGCCCTCGATGAACCGCACGCCGACGCCCTGCACGAGATCGCGGTTGTGCGGGCTGGCGTCGACGACGACGTACCGGGCCCCGGCGCCGCGAAGGTCCCGCGCCGCCTGCCGGCCCACGCGGCCGAACCCGCAGATGATGTGATGGTCGGCGGTGGCGTCGATTCGCTTCTGCATCCGGCGCTCCGCGAGCAGCTCGGCGAGGTGCCCGGCGACGAAGAACTCGGTGACCGTCACCAGGGCGTAGAACAGCGTACCGACGCCCAGCACGATCAGCAGGACCTTCACGACCTGCCCTCCGGTGCTCGCCGGCTCGGGGATCGAGCCCACGGTCGCGACGGTGTCCAGGGAGCGGATGAGCCCCTGCCAGACGTCGACGTGCTCGGTGAGCGAGAACGCGATCCCCCCGCCCAGGGTGAGGGCGGTGACCGCGATCAGCAGCGCGACGACGCGCCGCAGGAACCGCAGGAGGGCGATGCGCTCAGAGGTGGTACGGCTCATTCGCGAGGATCTTGTGGCCGCGCAGAAGCTGCTCGAGGAGCACCACACGCGCCAGTTGATGTGGCAGGGTCAGCGGGCCGAGCGAGAATCGCAGGTCGCACTTCTCGAGCTCCAGGCCGACTGGCCCGCCGATGGCGAAGCACAGGTCGCGGCCGGACTGGCGGCGCTCCTCGAGCCAGTGCGCGAAGGACAGCGAGTCGAACTCGCGCCCCTCGCGGTCGAGCAGCGAGAGGAAGGCTCGGTCGGGCAGCCGGCGGGTCATCTGCTCGTCCTCGCGGACGTCGATCAGGTCGAGCTTGCAGTGCCTGGCGAGCAGTTTCTTGTAGTGCGCGACGTCGTCTGAGTACGGCGGTCGAAGCCGGCCGACGGACACGACGGTGACCTTCACGACGTGGGATGCTAGGGCCATGGCGGACGAAGACTCCGGGCCGGAGCGCCACATCAACATCCACTTCTCTCCGGAGATCATGGCCGGCGTCTACGCGAACTTCGCGAACGTCAGCCACTCGGACTACGAGTTCACGGTCACCTTCGCCCGCGTGGACCACGAGGTCGAGGACGAGGAGATCCCCGGCGTCGTCGTCTCGCGCATCAATCTGTCGGCGAAGTTCATGCGCGAGCTGATCGACGCGATGGAGGACAACTTCTCCAAGTGGCAGACGCGCGAGGGCATCAAGAACCTGCCCGAGTTCGGCGGCGGCGACGAGCCCACCGCCCCGCCTCACGCGTAGACACTGGCGCTCGGGGGGCGACCTCGCCGACTCGCGCCTGCCGCCGCGGCCTTCTAGTCCGCGGCGAGCGCGAAGACCATCCGCACCTCGGTGCCGGCACCGCCAGGGCCGGCGGTGATCGACACGGACTGCGCGAGCGTGGTCATCATCGGCAGCCCGAGGCCCATGCCGCCGGAGTCCGGGCGCGGGACGCAACCGCGGCCCTGGTCGGTGACGATGACGACCAGCTCCTCGCCGCCAACGCGCGCGTCGACGATGAGCGGCCCGACGTCCGCGTTCACGTACGCGTGCAGCACGACGTTGCCGCAGGCCTCGGCCACACCCAGCGCGACGTCTCCCACGGACCGCTCGCCGGCCCCGCTGGAGCGCGCGAGATCGCACACCGCGTGCCGGATCGTCGTGACGTTCTCCGCCGTCGCGGGCGTCGAGCGCTGCAGCGACGTCGTCGTCACCGGGCCCCCTGCTCGTACGCCTTCGCGATGCCGATCCGCTCCACCGTGGACGGATGAGTACCAAAGAGCGCAGTCACCCAGCGCGGCGGGTCGGGCTCGGCGACGTTGCGCAGCGCGATGTTGCGCTCGAACGAGACGAACGGCTCGGGCGTTCCGGTCAGGCGCAGGGAGAACGAGTCGGCCCGCGCCTCGATCCGCCGGGAGAGCCCGTTCGCGATCCAGTTCGTCGGCGTCGAGACGAGCGAGGCCGACAGCACGAGGGCCGGCAGCGCGGCGGGTCCGATGCGATCCTCGGGCGGCGCGAGGCGCTGCGTCAGCAGCGCGATCGCCAGCAGGCCGCACGGCGCGACCATCGCCAGGTAGAGCAGGCCGCGCGGCACGTCGCGGTGGTGGACGTGCGCCAGCTCGTGCGCCACCACGAGCCTCGTCTCGTCGCGACTGAAGTGCGTCAGGAGGTTGTCGTACAGGACGACGCGCTTGGACGCCCCCAGGCCCGTGACGTAGGCGTTGACCGCGGTCGTGCGCCGGCTGGCGTCGACCTCGTAGACCTCGCCCACCGACACGCCGGCCCGGCGCGCGAGGTCGAGCACGTCGCTGCGGGTCTCGCCCGGCGGCAGCTTCGTGAATCGGTTGAAGATCGGATCGAGGATCACGGGGCCGACGAACAGGAAGCCCGCGCCGACCCCGACCACGGCCCCTGAGCCCGCGATCCACCACGTCCGCGGCAGGCGCCGCATCAGGCCCAGCGCCAGCGCGCCGCCCGCGCCCGCGAGGCCCGCCGAGATGGCCGTGCTCTTGGCCAGGTCCTCCAGCCAGCCTGCCCACGACTGCGTGTCCAGTCCCACGCGGCGGGCCCGCTCGCGCGCGATCGCGCTCAGCGGCAGTGGCGCCGCGGTCAGCGCCACCGAGAGGGCCGCTGCCCCCGCGGCGCCGGCGAGCACGGGGCGGCGATGCGGGCCGCGCAGCCGGCGCGGCGAGCTCCGGACGAGTGACGCCAGCACCCCCGCCTCGAGCGCCATGGCGGTCAGGCCGAGCGCCCGCTGGGGGCGCCGGAAGTCCCGCGCGCGGTCGAGCTGCTCCGGGCTGAAGTACGATGAGGCCCGCACCGGGGCGGGCTCGATGACGCCGGTGCGAGGGCGCATCAGGACCACCGCCCCCTTGGCGACCACGAGCGCGGCGACGAAGGCAGGCGCCCAGCCGGCAACGCGCCACTCGGTGAAACGTCGAACGCGCAGCACCCCCCACATTCATGCAGGTCGCGATCGTCTCCGACATCCACGGCAACCGCCATGCCTTCGAGGCCGTCCTCGAAGCGGTCGACGACGCGCGCCCGGACGAGGTGTGGTGCCTGGGCGATCTGGTCGGCTACGGGGCCGACCCCGACGCCTGCATCGCGCTCGCGCGCGAGCACGTGAACCTGTGCCTCGCGGGCAATCACGACCTCGCCGTGACGGGCGAGCTCCCGCTCGACGACTTCTCGCGGGGCGCCGCGCTCGCCGCCCGCTGGACGCAGGAGGTCATCGATCCCGATCACCTGGCGTGGCTGGGCGAGCTCGTGCCCCAGGACACCGACCAGGAGGTCGGCCTGTTCCACGCCAGCCCCCGCGATCCGATCTGGGAGTACGTCCTGAGCGCCCTGCTCGCCGAGCTGTGCCTGGACGTCCAGCGCCAGCGCGTCTGCCTGGTCGGGCACTCGCACGTCGCGCTGTCCTTCGTGCGCCCCGAGGGCGAGCCGGCCACCGGCGAGGCACGGCGCGAGGGCGACGAGCTGAACGTCTCGAGCGGGGAGTGGCTGCTGAATCCCGGCAGCGTCGGGCAGCCGCGCGACGGAGACCCGCGGGCGGCCTGGCTGATGCTCGACCTCAACGATGGGTCGGCGTCGTGGCGGCGGACCGAGTACGACGTCGCGGGCGCGGCCGCGGCGATCCGCGCCGCCCGACTGCCGGATTCGCTTGCCGAGCGCCTGGAGTACGGTCAATGACGATGCGCCTTTCGATCGCCTGCACGCTCGCGCTCGCCCTCGGCGGCTCCTCCGCCTTCCTCATGGCCTGCGGGGGCAAGACGAACCCCCATCTGATCCCGGCGGTCAATGCATCCGGGATCAACCACGATCTCGACGCACTGCAATCGGCGGTCAGCACGCATGACTGTCCCAGCACCGCGGCAGCACTGCACCAGCTCCAGGCCGACGCCGGCTCCCTGCCCACGCTCGTCGATCCACGGCTGCGCACCCGCATCCAGGACGCCGTCGTGAACCTGGACGGCGTCGCCTCGACTGCATGCACGAAGACGACGTCCACGGCGAGCACGCCGACGACCACCACGGCGACGACGACGGCCACCCCGACCACCACGACGCCCGTCACCACTCCGACCACGACGACGCCCGTCACCACTCCGACGACGCCCACGACGACCCCGACCCCACCCGCCAATGGCGGGACGACCGCTCCCGCGCCATGAACGAGAACATCGACATCGTCGGGCGCTACAGCCTCGAGCGCCGCCTCGGCCTTGGCGGCATGTCCACCGTGCACCTCGCCATGGACACGCGGCTGGAGCGCCACGTGGCGGTCAAGCTGCTCGCCGAGCACCTGGCCGAGGATCCGGCCTTCGTCTCGCGCTTCCAGCGCGAGGCCCTGGCCGCCGCGCGCCTCGTGCACCCGAACATCGTGCAGGTCTTCGACTCGGGCCTCGATCCGGCCAGCGGCCAGCACTTCATCGTCATGGAGTACGTGCCCGGCCAGTCCCTCGCGGAGATCCTGCGCGACCAGGGCCACCTCGGCGTCAGCGAGACGCTCGCCTTCGTCGACCAGGCGTGCGAGGGCCTCGACTACGCGCATCGCCAGGGTGTCGTGCACCGCGACGTCAAGCCCGGCAACCTCCTGCGCACGCCCGAGGGGACCGTCAAGCTCGCCGACTTCGGGATCGCGCGGGCCGGCGGCCAGTCCTCGATCACGCAGGCCGGCTCGGTGCTCGGCACCGCGGCCTACCTCGCCCCCGAGCAGGCCGCCGGCGAGGAGGTCGGGCCGCGCGCGGACCTCTACTCGCTCGGGGTCGTGACCTACCAGACGCTCGCGGGCCGGCTGCCGTACGAGGCGGCGTCGCTGTCCGAGCTCGTGCTCAAGCAGCAGCGCGAGGCGCCAACCCCACTGGACCACGTCAACGGCGACGTGCCCCCCACGCTGGCCGCCGCCGTCGCCGTCGCGCTCAGCATCGACCCGCGGGCGCGCTACGGGAGCGCGCGGGCGATGGGCGATGCGCTCGACGACGGGGCGCGGGGAGTCGCGCCGTCGCTTTTGACAACCACGGGCGAGCAGGACGAGACCCTCGCCACCTCGGTGCTCGACCGCACGGGACGCACCCAGCACAGCGACCCGCAGGGCAGGCCCGCGCAGGGGATCGGTCTGGTGGTGCCGCGTGCGCGCGCACAGGAAGTGCGCGAATTGACCGCCAAGCTCAAAGCAGACAGGCGGCCGGAAGCGAGCGTGCA
>DAINCW010000125.1:0-8163 GCA_036732205.1 Solirubrobacteraceae bacterium | reverse complement strand
TCGCCGAGCCGGTCGCCGAGGCCGCACCCGACCTCGAGGTCGACCTCGGCACGCTGACCGAGGTCTGGCCCGCCGTCCTGGACTCCGTGCGGGGCGAGAACCTGATGGTCGCCTCGATGCTCGATCGCTCACGGCCCGTCGGCATCGAGGGCGTCCGCGTGACGATCGCCTTCGACCCGCAGTACGACTTCCTCTGCAAGAAGATCCAGAGCACGGCGTACGAGGGCCTCGTGGCCGGCGCGCTGCGGTCGGTCACGGGCGTCGCGCTGCGCCCCTACTACGAGCTGCGCGAGGACGTGGTCCCGCTGGCGCCGACCGAGGAGGAGTGGATCGAGCGCTTCAAGGCGGCATTCGACGCCGAGGAGATCGCGGAGACCGACGAGGAGCCGTCCTGATGCCCCAGCCGAACATGAACCAGATGCTCAAGCAGGTTCAGAAGATGCAGCAGGACATGATGGCCGCGCAGGAGCAGCTCAAGCACGAGGAGATCGAGGCGTCGGCGGGCGGCGGCATGGTCACCGTGAAGGTCAGCGGCGACCTCGAGCTGCGGGACGTGCGCATCGATCCAGCGGCGGTCGATCCCGACGACGTCGAGCTCCTCCAGGACATGGTGCTCGCGGCGGCCAACGAGGCCCTGCGCGCCGCGCAGGAGCTGGCCGCGACGAAGATGGGCGGCCTCACCGGCGGGCTCGACCTCGGCGGGCTCGGCCTCGGGCCTTGAACGCCCCGCCGATCCAGCGCCTGGTCACCGAGCTGGCGAAGCTGCCGGGGATCGGCAACCGCACGGCCCAGCGGCTCGCGTTCCACCTGCTGCGCGTCGCTCCGGAGGAGGCCACCGCGCTGGCCGACGCGATCCGTGAGGTCAAGGAGCGCATCGGGCTGTGCGAGGTCTGCTTCAACCTCGCGGAGGGACCGCGCTGCCGCATCTGCCTCGACGAGCGCCGCGACGCATCGCTCATCTGCGTGGTGGAGGAGCCCAGCGACGTCATCCCGATGGAGCGCACGCACGAGTTCTTGGGCCGCTACCACGTGCTCGGAGGCGCCCTGTCGCCGATCGACGGCGTGGACCCCGCCGACCTGAAGATCGAGGAGCTGTACGCCCGCGTGACGTCGGCCGACCCGCCTGGCGTGCGCGAGGTGGTCATCGCCACGAACCCGACGACGACTGGGGAGGCGACCGCGCTGCACCTGGCCGACGGGCTGCGCGAGCGCGCTCCGGGCGTCGCCGTCACGCGCCTGGCGAGCGGCCTGCCCGTCGGGTCCGACCTCGAGTACGCCGACGAGGTCACGCTCGGCCGGGCGCTCGCCGGCCGCCGCACGCTCTAGCAGGGCCAAGCTGTCAGCGACGCCGGAGCAGAGCTGTCACGTACAACCCTCGAGGATCAGGGCGGCCCTGTCATGTGGGCGACCTCGTCGGGGACATCCACGTTCGAGGGCAGGCGCGCGAAGAGCGTCCCGCCCATCCCGGGCGCCGGCGCGGGGCTCGTCTGAAGGTTGCCCTGCACCACGGTGTTCGCCGGGGTGGCGAGCATGACGCTGTAGAAGTTGTTTGTGCCGCCGTCGCGGCTGGAGACCTGGCCGCTGCCGCCGCTGGGCGGCAGTGTGTTGGTGATCCGATAGCCCGACGGAACCTCGACGTCGAACCCGCTGGTGGGCTTGTCGAAGGAGACGTGGAAAACGATCTCGGTGTTGGCCGGGGGGTCGAAGTAGGTGAAGCTGCCGCTGCCGGTGATCGCGGGAGGTGGTGGAGGCGGCGGGGGCGCGACCGTGGCGGGGTTGTTCTCGAACAGCTGCGGCGTCGTCCCGGGGTCGTAGTCCTGCTCGTCCGTGAACGAGGTCGCCATCATGTGGGCGAACAGGTCCCCGCCCGACGCTTCGGCGGCAGTGACTGAGGCCGGCGTGGTCGCGAACGTCTCCCACGCGGCGATGTCGGCGCGTGTGAACATGCTGCCGGGCAGATCTGCGGCGGGACCATAGAAGTGCGACACCTGCTTGGAGCTCGACGCGGCCTCGGCCACCACGAGGTTGGGCAGCTCGCGTTTGTCCTGTCTGAGGCTGTCGGTGAAGTTGCCGCTGTAGCAAGAATCGACCTTGACCTTGAAATTCGCGCCCGGGTTTGTCCTGATGAGCCTCCGGATATCGGTGGGATCGATGTAGCTCTCGTTGACGAGCGTCGCGCCTGCGCCCGCGAGCGTCTCGAACTGACCCACGTGCACAAGGCCACCCCTGGAGCCATGCCCAGCGATGTAGAGAAGGATGTCCTTGCAGTGATCGCGGGTGATCAGCTCGCGCGCGGTTCGAGCGAGATCGTGTGCCGTCGCGGAGGGTGCGCCGGGTGTGTCCGATCGGGCGGCGACCACGAGCCCGACGCCGAGCCGCACGGCCTCCCTTCGCATCAGCGAGAAGTCGATGTACATGCGGGGATCGGCACCCTGGTCGCCGATCATCAGCACGCACACGTCCTTGAATGCGCCGTTCGGCAAGGCCAACGGCGCGGGTGCCTGTGCCGCCGACGCCTGCAGCCAGTCCGCCGGTCGAGCCTTGACGGAGCCGATGCTCACTCGCGGGGGCGGAGGCAGCTTGGATGCGACCACGTAGCGGGGATTGCGCTCCGCGCCGAAGTCGATGAACGGCACGGGATGGGCGTCGATCACCGGGTACACATTGAACGCGATCGGATGTCCGGCCTTTCCGGTGCGGTCGTCGACGAGGAGAAGGCGACTTGGGTGGTCGAACATCGCCCCGGAGTCGAGGTCCTCCCAGAACAACCACTGCCGTCGTCCGATCGGCTTGAGCGAGCGCTTGAGCTCGCGCCCGCTGCGATGGTGCGTCCCCGCCTCCACCACCCTGGCCCGTGGCCCGAGCGCGCTCGGCAAGCCGAACAGCACGACCCTGCCGGGCTGCCGGGAGGGCTTCAGTGCGGCGATCGCGACACGGTTGGCCTGCGCGCGGTTGATCGCGGCAGCGGCCGTCGGGAACGCCAGCACGACACACGCTGCGAGCCCTGCAGCCAGGTGCGAAACGCGCGGCGTGCGCAGTGGCACCAAGGGGCCACGATGACCCTTCATCGACGCAGGACTGTACATGGCGACCACCCCGCCGCACGCCCGAGTCACTTCACCGGCTTGACGGACTCGTTACCCGTGGTAACAATGCGGCGGTCGGGTACGAGCCGGGAGGGTTCGAGAGATGCGCGGGACGATCATGGCCATGGTGGTGGGGTTGCTGGCGCTTGCGCCGGCGGCTGCGCGTGCCGACGAGCCGCCGGACCCGTCGCCGGCCGTGCCGATCTCGATGAGCACGGACCCCGACGGGACCCAGCACTACAAGTTCCTCTACGGGCCGCTCACGGCGGCCCCGGGCCAGAACCTGATCCTCATCGGGCCGCAGTCGGTGGCCGCGCCGCCCGTGGACGGCTACATCACGCGCTTCAAGCCCGACCTCATCGGCGCTGACGGCAAGCCGCCGCGCGTGGACGTCATCCACATGCACCACGCGGTGTTCCTGAACATGTCGCGCCAGGACGTGACCGATCCGGGCCTGCCGGAGCGCATGTTCGCGTTCGCCGAGGAGAAGACGATCGCCACGCTGCCCAAGCCCTACGGCTACCGCTACCGCGCGAGCGACGTGCTGGCGATCAACTACATGCTCCACAACGAGACGCCCAACCCGGCGCCGGTGTGGATCGCCTACGACCTCACGTTCGTCCCCGACGGCACGCCCGCGGCCCAGGGGATGCTGCCGGCGCAGCCGGTCTGGCTCGACGTCGAGAACGGCAAGACCTACCCGGTGTTCGACGTGCACCGCGGCGCGGGCGTCAACGGCGAGTTCACGTTCCCGGACGACGCGAAGAACCCATACGCGGGCGGGCCGGCGCTCAACCAGTGGACCGTGCCGCACGATGCGTCGCTCGTCTCGACCGCCGGCCACGTGCATCCGGGCGGCCTGTGGACCGATCTCAAGTCCACGCGCGCGGGCGTGACCAAGGAGCTGTTCCGCTCCACGGCTCACTACTTCGACCCGCTCGGCCCGGTCTCGTGGGACATGGCGATGGAGTACACCCCGCCGGACTGGAAGATCGCGGTCGACAAGGGCGACCGGTTGAGCGTCAGCGCGACCTACGAGACCAAGCTCGCCTCCTGGTACGAGTCGATGGGGATCATGCTCGTGCTGATGGTCGACGACCAGAAGGGCGCCGTCGACCCGTTCGCGAAGGGCGCCTCGTATCCCACCAGCGGGAGCATCACGCACGGCGAGCTGCCCGAGGCCACGCACTTCGGCGGCGAGCCGACCCCGGGCGCGCCCGACCCGGCGACGCTGCCGGACGGGTCGACGATCAACGACCAGGTGGGCATCGCGGACTTCACGTATCTCCCGGGCGATCAGTTCTCGTCGTTCGCCCCGGCGAACCCGCCGACCATCAGGCCTGGGCAGTCGCTGACCTTCGGCAACCTCGACGCCACGGGGTCGGTGCTGCACACGATCACCGCCTGTAAGGCGCCGTGCAACGGGGCGACCGGTGTGGCGTACCCGCTGGCCAACGGCAACGTCGAGTTCGACTCCGGACAGCTCGGCTACGGGCCGACGGGGCTGACCGCGGCCAAGAACGACGCCCAGTGGAAGACGCCGTCGAACCTGACGCCCGGCACGTACACCTACTTCTGCCGCGTCCACCCGTTCATGCGCGGCTCGTTCCGCGTGATCGGGACGCCGGCGCGCGCCGTGAAGCCCACGGCACGTGTGCGCCTGTCCACCGCGCCCATCCCGGTGCGTAACGGGATCGCCACCGTCCGCGTTGCATGCCGCAGCGGCGACGGGCCCTGCGACGGCACGCTGGCCCTCGACTGGCGCGGCACCGAGGTCGGGCGGTCGGCCTTCCACGTCGCCAGCGGGAAGCGCGGCACGGTGCGCGTGCGGCTCAACGCCGCCGGGCGCAAGGGGCTGGCCCGCCGCCATCGCCTGACGGTGCGCGTGCTCGCGACGGGCGCCGGGCCCTCGTCGGGCGCGCAGGCGACGCTGACTGGTCCGCGATGAATCGGAGAGCCATCGCACTCGGGCTGGGCACCGCTGCGGCGCTGGTGCTCTGCGCCCCGTCCGCGCTCGCCGATCAGACCATCTCGGCGGCGCCCGTCGACACGTTCGTGACGACCGACGTCAGCATCGCGCAGGGCGAGAGGGTGAGCTTCCACAACGGCGACGTGAACATCCACAACGTCACGTCGACGGCGAAGGGGTCCGACGGCCGGCCGCTGTTCGAGTCCAAGACCGCGGACAACAACCAGACGGTGCCGGTCGAGGGCACGCAGTACCTCACGAGCGGCTCGTATCCGTTCGTGTGCACGATCCACCCCAACATGCGCGGGACGCTGAACGTCACGAGCGACGGAAAGCCGCTGCCACGACCCGGGCGAGGCGGCGACACCGTGGGCGAGGACCGGACACCGCCGACCCTCCAGATGCGCGTGGGCGCCCTGACGATCTCGCAGCTGCGTCGCACCCGGTCGGTCAGGGTGTCGGTGACCCTCGACGAGCCGGCGACCGTCGTGGTTCGCCTCCAGGCGGGCAACACCACCATCGCGCGCGCGACGGAGGACCTCAGGGCCGGGGCGAGCTCGGTGCCGCTGACGCTGCTCTCGACCGGCGAGGCGGGCCTCCGCCACGCACGCTCGCTGCGGCTCGTGGCCCACGGGGCCGCCACCGACGCGGCGGGCAACGAGGACGTCGCGGTCGCCAGACGCACCCTGAAGGGCTGAGCGCGCTGCCGACCCACGCCGCCTCGCGCGCATCTCGCCGGCAGGCCCCGCGCAGGCGGCTGCCGCGCGCCGAGCGCGAGCAGCAGATGCTCGACGTCGCGCTGGAGGTCTTCACCCGGCGGGGCTTCGACGCGGCCTCGATGGACGAGATCGCCGACGGCGCCGGGATCACGAAGCCGATGCTCTACGCCTACTTCGACTCGAAGGAGGGGCTGTACCTCGCCTGCATCGACCGCGCCGCGCAGCCGATCATCGAGGCGGTCCGCGATGCGCCCGACCCGGACCTCCCGCCCGACCTCCAGCTCTGGGCCGGGCTGCGGGCCTTCCTCGCGTGGGTGGGCAAGAACCCCGAGGTCTGGAGCCGGTTCTTCGTCCAGGCGTCCGCTCGCGGCGGGAAGCCCGAGGACCGCGTGGCCGAGTTCGGCCGCCAGCTAGGAGCCGTGTTGGCCGAGCAGTTCACGCGCACGGCCGAGGCCGCCGGCGTGAGCGTGCGCGAGGAGGTCGAGGTCCAGGCGGCCCTGCTCATCGGGGCCACGCAGGCCGCCGCGCGGTGGTGGGTCGAGCACCCCGACACGCCCAGCGAGCTCGTGGCCCTGCGCGTCATGAACTTCGCGTGGATGGGCCTCGCCGACCTGATGGAGGGGCGCCTGTGGCTGCCCCCGGCCGACGCAAAGAGGAGCAAGCCATGACCGAAGTGCCGGCGGTCGATCCCGGCCAGTTCGCCGAGATGGTCCGCAACGCCAGCGACGCGGATCTGGAGGCCGGGCTGCGCGCCAACCACGAGCTGATCCTCGGCCAGGTCTTCGAGCGCATGCCCGAGTTCTTCGAGCCCAGCCGCGCCGGGGACGTCGAGGCGGTCTCGGAGTGGCGCATAGACATCCCCGGCGCGGACGAGCCGGAGCGCTGGCAGGTGGCGATCGCGGGTGGCGGCGCACAGGTCACCCGCGGCGGCGACCAGCAGCCGACCGTGGTCTATGCGCTGGGCGGCCTGGACTTCCTCAAGCTGATCACCGGTGCGGTCGAGGGCCCGCAGCTGTTCATCACCGGCAAGTTGCGCATCGAGGGCGACCTCATGCTGGCGGCGCGGATGCCGTCGATGTTCCGGTTCGCCGGGGGTTAGCCCGGCGGCCGGGGTTCGGCGGGCTCCCGTGCGAGGTGGTGAGCGCCCCTTCGGGCGCGACGAACGACGGCGACGAAGGCGGAGAGTTGCTGACTTATCGGCCCATATCGCGGGTTTCTCAGCGACCCAGCCCGAATTTGTCGGAAAAGTCGAGCACCACTCGACTAACCCGACAACTCCACCGAACTCGCTCCTTCAAAGCCCGCCGTTCGTCGCGCCCGAAGGGGCGCCCGCCGACACCACGCGGCAGGCAGCCGCTGGCCGCCCAGCCCGTCAGCCGCCGACGCGGTAGGCGCGCTTGAGGGCGAGGACGCGCTTGACGGCGTCGACGAGGCGGGAGCGCTTGAGGATGCCGCGGCGCACGGCGTCGAGCACCGCCCGGTAGGCGGACTCCTGGTCGGTCGCGTCGCCGGGGACGACGAGGAGGTCCACGCCGGCGCGCAGCGCGTCGACGGCGGCCTGGGCCACCGTTCCGCCCGTGACCGCGGTCGCGGCCGTCAGGTCGCCGCTGACGATCACACCGCGGAAGCCGAGCCCGCGCACGAGCCGGACCGCATCGGGCAGCAGCGTCGCCGGCGTCACCCCGTCCCACGCCGCGTAGACCGCGTCGCTCATCGCGATCGCCGGCGCCGCCTTCGCGATCGCGACGAAGGGGCGCAGGTCCGCCGCGCGCAGCTGGGCCAGCGACAGGCCGACCGTGGCCGCGCCCTGCTCGGGGTCCTGCGACGCCGCGCCCTCGCCGGGGAAGCGCCCGACGGCGCTGATCATCTTCGCGTCGCGGTACGCGCGGACGGCGGCGGCGGTCATCCGCGTCGCGACGGCCGGGTCGTCGCTGAACGAGCGCTCCTGCGCGGGGCCTGCCGCGACGCTGAGGTCGGCGTCGGGGGCGAGGGTCATGGACACGCCGAGCGGCTTCAGCGCGGCGGCGGCGGCCGCCGCCTGCTGCGCGGCCTGGCGCGGTGAGCGCGTCGCGCCGACGGCGGGCTCCGGGGCGGGCGGGAGCGTCGGCAGCTCCGAGGCTGCGCCACCCACCTGCGCGAGGGCGACGATCGGCGCGACGTGGTGGGCGTCGTGCGCTGCCTGGGCGATCGCGGTCGTCAGCGTCGTGAGCTGGACGGGGTCGACGAAGTTGGTGCGCTGGACCAGGACGCCGCCCCAGTCGCGCCCGTGCAGGCGCTTGAGAATCGGCGCGGTGAGGTCGCGGCCGGGGAACCCGACGACGAAGAGCTGGGCGACGGCTCGCCCTAGCGGCAGCGGCAGACGCGGCCCGGCCGGCGCGTGGTGTCCGTT
>DAINCW010000124.1:0-8272 GCA_036732205.1 Solirubrobacteraceae bacterium | reverse complement strand
CCCGTGGCCGCCGAGCGCCAGCGCCCGCGCCGCCGCCGCGGCCGCGCGCGCCGGGCCTTCGCGATCCTGCTGATCCTCGCGCTCATCGGCGCGGGCATCACCGTCGCGGTCGTCTCGTCGATGACCGACAACCAGCGCGTCCACCTGCGCAAGGTCGTCTACAGCGACGTCAACCAGGCCGCCGACGCCCTGCGGCAGCTGGTGAACGACAACACGCGCTGAGCAGCCGCCCCCGCGCGTCAGGCGTGGCGGTGGTGCCGCCGGCGGTGCTTGTGCTTCTTGGCGTGGTGGTGGCGCTTCGGCTTGTGCTTCTTCGGCGCCTTCGCCCCGGCGACCACCGGCGCGCGCACGGCGCCCGCGGGCAGCGGCTGGTCCTTCGCGGCGACGATGCCGTTGCCCGAGGTCTCTCGGGTCGGCACCGAGAGCGTGAGCGCCGAGACGTCGATCGAGAACGTGCCGTTCGACGCGCGCGCATAGGGCGCGTCGCGCCCCAGGAGCTGGAGCTTGGGGACGTGGCCCGCGGCGAACAGCCACGCGTTGGGATTCAACTGGAAGATCGCGGTGCCGTCGCCCGCGGGGCGGTAGATCGTGCGGTCGACGAGTGTCTGCTGCCCGTCGGGGCCGACGTCCCACAGCCGGGCGGCAACCTCGGGGAACGTCCCGGTGATCGCGATCTTCGCGGTCAGCGTCGGCGCGCCGACCATCGTGTACCCCGCAGCGATCGCGGCGGGCAGCCGGTAGTTCGCGGTCCCCGGCTCGTCGGCGGCGTCGACCTTCGCGCACGCATCTCCACCGCCGCCGACCGGGTCGATGGCCTTCGCGACGTTGGGGTCCCCGCCGGCCGAGGTGATCGTCTGCGTGCCGGACCCGGTGAAGTCGATCTCGCCGGGATGCTGCGCCGCCCATGTCGGGGTGACGAACGGGCCGCCCGACGGCGCCGACTTCGGGCACGTCTGGGTCAGCACGACGACGTTCTGGCCGGGGTCGGGCGTACCGCCCTTCACGTAGTGGTCGATCCAGGCGACGATGCGGTCGCGCAGCAGGGTCATATCGGCGTCCTTGTTCGTCCCGCGCATGTGGCCGTAGTCCATGTAGACGAGCTCGAGCGGCAGCTTCGGAAACAGCCTGCGCTCGAGGTTGTAGACGCGCAGGGTCTCCTGGGCGGGGAAGAGGTCGTCTGTGAAGCCGCTGGACAGCAGCATCGGGGCGGGCTCGTGCGGGGCGCCGCCGACCACGCCGTCCAGGACGTAGAACGGACTGCGGTACTTGACGAACTTGTCCACGGTCGCAGCGATGTCCGGGCGGTCGTAGGGCTCGCCGGCGCTGGTCTGGGCAACCCACGTCGTGAGGTCGGAGTCGGGGTCGGCGCCCGGCGGCGAGTAATAGCCCGTCGTCTGGCCGAGCGCGTAGAGGCCCGAGATGAACGACTGCTTCATCACGCCGACCGGGTTGAGGCCGTCGGTCGGGCCCGTGATCGCGTAGTCGAGCGTGTGCCCGTTGGGCACGAGCGACGCGACGAGGTCGCTCCACGGGATCGTCGGCGTGGCCGCGGCGAGACTCATCGGCGTGCCCTTCGGGCTGCGCCACGGCACGAGCGAGCCGTCCGGGTTCATCGTGCGGTCCTTCAGCGCGGCAAGCATCATCGACGAGCCACCGCCGTAGGACTCGCCGATCGCGCCGATCTTCGTCGGGCTCGCGAGACCCTGGTCGACGAGCTTGCCCGCGAGGAACTGGAAGTCGTGGATCTCGTAGCGGGTGTCGAGCAGGTGCAGCCAGCCCGTCGCGCAGGCCGGGTCCATCAGCCTCGACGATGGCGAGCCGCACGAGTCGCCGAACCCGCGATCGGTCGTGTTGATGACCGCGTAGCCGCGCTTGGTCAGCTCGTGCGCCGACGGCAGGAACGGGTTCTCCCGTGTGTCGTAGTCCTTCTTCGTGCCGCCGTAGCCGTGCAGGACGAGGATCAGCGGGTACGGCCCGTCGTGGCCCGAGGCGGGCGCCGGCAGCGAGACGTTGACGTCCAGCGGCTGGCCGTCGAACGAGTGGACGAACAGCGACGTGCCGCCCTCGCAGAACCGCGTCCCGTCGGACTGCGCCTTGCACGGGATGAGGTCGAAGGCCTTGACGTCCGCGCTCGCCGCGGCGGGCAGCCCCGCGAGCGCCGTGACGGCGAGCGTGACGAGGCGAAGCACGACCCGGATCCTGTTCTTGACCACCAGCGAGACAGGATAGGGTCGCGGCGTGGCCAGCGTGTCGTATCCCGTCGCCGGACGTGTCGTGCTCGTCACCGGCGCCGCCCGTGGAATCGGCCTCGATGCGGTGCAGCGGCTGCACGCGCGCGGCGCGAACGTCGCGCTGGTCGGGCTCGAGCCCGAGCTGCTCGAGCAGCGCGCGAGCGAGCTCGGCGAGCGCGCCGCGTGGTTCGAGTGCGACGTCACCCACCAGGACACCCTTCAGGCGGCGGTCGACGGGACCGTCGCGCGCTTCGGCGGCCTCGACGTCGTCATCGCCAATGCCGGCGTCGCTCCGGTCGGCACCGTCTTGACCATCGACCCCGCCGACTTCGAGCGCACGATCGAGGTCAACCTCCTCGGCGTATGGCGCACGATCCGCGCCGCGCTGCCCCACGTCGTGCAGCGCCGCGGCTACGTCCTGCCGATCGCGTCGCTCGCCGCCGCGGTCCACGCTCCGCTCATGGCGCCGTATACGGCGAGCAAGGCCGCCGTCGAGGCCTTCGCCGACTCGCTGCGCGCCGAGCTCGCGCCGACCGGGACGAAGGTCGGCTGCGCGTACTTCGGCTTCATCGACACCGACATGGTGCGCGAGGCGCGCGACCATCCGGCCACGAGGTCGATGCGCAGCCGCCCGGGCGGCCCGGACAGCGCGGTCCCCGTCGGCGTGGCCGGCGAGGCGATCGCCCGCGGCGTCGAACGGCGCGCGCGCTGGGTCTACGCCCCGCGATGGGTGCCCGCCGTCCTCTACGCGCGCGGCCTGCTCACGCCGATCTACGGCCGGCTGGCCCGCGACCCCCGCGTGCGCGAGTCGATCCGCATCGCCGAGGAGCAGCCACGGGGCCCGGGCTCGGGCGATCTCGCGCCGAGCCGTACGCCCTCGAAGTCCGCCTGACCGCGATCAGCCCGCGGCGCCGCGCGGGGAATCGCCGGCGCGTAGCGCCGCGGCCACCTCGGCCAGCCGCCCCTCGGCGATGGCCCCGCGCAGGTCCTCCATCAGCCGCGCGAGGAACGAGAGGTTGTGCAACACGAGCAGGCGTACGCCGGTCAGCTCACGACCCTTGACCAGGTAGCGCAGGTAGGCCCGCGAGAAGCCCGCCGAGCACGCCGGGCACGGGCAGCCGTGCAGGATCGGCTCGTCGCTGTCGCGCCACTGGGCCTTGGCCAGGTCGACGCGCCACCGGTTGGCGGGATCGGGCACGAGCGCCATGCCGTGCCGGCCCAGGCGCGTCGGCATCGCGCAGTCGAAGCTGTCGATGCCCAGCTCGACGCCGGCGATGAGGTCGTCGACCTCGCCGATGCCCAGTAGATGGCGCGGCTTCTCATCGGGGAGCACCGCCGTGGTCCAGCCGGTCACCTCGTAGATCTGCGCCTTGTCGGCGCCCAGCGAGCCCCCGATCGCGATGCCGTCGCACCCGCTGGCCGCCACGGCCTGCGCCGACTCGACGCGCAGGTCCTCGAACACGCCCCCCTGGACGATCCCGTAGACGAGCTGGCCCTCGGGCCCGTGCTGTGCGTGCCAGTCCAGGCATCGCCGCAGCCAGCGGTGGGTGCGCTCGGTGGAGCGCGCCGTGTAGTCGCGGGTGACGTGGAAGGGCGTGCATTCGTCGAAGGCCAGCGCCAGGTCGGAGCCCAGCGCGGCCTGCACCTCCATCGACGTCTCGGGCGCCATGAACCGCTCGCTGCCGTCGAGGTAGGAGCGAAAGCGCACGCCCTCCTCCTCGATCGACAGCACCTTGCCCATCCGGTCCTCGCCCTGGGAAGCGCGCCCCTTGACCTCGTCGGCGACCGTGCCGTGGCCCATCGAGAACACCTGAAAGCCGCCGGAGTCCGTGACGATCGGCCTGTCCCACGCCATGAACCGGTGCAGGCCACCGAGCTTGGCGATCAGCTCGTGGCCCGGGTCGAGGAAGAGGTGGAACGTGTTGCCGAGCACCATGTCGTAGCCCAGCGCGGCCACGTCGCGCGGCTCGAGGCCCTTGACGGTCGCCTTCGTGGCCAGCGGCACGAACGCGGGCGTGCGGACGTTGCCGTGGGCGGTGTGCAGCACCCCGGCCCGCGCCCGCGAGCCCGCGTCGCGCGCGGTGATCTCCAGCGGCGGCGTGGGCACCGTGGCATCGTAGGGGCGTGATCCTCGCGGGCATCGTCGACGTCGCCAACAGCATCGGCTACCCGCTGCTGTTCGCGCTCGTGGCCATGGAGTCGATGGGCGTTCCGCTTCCCGGCGAGACGGCGCTGATCACGGCGGCGCTGGTCGCCAGCCGCGGGAACCTCGACATCACCACGGTCATCGCGCTGGCCGCGATCGCCGCGATCATCGGCGACAACGTCGGCTACCTCATCGGCCGCCACGGCGGGCGGCGGCTGCTGGAGGCCGCAGGCCCGTTCGAGCGCTCGCGCCGCCGCGTGCTCGCGATCGGCGAGCCGTTCTTCGAGCGCCACGGCGCCAAGGCGGTCTTCCTGGGCCGCTGGACCGCGGGCCTGCGCATCTGGGCGGCGTGGCTGGCGGGCGCGACCCGCATGCCGTGGCCGACGTTCCTCGCCTGGAACGCCCTGGGCGGCGTCGCGTGGGCCGCGAGCGTCGGCCTGCTGGCCTACTGGCTCGGCGAGGGCGCCAAGCAGGCGATCGAGACGGCCGGCGTCATCGGCGGCGTGGGCATCGTCGCCGGCGGCCTGGCGGCGTGGGGGTTCTTCCACCTGCGCCGCAAGCGTCGCGAGACGGACGCGCCCGAATCGCCCTAGATGGCGATCAGCCGGGCGGCGCGGAGCCCGGGACGACCTTCTCCCAGACATCTCCGAGCTGGTCCTGCTCGGCGGCCTCCAGGCGGTCGAGGTACAGTCGGCGCACGTCCGCGAGGTGCGTGGCGCGAGCCTCGTCGAGCTTGTCGCGGCCCGCCGGGGTGATCACGGCGAACGCGCCCCGCGCGTCGCTCGGGCAGTCCGCCCGTTCGACGAAGCCATCGCGCACCAGGCGGTCGACGAGGCGGGTCAGGCCCGAGCGGCTGAGGAGGACCGATGACGCGATCTCGTGCATGCGCATGCGGCCGTCCGCAGAATCCGCGAGGAACATGAGCACCTCGTAGGACGTCAGCGCCAGCCCGTGCTGGCTCTCGAGCTCCGCGTCGAGCGCCTTCACGAGCGTCGTGTGCGTGCGGAGCATGCCGCGCCACGCGCGCAGCTCGCGCTTGGTGAGAAGCTCCACCGTCGAGGACGAAGTCATGGATTCGAGCGTATCGTGATGATGGCACTCGAGGGGCTCCACCACATCACCGCAATCACAGCCGATGAGGAGACGCGCCGCGCTCGTGAGCCTTGTCCACCGCATCCGCGAGCCCGCCGGCGAGCCAGAGGGCGCGCTCGTGCTCCTCCACGGTCGCGGCGCGGACGAGAACGACCCCTTCGGGCTGCTCGACCTCCTGGACCCGAAACGCCGGCTGCTGGGCGTCACGCCCGGCGGCCCACTGTCGCTGTCCCCGGGGGGACGGCACTGGTACGTCGTCAGCCGGGTGGGCTACCCCGACCGCGACACGTTCCTGGCCTCCTACGAGCAGCTGACCGACTTCGTCGACGGCCTCGGCGTGGCGATGGACCGCACGGTGATCGGGGGCTTCAGCCAGGGCGCCGCGATGAGCTGGGCGCTGGCCCTCGGCCCCGGCCGTCCGGCGCCGCGGGGCGTGATCGCCCTCAGCGGCTTCATCCCCACCGTCGAGGGCTTCGAGATCACGGAGCGGCCGATCCCGGTCGCCATCGCCCACGGCGAGCTGGACCCGGTGATCGGAGTTGACTTCGGGCGCGACGCGCGCGACCGGATGCTGGCCGCCGGTGCCGACGTCCGCTACCACGAGGCCCCGTTCGGCCATCACGTGGACCCACGGTTCGTCGCGACGCTCCCGGGCTGGCTGGAGGGCGTCTTCGCGGCACCCTGAGCGCCGCCGCGCTTTCTTACCGTTCTTTCACGACTTCTTGACCTCGGCTTCATGCACGTCGGCCAGCATGGCGAAGCGCATTCCTCCCCTCAGGAACGCACCGCGGCGGCCCGCCGGTCTCCCATATGGACTCTGACCCGGTCCGAGACCAGGCGGGCCGTCGCATCTTCCTTCTGCCGTGACTACTCGGTGCCGCGCCAGACGAGCCAGCCGAAGACGAACTGGAACGGCAGCCGCGCCCACAGCGCCCACGCCGGGAGGTGCGGGTAGCGACCCGGGTCGAGCGCCATCTGGACGTTCGCCGGGTAGACGGCGGCCAGCGTGGCGAGCAGCCACCAGCGCCCGATGCGCTTCGTCGACTCGTTGAGCACCAGCAGCCCGCCGGCGATCTCCGCGACGCCGCTCGCCGCCACCAGCTCGTCGTCCCAGCGGTGTAGGAAGCGGGGCATGATGTCCAGGTAGAACTGCGGGCGGATGAAGTGCAGCGATCCGGCCAGGAGCCAGAACGCCCCGAGCGCGCGCCTCATCGGAGCATCGTCTCGCCCGTCATCTCGGCGGGCTGCTCGATCCCCAGCAGGCCGAGGACGGTTGGGGCGACGTCCGCCAGGATCCCCTCCTCGCGCAGCGCCAGGCCGGACACCGTCACGACGAACGGCACCGGGTTGAGCGAGTGTGCGGTGTTCGGGCTGCCGTCGGGCTCGAGCATGTGGTCCGCGTTGCCGTGGTCGGCGGTCACGACGCAGGCCCCACCCGACGCGTGCACCGCGGCCACCACCTCGCCGAGACAGCGGTCGACGGTCTCCACGGCCTCGACGGCGGCTGCGATCACCCCCGTGTGACCGACCATGTCGGCGTTCGCGAAGTTGATGATCCCGAACTCGGGGTCGTCGCTCGCCCAGGCGTCGACAAACGCGCGTGCGGCCTCCGGCGCGCTCATCGCAGGCTTGTGGTCGTACGTCGGCACGTCGCGCGGCGAGTTGACGAGCTCGCGGCGCTCGCCTGTCACGGGCGCCTCGTCGCCGCCGTTGAAGAAGTAGGTGACGTGGGCGTACTTCTCCGTCTCGGCCACGTGCAGCTGCGGGCGCCCGGTGGCGGCGATCACCCGGGAGATCGTCGTCGCCGGCCGATGCGGCGGGAACGCCACGGGGTACGGCCAGCCCTCCTCGTACCGCGTCAGCGTCGTGATCCGCTCGACGTGCTCGCTGAGCCGCTCGACGAGCTGGCGCATCCGGTCCGGGCGGAAGTTGAAGCACAGGACGCTGTCGCCGGGCCGGACCCGCGCCTCGTCGCCCACGGTCGTCGGGGTGACGAACTCGTCGGTCTCGTCGCGCGCGTAGGCCTCGCGGCACGCATCGGGCGCGCGCTGCACGTGGTGGTCGGCGCTGCCCTCGACGAGAAGATCGATGGCGCGCTGCGTGCGCTCCCAGCGGTGGTCGCGGTCCATCGCGTAGTAGCGCCCCACCACCGTTCCGACGCGAGCACCCGCCCACGACTCGACACGCTCGAGGTGGTCGGCGCCCGCGGTCGGCGACGTGTCGCGCCCGTCGGTGAACGCGTGGATGACGAGGTCGGGCACCGCGAGCTCCCGGCCGAGGCCCACCAGCGCGTCCAGGTGCTCGATGCTCGAGTGCACGCCGCCGTCGGACACCAGGCCGAGCAGATGGACGCGCTCAGCACCCGTCATCGCGTCGCGCAGCACCGTGCTGTCGATCCGACGGCCGAGCAGCGCCTCGTCGATGCGCAGCAGATCCTGCTTGACGACGGCGCCCGCCCCGAGGTTGAGATGACCGACCTCGGAGTTGCCCATCTGCCCCGGGGGCAGGCCGACGTCCGGGCCGGACGTGCGCAGCTGGGCGCGCGGGTACGTCGCCCAAAGCTCGTCCATGACCGGCGTGTCGGCCAGCGAGATCGCGTTGCCCGGGCCCGGCGGCGCGAGGCCCCAGCCATCCAGGACGACGAGCACGGCCGACGGGACCGGCCGCGCGTGGGGGCCCGCCGGGACGGTCATCGCGCGGCGCCGACGATCGCCGCGAACGCGTCCGGCTCGAGCGACGCCCCGCCGACGAGCGCGCCGTCGACGTCGGGCAGCGCGAGCAGCTCGGCGGCGTTGTCGGGGTT
>DAINCW010000123.1:0-8346 GCA_036732205.1 Solirubrobacteraceae bacterium | reverse complement strand
GGAGTCGTTCAACCTGACCGCGACGCGCGCCCAGGCGCTGGTGCGCGCCGCCCGCGAGGTCGTCGCGGGCCGCATCGACCTGCGCGACCCCGACCACGAGCGCGGCTGGGCCCGGCTGCGCGCCATCCGCGGGATCGGGAGCTGGACGCTCGAGGTCCTCGCGATGTCGGGCCAGGGCCGCTACGACCAGCTTCCCGCCGGTGACCTGAACTACCTCAAGCTCGTCGGGCGCCTGCGCTCGGGCGGCGACCCGTGGGCGCGGGCGGACGAGGCCGAGGTCCGCGGGTTCTTCGCGCCCTACGGCGAGTGGGCCGGCCTCGCGGGCGCCTATGCCCTGCGGGCGCACGGCGGCGGGTTCGCCACCGACGCGCCCACCGGGTTCAGAGACCCTGGCCGGGCAGGAACTCGTTCGTCAGGGCGCGTCCGGCCGGCGGCTGCTTGATCAGCTTGTTGGCGGCCATCCAGCGCCCGAACGCCGCCCACTGCGCGGGATCCTGGTAGCCGAACGGTCTGGCGCGGTCGGAGGGGAAGAAGGCGGGCAGCGTCTTCTTGACGGCCGCGAGCTGGAGCCCCCGGTCGAGGTCCCTGTTGGCCTTGACCAGCGCGTCGACGCCCGCGGCGGGGTTGCGCCTCAGTGAGCCGTAGCCCTGCGCCAGCGCGCGCAGGAACGTCCGGTAGCGCGGGCCGTCGCGGCGCAGCTCGCCGGCGCGGGCGACGATCACCAGCTCGTCGTAGGTCGGCACGCCGGCCCGGTCGACGGGAATGACCGCCGGCGCCTTGTGCCTGCGCTCGAGCTGGATGCCCTCGTAGTTCCAGAAGCCGCCCAGGGTTGCGAAGACCCGCTTGCTGAGCATCGCCGGGACGAGGTTGAAGCCGACGTTGACCTCCTTCACGCGGCCCGGGTCCGCGCCGGCGTGCGTGAGGATCGTCTTGAGCATCGCTGACTGGTAGGGGATGCCCGCGGTGCCGATCGTGTGGCCCTCGAGATCGGCGGGCTTCAGGCCGGTCGTGCCGAGGGCGATGATCGATGTCAGCGGGCGCTGGACGAGCGCGCCGATGGACACGAGGTCGAGCCCCTTGTCGCGCGCGAGCATCACCTCGGGCTCGTAGGAGATCGCCATGTCGGCCTTCCCCGCGGCCAGCAGCTTGAGCGGCGCGGAGGGGTCGGACGGGACGATCGGGTGGACGTCGAGGCCGGCCCTGGCGAACGTGCCGTCGGCCATCGCCGCGTACAGGCCCGCGTGGTCAGCGTTGGGGAAGAAGTCGAGGATCAGGTTCACGCGCCGCGTGCGGAGCGGTGACGTGTTGTCCTTCTTCTCGCCGCAGGCGGCGACGGCGAGGGCGGCGCCGAGCACCGCGACGGCGACGAGCAGGCGTCTCAGCGCGACCACGACACGAGCCTCCGTTCGACGAGGGTGAGGCCGCCGTACAGCACGACGGCCAGGACGGACAGGACGACCACGGCAGCGTAGGCGCGCGCGGTCTCGAGCTGCGGGATGGCCTGGAGGATCAGGTGCCCCAGCCCGTCGCTGGAACCAGCCTGCTCGGCCAGCACCGCGCCGATGACCGCGACCGCCACCGAGACCTTGGCCCCCGACAGCACCGAGGGGACCGCGGTCGGGCCCTCGACGTGGCGCAGCACGGCCCAGCGCGACGCGTCGAAGGTCGCCAGCAGCTTGCGCAGGTCGGGGTCGACCGACGCCAGCCCGTCGATGGTCGTGACGACGATCGGGAAGAAGCAGACGAGGGCGACGATGGCGACCTTCGGCGTGATCTCGAAGCCGAACCAGGCGATCAGCAGGGGCGCGACGATCACGATCGGGATCGTCTGGGACCCGATCAGCAGCGGCAGCACCGCGCGGCGCGCGGCCGTGAACAGGTGGATCGCGACGGCGAAGAGCAGCGCGGCGACGACGGCCAGCGCGATGCCGAGGGCGATCTCCTCGAAGGTCACCGCGAGGTTCGACCACAGCAGCGAGCGGTCGTCCCACAGCGATTGGGCGATCTCGTGGGGCGCGGGCAGCAGGAAGGCGTCGATGTTGCTCAGGTCCGCGTAGAGCTCCCAGACGCCCAGGAGGGCGAGGGCGAGCAGTGCGGCTAGCACGAGCGCAGCGCCTCCAGCGCCTGTGCGCGGAGCGCGACGACGTCGGGGTCGGTGGGCGTGCGCGGCCGGGGCGAGGCGACCTCGAGCTCGGCGACGACGCGACCCGGGCGGGGCGACAGGACGACCACGCGGTCGGCCAGCACGACGGCCTCCTCGACGTCATGGGTCACGAGCAGCACCGTGCGCGGCTCGCGCGCGAGCGCGCCAGCGAGCCAGGCCTGCATGTCGCCGCGGGAGATCGCGTCCAGGGCCCCGAACGGCTCGTCGAGGCACAGCACGGGCTTGCCGGCCAGCAGCGTGCGCAGGAACGCGACGCGCTGGCGCATGCCGCCCGAGAGCTCGCGCGGGCGTGACTGCTCGAAGCCCTCGAGGCCGAACGCGGCGAAGGCCGGCGCGGCGGCTGCGCGGGCGTCGGACCGGGAGGCGCCGCGCACGCGCAGGGCGAGGGCCGCGTTGTCCAGGGCGCTGGCCCACGGCAGCAGCAGGTCGCGCTGGGGCATCAGGGCGGCGGGCTCGCTGTTGACCGTCCCGGCGTCCGGCGCCTCGAGGCCGCACACGAGCTCCAGCAGCGTCGACTTGCCGCAGCCGCTGGGGCCGACGACCGCGACGACCTCGCCGGGCGCGACGTGGACCGAGAGCCCGTCGAGCGCGGTGACCGGCTCGCGCTTGCGCTGTGTGAAGCGCTTGGTGACGCCGTCGACGCGAATCCCCGCGCCCTTCCCGGCGACGGGACGTGCGGCGGCTACGGCGGTTGTCGTCTCCATGCCTCCCTCCGCGGGCATTGCCCCACAGGTTCGAAGGGTCGGCGCCGGTACGAGGCGCCATCTCAGCCGGCCGTTCCCGCCAGCCCCCCTGGCTCAAGCAGTCCAGTCCCGTCATCCTACCCACGATGCTGCGCCGCGCCCTCCCGCTGGCCCTCGCCGCGCTGGCCGCGCTGCCGGCGCTCGCGGTCGCCCAGTCGCCGTTCTGCGTCGAGCGCACGAGCGCGGACGGGTTGGCGATGAAGCCCGGGCCGCCGTTGCGCATGGGCATCGCGCCGGCCGGGGAGGCGGGGGCGCTCGGCCCGTCCGTGCCCGTCACGCCGATCGACCGGGACAAGACCATCGCGGCGCTCGACCAGCTGCGCCCGGCGGGCGCGCCGTTCGTCCTGCGCCTCAACCGCCTCTTCTGGGCCGACGGCGATGCCGGGATAGCCCGCTTCAAGGCCCTGACCGACCTCTACACGTCGCACGGCTTCCCGGTCGAGATCCAGGTTCGCTACCACCCCGACGCCGCGCACGACGGCGACGTCGACGGCTTCCTCGGCTTCGTCCGCCAGGTCGTCGACACATTCGGCCCCAACCCGTGGGTCGTCGGGCTTCAGGTGACCAACGAGGTGAACTTCTCCATCTCGCCGGACTCCTCCGACGGCGCGTTCAAGAGCGCCAAGGACGCGCTCATCCGCGGCGTGATCGCCGCGAAGGACGAGGCCGTGAAGAAGGGCTTCGGCCAGCTGACGATCGGCTTCAACTGGTTCTACCGGACCGACCCCGCGTCGGAGACGCAGTTCTGGACCTACCTCGGCGACCATGGCGGCAAGGCGTTCCTCGCCGCCCTGGACTGGGTCGGCCTCGACATCTACCCGGGCACCGTGTTTCCCCCGACCGAGCCGCCCGGCGGCCACCGCGACGCGATCGTCGCGGGGCTGAGCGCGCTGCGCGACTGCTTCCTGCCGCTGGCCCACGTCCCGGCGAGCGTGCCGATCCACATCGAGGAGAACGGCTGGCCGACCGGCCCGGGGCGGACCGAGGACAACCAGGTCGCGAACATGAAGCTGATGGTCGACGCGGTCAACGACTTCCGCGGCACGTACAACGTCACGGACTACCGCTGGTTCGACCTGCGCGACCACAACACGTCCTCGACGAACTTCCAGCACCACTACGGGCTGCTCAATGACGACTACACGCCCAAGCCCGCGTTCGCGACCTACCGGCAGCTCGTGGCGCAGGACACGCTGCGCCCGGGCCCGGCGCGGCTGACGATCCACGCGACGCGCGTGGGGAGGCGCTGCGCGATCGCCGCGAGCATGACCGGCCCGGACGCGGGCGCCGTGCGCCGGGCGGACATCACGGCGGTCGCGGGGCACCGGCTGCGCGCGACTCTCGCCCTGGCCGACGGGCGGGTGGTGAGCCTGGGCCGCGCATCGCCACGGCTGTGCCGCGGGCGGCGGCTCCGATTCGCCTGACGGTCCTTGGCAGGGGCCGCTCGCCGGCGTGTTATCTTCGATCAACGTTGGCGTCGGTGCCCGGGGTCGCTCCCCGGCCGCACGGAACGGCCCGCTTCGGCGGGCCGTCGCGGTTCCAGGCTCGCCTGCGCTACTCGTAGACGATCACGTCGGGCAGCGGGCGCACCTTCCCGATGTCGCGCGGGCGCAGGATGTTCGTGTCCTCGTGGAAGAAGAGCTTGAAGCCGTTGTAGAAGCCGCGCGCGAGCTTCGCGAGCTCGTCGTACTTCGCGATCTTCACGACGCGGTTGCCGAACCCGTCGACGTTGATGGCGATCGCCAGGTGGCGCCGGTGCTTGATGCGAAAGCCGTTCTTGATCATGCCCGGCGTGAAGCGGTGGATGAGCAGCAGCTTCTGCGGCAGGTGACGGTCGGCCGTGAGTCTGTCCAGCCAGAACGACACCGCATTGATCTCGACCGCGTCGACCGAGCCGATGACCTGACCGGGGATGTCGGGTGCGTGCAGGTGCCACTCGGGGTCGAGCGCGAGCGACACGTCGGGCTGGGCGAGCCACTTGCGCAGGTGCATCGTCTCGCTGAGGAAGTCGCTGTAGCCAGGCTGGATGTCGAGGACCAGCAACGCGTGCGCCCTGCGCGCCGCCTTCAGGTAGCGCGCGATGATCGCGTCGGGCTGGCGCGTGCGGTACTGGCCGCTGTCGCCCGGCGCGTGGTCGGCCACGTCGGCGAGCAGCTCCATCGCGGGCAGCACCGGCTTGCCGAGCACCCGGTAGCGCTGGGCCTGCGTGACGAGCTTGTGCGCGGCGGTCGACGGCGAGCCGATGCCGAGGATCCCGAGCTGGGCGTCCTGCGGCGCGCCGTAGTACGCGACGACACGGAAGCGGGGGAGGATCTGCGTTCCGCCGCGGGGCAGCTGCGGGATGGGCGGCGCCTTCGCCGTCGTGGCCGTCCCGCCGCCACCGCAGCCGGCGACCGCCTTGACGATCAGCACGAAGAGCAACAACGCGCCGGCCAGCCCGGCTGCGGCAACCGCGCGCCGGCGCCCATAGATCCCCATGGGGAGAAGAGCCTACGAGACGATGGGCCTGGCGAGGGCCTTCACGAAGTCCTCGAGCTGGTTCGTCGTCCAGCACTCGAAGGCCTCGCAGTGCTCCTCGTAGGCGGAGATCACCGAGTCGCCGTAGTTCCAGTACAGCCGCGGCTCGGGGTTCAGCCAGAACGTGCGGCCGGCCTTCGCCGCTATCTGCGCGAAGAGGTCCGCGCGCGGGTCTCGGCCGTTGGTGCGCGCGTCGCCGAGCACGATCACCGTGGCCCGCGGGTGCAGCTCGTCCTCGACCTGCGTGCGGAACTCCGACCACACGCGCCCGTAGTCGGTGTAGCCCGAGATGTCGGCCACCCCGGCGTCGCGTGAGATCGCCTCGTTGACCGCCTTGAAGTCGCGCTCCTTGATGAAGACGTCCGTCACCTCGGAGATGCGCTCGATGAAGACGAACGAGCGCATCTTGCGAAACGAGTCGTGCAAAGCGTGGAGCACCGACAGAAAGAAGACCGAGGCGCTCGTCACGGACGTCGAGACGTCGCACAGCACGTAGATCTCGGGGCGGCGCGGGCGCACCGGGCGGTACTTGAGCGCCACGGGCACGCCGCCGGTCTCCAGCGACGCCCGCATGGTGCGGCGCACGTCGACGTGTGCCCGGCGCTTGCGCCCGCGCTGCTCGCTGCCCTTCGTCGCCAGCCGGCGGCGCATCTGCGCGACGACGCGGTGCACGGCGGCGAGGTCCTGGAGCGGGCCGCTCGGCAACGCGCGGTCGAGCTCGTTGAGCGGGCGCGACGGCGGCAGCACCTCCTGGCGCTCGATCTGCGAGCGCTCGAGCTCGCGGCGCAGCATCGCCTCGAACCGGCGCAGCTGGTCGCGCGGCAGCCCGTCACGGCGCGGGTCGGTGGGCGGCAGGTCCGGCTGGGGCTCGGAGCGCAGCCCGAGCGCGCGGCGGATGCGCTGCACGTCCACGCCGATGACGCCCGAGCCCTCGCCCTGCCGCCCGAACGCCGCGATGGCGAGGCGCGCGAGGTCGCGCATGGCGCCCTCGTCGCCATCGCGCAGGGCGGCCGCGATCTGGTCGCGCAGCGTCTCGAGGTTGATCTGCCCCGCGTCGCTCGGGTCGACGCCGCCCTCCTCGCGCACGCCCTCGCGCACGGCGGCCATCTCGGCGGCGCGAAAGAAGAAGCGCTCGAAGACGAGCTCGAAGACGCGCCGGTCCTCGGGCGACTTGGCCAGCGTCGCGGCCAGCGACTCGCGGAACTGCTCCTGGTCGGTCCACTCGACCTCCTGGAGGACGGCGAACGCGTCGAGCAGCTCGGAGGTGCCGAGCGCGACGCCCTCGGCGCGCAGCTCCTCGCCGAGCTCGAGCAGGCGCGCCGGCATGCCGGCCGGGGCGGCGCCGGGCAGGGCCGGCCTATGCGGCTGCGCTGTCAAGGGGACCGCCGAGCTGGACGCCGACGCGCTCGGCCACCACGTCGAGGTCGGTGCGGTGCTTGACGATGACCGACATCGTGTCGCGGAAGGTCTGTTGGTCGATGTCGCTCGCGCCGAGCAGCAACAGCGCGCGGGCCCAGTCGATCGACTCGGCGATCGACGGCGGCTTCTTGAGGTCGAGCTCGCGCACCATGCCGATGACCTCCACTAGCTTGCGCGCGATCGACTCGCCCAGCTCGGGCGCGTGCAGGCGAACGATCTCGAGCTCGTGCTCGAGCGACGGGTAGTCGAGCCAGAGGTACAGGCAGCGGCGCTTGAGCGCCTCGGTCAGCTCGCGGGTGTTGTTGGAGGTCAGCAGCACGACGGGGTGCGTGCGGGCCTCGACGACGCCGAGCTCGGGGATCGAGATCTGGAAGTCCGACAGGACCTCGAGGAGCATCGCCTCGAACTCCTGGTCGGTCTTGTCGATCTCGTCGATGAGCAGCACGACGGGCTCCTCGGACGCGATCGCCGTCATCAGCGGGCGCTCCAGCAGGAACTCCTCGCCGAAGATGTCGTCCTGCACCTCCTGCCAGCCGGCGTCGCTGGCCTCGGTCTGGATGCGCAGGAGCTGCTTGCGGTAGTTCCACTCGTAGAGCGCCTTGGCCTCGTCGAGGCCCTCGTAGCACTGGAGGCGCACCAGGCGGCGGCCGAGATAGCGCGACAGCGCCTTGGCCAGCTCGGTCTTGCCGACCCCCGCGGGGCCCTCGACCAGCACCGGCTTACCGAGCTGCGTCGCCAGGTAGGCGACGAGCGCCGTCGAGCCGCCGGGCAGATATCCGACCTCGGTCAGGCCCTGGGCGACGTCCTGCACCGAACCGGGGTTCTCGCTCATGCTGCAAATATAGGGTTCGACCGTGCTCGTGCTCGTTCAAGCCGCCGGTGCGTCGCACCTCGGGGTCTTCACGGCCGTGCTGGCGATCGGCCTGGTCATCGGCGTGTTCGGGCACATCATCAAGTCCCGAACCCTGATCCTGACCGGGATTTTGGTGATCGGGGTGGTGAGCGCGTACTTCTCGTTCGTGTTGCAGCCGACGCGGTAGCGGGTCGCGCCGGACTCAGTCTTCGGGTTCGAACGGCATGGTCAGCTGCTCGTCGGCCTGCCGGCGCCGCCCGGCCGGAGTCGCGGGGGGGGGGGGAGCCTCAGGCGGTGGATCCGCCGCGTAGGGCGTCGGCTGGTTGTCGGCCGGGCGGGAATCGCGGCGCGTCGGGGCGTCGTCCACCTGTCCGGACGCGCGGCGCGCAGGGGCGTCGTCCACCTGTCCGGACGCGCGGTGCCTAGGGGCGTCGTCGGGCGACTCGGGGGATTCGGCAGGCCGCCGTTTCGGCGCCTCGTCCGGCGGGCCGGACCCGCGCCGGGTTGGCAGCTCGTCGAACTCGGGCGCCCCGAGGTGCTCCGGCCGCGCGGTCAGCCAGCCCGGAGGCCGCTCGAAGAACGGCCGCTCGGCGGACGGTCCCTCGCGGCCTCCCCCGGCGGGCCGCGGCGCGGGTGCAGCCGTGCGCTCC
>DAINCW010000122.1:0-8415 GCA_036732205.1 Solirubrobacteraceae bacterium | reverse complement strand
CAGCGGCAGCTCCGGCCCGCCCGCCACGCCCGTGCGCCAGAACTGCTCGGCCGCCTCGGTCGCGATCTCGGCCGGCTCCTCGCCGTAGTAGCGACGATGCGGGACGTAGTTCTGGAGGATGACCTCCTGGAGGTGGCCAAACCTGGAATGGACCGCCGCCAGCGTCTCCAGCGACGCCATGCGGTCGTCCTCGCTCTCGCCGATGCCGACGAGGATCCCGCTGGTGAAGGGGATGCGCAGCTCGCCGGCGGCGCGGATCGTGTCCAGCCGCGCGGCGGGGTGCTTGGTGGGCGAGCCCTGGTGGGCCATGAGGTCGGGATTGACCGACTCCAGCATCAGGCCCTGCGATGCGGTCACCTCGCGCAGCCGCGACAGGTCATCTCGTGACAGGACGCCGAGGTTGGTGTGGGGCAGGATCCCGCGCTCGAGCGCCCGCTCGCACGCCCAGACGACGTAGGAGACGAAGTCCTCGTGACCCCCCGACGCGAGGCGCTCGCGCACCTGAGCGTTGTGCTCGGGGAGCTCGCCGGTCAGCACGAGCAGCTCCTTGATGCGGCGCTTCGCCGCCCGGTCGAGGATCTGCTCGACCTCCTCGGGGTCGTGCAGGTGGGCCTGGTGCGTGGCGAACGAGCAGTACTTGCAGTGGCACTGGCAGGTTCGCGAGAGCGACAGCGTCAGATTGCGCGAGAAGGTGACGCGGCGGCGCACACCACGAAGGCTACTCAGGGACCTCGCTGAGCTTGTCGACCGGGCGTTCGCCCTGCTGCTTGAGCACGATCAGCGTGTAGGAGAACCCGGCCAGCAGCGCGCCCACGAGCGGCCCGGCGACGTAGACGACCAGGAACTTGCCGACGTCCTCGCCCCCGGCCACGAGCGACGGGCCGAAGGCGCGGGCGGGGTTGAAGCCGGCACCAGTCAGCGGCCCGAAGACCATGACGGCGAAGCCCAGCGTCGCGCCGATCACGAAGCCGGCCCAGCCGCGCTCGGCGCGTGGGTTGACGGCCATGCCCATGATCGCCCACATGAGGACGAACGTCCCGATGAGCTCGGCGACGGCGCCGCCCAGCGTCTTGCCCGACAGCAGCGGCGAGACGAGCGTCGCCCCGTCGTGGACGACCCTCTGCTCGTCGACGAGCATCGCCTTGACGACCAGCGCGGCGCAGACGGCGCCCGCCAGCTGGAGCAGGATGTAGATCACCGCGTCGACCGGGGCGATCTTGCGCAGGGCGGCGAGCGTCGCCGTCACGACCGGGTTGAAGTGGGCCCCCGACGTGTCACCCAGCGTGTGGATGAGCATCATCAGCACGAAGGCGTGCAGCAGGCCGATGACCGCCCAGTCGAAGTAGCCCAGCCCGCCCTTGTTCACCGTGAGGATGAAGCAGATGAACAGGACCAGGAAGAAGGTCCCGATGAACTCGGCGGCGTAGGCCGCAACTCCGCGCTCTTCCACTGTCTCTCCTAGGGTCGCTCCGACCGTGCGCGGGGCATCATGCCGAGCCGGCGAGATGCGTGACCAGCGCCCCGCCCTCGCGCGCCATCCGCGAGCGCGGCACGACCTGATCGAAGCCGGCGTCGAGTGCGCGCTCGCGCACGTCGGCCTCGACGTGCGAGTAGAAGGCAAGCGACCGGACGCCGTGCATCTCCCCGCCGGTCTTCAGGGTGTCGAGCAGGCCGATGCCGTCAAGGCTGTCGGTGGTCAGGTCGACGACGAGCACGTCTGTGCCGCCGATCTGGTCCCAGACCTCGGTCTCGCCGCTGACGAGCTCGACATCGTGACCCGCCGCGGTCAGCAGCGCAGTGACCTTCGAGCCGAAGAGCAGGTCCGGGACGAGTGCGAGGACGCGGGCCACCGCGCTACTGGGCGCGCCGGCGGCGGAGCTCGCGGCGGGCGGACTCCGGGCGGCCCCACATCGGCTGGACCTCGACGCGCCCCTCGCGCACGTCGCGCAGGGCCAGCTCGCCATCGATCCTCGCGTTGTCGAGCAGCTTCAGCGTGCCGTGCACGGCCGGCACGGCGGCCGCGTGCCCGAAGCGGTGCGCGACGCGGATCCGCCAGTGCCATTCGTTGTTCGACAGCGGCTGCGCGTTCGTCTGCACGAGGTAGGTCGCGGCCTCGATGTAGCGGTCGACGTCGCGCACGCGCAGCTCGAGCTCGAGGTCCGTCCAGTCGTCGGGCAGCGAGTCCAGCATCGAGTCGAACGTGTCCGCGAGGCCCATCGCCCGCAGGGTACGTGATGCGCTGCGCGACCCGCGCGTAGTCAGCCCAATGGTTGGGACCCTCATCGCCATCCTCGTCGCGCTCGGGCACCCGGCGTCCCAGCCCGGCCCGCTCGTCGTCTATGACAAGGAGGGCGGCGTCGCCGGCATCCGCGAGCAGCTCACAGTCACCCGCGACGGCCGCGCGACGCTGCACGACGGCTACGGCGACGACGCGCCCGCGCGCCGCTTCCGCCTCACGGCGGCGCAGCTGGACCACCTCCGCCGCGTGCTGGACGCCGCTCACCTGCAGCGCGTCCGCAGCAGCAGCGGCCCGGGCGGCTGCGCCGACTGCTTCGGGTACGAGATCCGCTTCGGCGGGGTGCGCGTCGTCGCCTACGAGAACGCCATCGCGCCCGCACTGGCCCAGCCGATCGCCCTGCTGGACGGCCTGGTGACTAGAGAATCGTCCGCGTCAGCAGGAACACGTTGAGGGCGATGATCAGCGCGGCGACGGCGCTCGCGGCGAGCGTGGTCGCCCCGCGGTTGACGAGCGCGCCCATGACGTCCTTGCGCCGGGTGAGCATCACGAGCGGCACGAGCGCGAACGGGATGCCGAAGCTGAGAACCACCTGGCTGAGGACCAGCGAGCGCGTCGGGTCCGCCCCGACGGCGAGCACGATCAGCGCGGGCGTCATGGTCACGGCGCGACGGACCACCAGCGGGATCGTGCGGCCGATGAAGCCCTGCATGACGACCTGCCCGGCGTAGGTCCCGACGCTCGACGAGGCGAAGCCCGAGGCGAGCAGCGCGAGCCCGAAGGCCGCCGCGGCTCCGCCACCGACCAGGTGCGAGAACCCCGCGTGCGCGCCCTCGATCGTGTCGACGCCCGTCAGCCCCGCGCCGTGGAACAGGGACGCGGCCACCACGAGCATCGAGAGGTTCACCAGACCGGCGACCCCGAGGGCCGCGACCACGTCGAGGCGGCCCCACCGCATCAGGCGCCGGCGCTCGTCGTCGTCGCGGGGGACGATCCGGTCCTGGGTGAGCGCCGAGTGCAGGTAGATGACGTGCGGCATCACGGTCGCGCCGAGGATGCCGACGCCGAGCAGGATCGAGTCGGTGCCGGCGAAGTGCGGCACGAAGCCCCTTGCGGCGGCGCCGGCGTCGAAGCCGACGCGCAGCGTGTCGTAGAGAAAGCCGAGCAGGATCACGGCGAGCAGGCCGGCGACCACGACCTCGAAGCGGCGGTGGCCGCGGGTCTGGAGCCCGAGGATCCCGAACGCGACGACGGCCGTCAGCAGCCCCGCGGGCAAGAGCGGGACGCCGAAGAGCAGGTTCAGCGCGATCGCGGCGCCCACGAACTCCGCGAGGTCGGTCGCCATCGCGATCAGCTCCGCCTGGATCCACAGGCCGACGCTCACGCGCCGCGGGAAGTGCTCGCGGCACAGCTCGGCGAGGTTGCTGCCGGTCGCCGTCCCCACCTTCGCGGAGAGGAACTGGATGAGCATCGCCATGAGGTTCGCGGCGAGCACGACCCACAGCAGGAGGTAGCCGTACTTCGAGCCGCCGGCGATGTTCGTGGCGAAGTTGCCGGGGTCGACGTAGGCGATCGCGGCCACGAACGCGGGGCCCAACATGGGCAGGATGCCCCGTAGCCCGGGCCGGTCACGCAGGCGCTGTAGGTCGCTGGGCCGTAGGGCGAGGGTGCCCTCGACGAGCGGCGGGTTCATCCCGTCACCTCCACGCGCATCGCGCGCGCGAGCGCGCCGCCGAGGACGTGGACCTCGTCGCCGACGCGCGCGAACAGCGGCCCGTCGAACGGCTGCTTGTCGACGACCTCGAGCTCGCACGGCGGCGCGATGCCGCGCTCGGAGAGGTAGCGGAGCATCTCGGGGTCGGAGTCGGAGATCCGGACGAAGTGCCCACGCTCCCCGGCCTCGAGCGTCTGGAGGGCGCGGGTCGGGGTCTCCTCGATGCGCCCGTCGCGCGTCGGGATCGGGTCACCGTGCGGATCGTGGGTGGGGTTGCCGAGCTTCTGGGCGATGAGCTCCTCGAGCTCCTCCGAGAGGACATGCTCGAGCACCTCGGCCTCGTCGTGCACGCGATCCCACGGCAGGCCCAGCGTCTCCGACAGGTACAGCTCGAGCAGCCGGTGATGGCGCAGCACCTCGAGCGCCACGCGGCGGCCGCTGTCGGTCAGCTGCACCCCGCGGTACGGCTCGTGGGTGACGAGGTCGAGCGTCGCCAGCTTCTTGACCATGTTCGACGCGGACGCCGCCGTGACGCCCAAGCGCGCGGCGAGCGCGTTCGTCGAAACCGCCCCGTCGCCGCGGGTTTCCAGGGCGTAGATGGCCTTCGCGTAGTCTTCGACGGCGGACGTCACCTGCTCCATGACCTGAAATTTAGCCATGACTGAAACAAAAGTTCAATCCCAGCAAGCAGCGCTGCGCCAGGACTGCGCGCTCCTCGACCGCTCGGAGCGCGGCAAGCTCGCGCTGACCGGCGCCGAGGCCAAGCCGTTCCTCAACGGCCAGGTGACCAACGACGTCGAGGCCCTCCAGCCGGGGCAGGGCCAGTACGCCGCCCTGCTGACCCACAAGGGCAAGATGCTGGCCGACCTGCGCGTGCTCGACCTCGGCGACGAGCTCTGGCTGGACTGCGAGCGCGTCGCCCTTCAGCCGCTGTTCGACGCGCTGCGGCGGTTCTTGGTCGGCTTCGACGCGGAGCTGCACAAGCGCACGCTCGAGCAGTCGCTGCTCTCGCTGGTCGGCCCCCGGGCGCGGGAGATCGTGGGCGCCGGGGCGCTGCCGGAGGACGAGCACTCCAACGTCCGGTCCCAGGTCGGCGGCGCGGACGTCGTGCTCGTGGCGACCGACGTCGGCGTGGACGTCATCTGCGCGGCCGGGGCCGCAGCGGCCGTCCGCGACGCGCTGGACTGCCCCGAGATCGACGAGGCCGCTGCCGAGGTCCTGCGCGTCGAGACCGGGCGTCCCCGATACGGCGTGGAGCTCGACGACTCGGTCATCCCCCAGGAGGCCGGGCTCAACGACCGCGCGGTCAGCTTCACCAAGGGGTGCTACGTCGGCCAGGAGACGGTCGCGCGCCTGCACTACCGGGGCAAGCCCAACCGCCACCTCCGCGGCCTGCGGCTGACTGGGCCGGTGCACACCGGCGACCCGCTGCGCCTGGGCGAGCGCGAGGTCGGCCGGGTCGCGTCGGTGGCCGACTCGCCGCGCTTCGGCCCGATCGCGCTTGCCCTGGTGCGCCGGGAGGCCGAGCCTGGTGCGACGCTCGACGTCGGCGGCGGCGACGCGCGCGCCGAGGTCGTCGAGCTGCCGTTCGCCTGACGGGAGAGGCGCTACCAGCGGCCGATGCCGCTGACCAGCGCGACGGCGGTGACGGCGACCCAGCAGGCGATGTTCACGGCCCAGAACACGACCACCGGGCTGATCTCGCCGCGGCTGTGGCCCTTCACCAGGGCCTGGCCGCGACGGTCGTGGCCCATGCGCCGGTCGCGACGGCCCGAGCGGCGATCGCGCGGCCCGGAGCGTCGCTCGGCCCTTGCGACGCGCAGGTCGGGCAGACCATGGCGGCGGTCGGGATGGCCGATGCGGCGGTCGGGATGGCCGATGCCGCGGCGGTCGTCGCCGGCACGACGCTCGTCGCCACTCTCGACGAACTCGGGCGCCAACGGCGCCGGGAAATCGGGAACGGGGACCAGGCGGGGCGGCGGCGGGCTCGCGGGCCGCACGGGCGCCGGGCGCAGCGGCGCGGGCGAGAGGACGGACGCCGGCCGGCTGTTCATCCCGCGCTCGACGGCGTCGATGAGCAGCCCGAGGTGGCGATGCGTCGAGCGCAGGCGCTCGACGTAGGCCGGAACCGACTCGCCCGTAAACGGCATGAACAGCTCGGCGGGCACGATCGTCGCCCCCGGCACGGCGGGCTCGCCGGCGCGCTCGAAGCGCCGGCCCGGGGCCGGGCGCACGGGATCCATCGCTCCGTGGGGAGCCATCGGGGACGCGGACAGGGGCAGCTCGGTGGCCGTAGGGCGCATTGGACGGAGGCAAGCTGACCACAGCCCGCGGACAACGCGTATAGGACATTCGTCCGCCGGGGAAGGAAACGCGTTCAGGCCGCCGTCGTAAATGCGCCCAGCGCCGCCCCGTCCGGCGCGGGATCCAGGGCAAGCTGCGGCGGCTCGCGCAGGACCGCGTGCATGCGCAGTTGCCCCGTTCCGCAGACCGCGCGCCGGGGTATGGTGGCAATCGCAGTCACCCCCAAGGAGGGAGCGCCGTGCCGACGTTCGCCGCAGACCCAGACGCGGAACTGGACCGCCAGGAGGTCGACCGTCGCACGCGCGAGGCATGGGGCGCCTACCGGGCCGCGCTGCACGACCTCGAGGGTCGCGCGTACGAGGAAGCGGAGCCCGCGGCTTGGGACCGCCTCCAGGACCGACTCTCCGAGCTGGCCCGCTGACCGGCCAAACATCGTCTAGGGTTCCCGCGGGTCTCGCCCCGCGGCGAGGCACGGGGTAGAGGGATGCAGCGCCACGCACGCCATCACGCCACTTCGGCGATCGCCGCGATCGCTGCGCTTGCGCTCGCCGGATGCGGGACGGGCAGCGACTACAAGAACAGCCCGCGGCCCGCTACGCCCATCGTCGTGACCGCGTCGATCTCGGCGCAGAAGGTCTCGGTGTCGCCCGCGACGTTCGGTGCCGGCCCGGTGACCCTGATCGTCACCAACCAGACCAAGGCGTCCCAGCAGATCACGCTCGAGACCGACAACGCGATCGGCTCGAGCAAGCCCGGGTTCCGCCAGCAGACCGGCCCGATCAACCCGCGCGACACGGCCCAGCTCAAGGCGGACCTGACGCAGGGCACGTGGTCGGTGCACGTCGGCGGCGGCTCGATCAAGCCGGCCCGGCTGAACGTCGGGTCCAAGCGCCCCAGCGCGCAGAACGAGCTGCTCCAGCCGTGATGCACCGCGCCGCCGCCCTCTCGGCCGCGGTCGCGCTCCTCGCTCTCGCAGCGCCCGCCCCGGCCCAGCGGCAGACTCAGACCTCGCAGCAGGGCTCGCCCCTCACGCTGTTTCGGTCGCTGCTGGAGGCCGACAGCGCCACGACGCCGACGATCCACAACGCGCTGCGATCGGGCCGGGTGTTCGTGGACCCGACCATCACGTTCGCCGACGTGACCGGCGACGCCAAGCAGGACGCGATCGTCCTGCTCGACAGCGGCGGCATCGGCGGCTCGATCGCGCTGTACGTCTTCTCCGCCGACGGGGCCAAGCCCGGCGCCAACGGCCAGGCGAAGCTCCGTGCCGTGTACCGCAACCAAACCCTGTACCGGGTCACGGCACGCACCAGCGGCACCACGCTGCTCGTTCGCACGCCGGTCTACAAGCCCGGCGACGATCCGTGCTGCCCGCCCCAGCAGCTGGAGCGCACGATCACGTGGAGCGCGCGGGTGAAGCGCATGGTCCTGCGCTCGGCACGCCGCGTCGACGTTCCCGTGAGCGCCGTCGGCACCGCGCCGACGACGGCCTGACCGCCCCTCTGTGACCTAGATCACAGAGTTCAACCACTGCGCGTACGCAATACTTGCGTGCGTGGAAGCAATGGTGGTGACTCCCAAGCAACTCGCCTCCGAGCTCGGCGAGTTCTGGGGCAGCCTCATGCGTGCCCGGGGCGAGTCCAACGTCATCGCGCTGTTCGAGGAGCTCGACCTCTCGCTCACGCACGTCAAGACGCTGTCCGCGCTCTCCAACTGCGCCGAGGACGCCTCCGTCAAGGGTCTCGCGGACCTGCTCGGCCTCTCGCTCCCGGCGACCAGCCGAACGGTCGACGTCCTGCTGCGCCGCGGCTGGCTCGCACGCCGCGAGGACGAGCAGGACCGCCGCATCAAGCGCGTTCGCCTCACCGACGAGGGCCGCGACGTCATCGAGCGTATCCACACCGCCCGCATGGAGGGCATCGAGGCGTGGACCGCAGGTCTCTCCGACGGCCAGCGCGAGCGCCTCAGCGCAGCGCTGCGCCCGATTCTCGATTCCCTGGAGACCCCCCGCTGACCCGCCTGCGCGCTCGCCTGCCGATCACCGCCTCCAACCGCCGCTGGTGGACCCTCGGCGCGATGTGCTTCGCGCTGTTCATGGTCATGCTGGACAACACGGTCGTGAACGTCGCGCTGCCGTCGATTCAGCGCGACCTGCACGCGA
>DAINCW010000121.1:0-8449 GCA_036732205.1 Solirubrobacteraceae bacterium | reverse complement strand
CCGCGCCCTCGCCACGCAGCCAGCCGGCCGTGGCGCGCAGCCCATCGGCCAGCGGCGTCGTCGCCTCCCAGCCAAGCAGCTCGCGGGCACGCGTGGCGTCGCCCACCCAGGTCGACGTGTCCCACGAGCGGTTGTCCATCGTCCCCCAGTCGGGCTCGACCTCCACGCCGAGCTGCTCGCGGACCATGGCGACGATCTCGCGCAGCGTCGTCTGGCGGCCCGAGGCGACGTTGAGGACCGCGCCGCGCGGCGCGTCCACCGCGCGCACGAACGCGTCGCACACGTCCTCGACGTAGACGAAGTCGCGTGCGGTGTCGGGGGCGACGAGGGGAGGCAGCTCGCCGCGCAGCGCATGCCCCACGAGCGTCGGGACCAGCCGGTTGGGCTCCTCCCACGGGCCGTACGCGGAGTACAGACGCAGCGTGACGCCGCCGTGCTCGTGCACAAGCTCGGTCGCCGCGAGCTTCGCCCGCGCGTAGTCCGAGTCCGGCTCGGCCGGCTCGTCCTCGGCGGGCGCGTGGTCCTTGCGCCCGTACTCCGACGAGCTGCCGGCGTGCACGACGACCGCGTCGCCGACCGCGGCGAGCAGGCCGCGCGTGCCCTCGACGTTGGTCGCGTGGATGCGATCGGTGTCGGTCTCCCACGAGTACGCGCCGTGGGCTGCGAGGTGGAAGACGACGTCGGCGCGCACGCCAGCCAGCGCCTCCGGCTCGCGCAGGTCCGCCCGGCGCACCGCCACGGCGAGGCCCTCCAGCCGCCACGCCTCCGACGCGGGCGACACGACCGGCTCGACCTCCCAGCCGTCGCGCAGCAGTCGCCGCACGAGGTTCGCGCCGACGAATCCCGCGGCGCCCGTGACCAGCGCGCGGCGCGCGCTCAAGCCGTGACCGGCGTGTCCAGGAAGCTCGCGTAGTCGAGCACGTCGAGGTACTGCCAGGTCCGCTGGCGGACCTCGTCCTGCTCGGCCACCGACAGCTCCTGCGCGGTCGCGAGGTTCGCTTCCGGGCTCGCATTGCGGATCGTGCCCCACGGATAGACCTGCTCGAGCTCGCGGCCGTTCCAGCTCGGAACGGTGAGCGAGTCGGCCGACCCGTCCAGGCCCATCGCGTCGAGCACCGGGCCGAGCGCGGCCCGCGAGTCGGCCATGACGTCCTCGGTGCGCACGACGTGCATGCGGTCGGGGTAGCGCTCCCGGAACAGCAGGGCGAAGTACTGGTTCAGCGACCACTGCGTCATGTACGTCGCGAGCGGCAGCGGGACCGGGCGCTTCTTGGTGTCCGCGTAGGCCGACCACGGGTTGCGCACGATGTGCAGGAAGTGCGAGGCGGGCAGGTCGTCGAGGATCTTGTCGGCGTCGACGGTGATGACCGGCGAGTAGCCGACGTGGACCTGCTCGTCGCCGGAGCGGTTGAAGTCCTTCCAGGCGTCGAAGGTCGCGCGGAAGAAGGCCTGCATGTTGTTGGGCCGCGAGCGGCCGATCTCCTCGACGATGCGCATGTAGATGTCGCGGCGCTCGTCGTCGTTCATGTCGAACGGGTGGTCGCGGAACTTCGACACGTTGGGCGTCCGCGAGCGGATCTTGCCCTCTTCGTCGATGATCGCGAAGTAGTCCTCGGCGGGAGTGGCGTGCAGCGCGAACGTCGGCCAGCGGTACTTCTGCGGGAAGGTCGTCGTGAACTGGTCGGTGACCAGCCGGGTCCCGACCTGGGACTCGTAGGGATAGGTGAAGAGCTGAGGATGGCCGTCGAGGAAGCGGTGGCTGGTGTTGCCGCCGTTCTCGTACATCGCGCCGATCATCAGCAGGCGGAAGTCGTGGCTCACGGGGCTCGATTCTGAGGGTTCGTGGAGGAAATCGTCGGGCGGCCGGGATGCGAGGACGTCGCCGAGGAGGGGATCTCGGCGCCCTCGGGCGGGTTGAGGACGGACTCCACGACGTAGGACGGGCGGCCCTTGACCTCCTCGTACATGTGGGCCATGTAGGAGCCGATGATGCTCAGGCACAGCAGCTGGATCCCGCCGATGAACAGCACGAGGACGATGAGCGTCGTGAGGCCCTTCGGGGCGCTGTGCGGCGTGATGATGTGCAGCGCCACCTGGACGGCCAGGCCGAGGAACGCGCCCGCGACCACGAGGATCGCCAGGCCGGTGATCAGGTCCAGCGGCGCGTAGGAGAACGACACGATCGCGCGGCGCGCCCAGCCGAAGTTCTTGACCAGCGAGTTCGTCGTGCGCCCGAACATCCGCTCGGGGCGCACGTAGGGCACACCGACCTGGCGGTACCCGACCCATGCACGCAGGCCGCGCAGGAAGCGGTGCTTCTCGGGCAGGCTGTCGATCGCGTCGACCACGCGACGGTCGAGCAGGCCGAAGTCGCCCGCGTCGAGTGGGATCGGGACGTACGCCAGGCGCTGGAACAAGCGGTAGAAGCCCTTGTAGGCGGCACGCATGAACCGGCTCGCGTCGCGCTTGACGCGCTCGCCGTAGACGACGTCGTAGCCCTCGCGCCATTTCGCCACGAACTCCGGGATGACCTCGGGAGGGTCCTGGAGGTCGCCGTCGAGGAGGATCACGCCGTCGCCCGTCGACAGCCGCATGCCCGACGTGAACGCGCTCTGGGAGCCGAACGCCCGGGCGTGGTTGATGACGACGACCGTGGGGTCACGGGCCGCGAGCTCGGCGAGGACCTCGCGTGCGTCGTCCGGCGACGCGTCGTTGACGAAGATGATCTCGTAGTCGCATCCGAGCTCGCCGAAGACCTTGACAAGGCGCTCGTGCATGATCGGGACGGCGGGCGCGTCGCGGTAGCAGGCGATCACGGCGGAGAGCTTCACTGCGACTCCTCCAGGTTGAAGAAGAGATCGCGAACGGCCGCGTCGGCGCCGCGCCCAGGACGGAACGGGAAGCCCTGGGTCACGCTCGCCGGCAGCGCCTCGACCGCGAACACCTGATTGCCCGCGGGCCAGGTCAGACTCGCAACCACGCGACCCTCGGAGGGATCCAGGAGATGCACGCCGCACACGCTGCGTTCGACGTCGAGGCCGGGGGCATAGTTGCGGAAGCGGGGGATGACGCGCGAGGTCGACACTGCCATCAGCTCGCCGACGAAGCACAGGCCGCGGGTCCAGCCGGGCAGGGTCGCAACCGGTTCGAAGCGCCCGTCCGCGACGCGACCGACCTCACCGTATCCGGAGTTGTCGACCCACAGCCCGCCGGCCCCGTCGAAGCGCGCGGAGTGCGGCCGCGTCAGCCCGCCGGCGACCGGCTCACCGGTGGCGCCCGAGAACACGACGCCCCGGCCGTCCACCGGCCAGTTGCGCTGCCCGGGCCGGCGCGAGCCCGGGCGCGCTGCCGACGCCGAGAAGAACGACCGGCGCAGGTCGCGGCCCGCGGCGATCGAGTTCAGCTGGAGGTGGTTGACCTCGAAGTCGTCGACCACGTTGGGCCACCAGACCCGTTCCCAGCCTGCATCGTCGTAGGACAGTCGCACGACCGCGTCCTGACCCACGGCGTTGCCGTGGAGCTGCCCGCCGACCATCGCGAGGTCGTGGAGATAGAGGCGCCCCGGCAGGAAGCGGCTGCGCAACGGGACCAACGAGCCCCCCTCGTCTGCCATGGGAGCAAGCTCGAACAGCTGGTTGGGGTTGCGCGTCGCGGCGACGTGCACACGGTTGGCGCCGGCGTCGACCGCGATGCCCGAGGGGTGGGGCAGGCGGAGGAACCCGACGCGTCGCCCGGGGGCGAGGCTGATCAGCAGGTGCTCGTACTCGCGCGACACGAGCAGGGTCACGTCGAGCTGCGCGAGCAGGTCCCAGAACGGCCCACGTGTCCGGTGGCGCAGCAGCGCCGGATCGGTCTCGCCGGCGCCCTGCCACTGGCTCGCGATCTGGTGTGGGTCGCGCAGCTCCTCGGCGTGCGCGTCCCATGCCTTCTCGCTCACTGGTCCGGGCGCAATCGCCGCGCCAGCCTCATCGCGCCCACGTACATGCGCAGGGCCGAGACGTAGTTCGTCGTGGACCGTCCGCCGTGACGCACCGTCGCAAGCACGGGCACCTCGATGATCGGATAGCCCTCCAACGCGCATGTCGCCATGAGCTCGGCATCGATCATGTCGTCGTCGGAGCGCAGGTCCAGCAGCTTGCGAAAGCTGCGCGGGAACACCTTCGGGGTCCCGTTGATGTCCCACGTCGGCAGATCGAAGAGCGCCCGGCACTGAAGGTTGTAGATGACCGATCCGAGACGGCGCGGCCAGCTGTCGCGAATGCGCCGGTTCGCCTTCACGACGACCTCCGGGTAGGCGATCGCGTAGAGCAGCAGGAGCGTCAGCATCTCGGGCTGGGTACGCGCGGAGTTCGTGTAGCAGAGGAGGTCGCCCTGAGCCACCCGCAACCCTGCCTTGAGGGCCCGGCCCCAGCCGCCCTCGGCAAGCTCCACGACGGCGATCGCCGGGTCGCGCGCCGCGAGCTCGCGACAGACCGCGGGGGTCTCGTCCTTGCACGCGTTTGGCACGAGGATGAGCTCATAGCCGCCCTCGAGGCGTGCCAGCGCCTCCCGATAGCCATCCACGACGCCGGCGAGGTGGTCCGCCTGGTCGTGCACCGGCAGGATGATCGAGACGAGGCCCACGCCCTCAGCGCCTGGCGGGGTCCAACGCGTCCACGGCGACCTGCACGAGCGCCTCGGCGGACAGGCCGAGCTCCCCCCGCAGGTACTCCGGAGAGCCGGTCAGCCCGCGCGGCATAGTGCGCACACCGCAGCGGCGCAACGGGCAGTCGAGCCCGTTCTCGGCGATGACCTCGGCGACCAGCGAGCCCACGCCGCCGTTCACGTAGTGGGCTTCCGCCGAGACGGCGAGTCTCGCACGGCCCAGCAGGTCCACGAGGTCGCCGACGGGCGCGGGACGCACGCTCGAGACGACCGCGACGCTCGCGGGGATCCCGCGTGCGCTCAGCAGCCCGGCGGCGGTGACCGCCTCCCTCGCCATCGTCCCAAGGGCGACGATTACGACGTCCTCGCCCTCGCCGATCGTGGCGACGTGACCCATCTCGAAGCGGCCGTCGAGGCCGGGCACGCCGGCGGATTCCTTGCCGATCCGCAGGTACGCCGGTCCGTCGAGGGCGTGCACGGCGGGCAGCGCCGCCGTCGCCTGGTCGGGGTCGGCCGGCGCGACGATCGCCATGTCGGGCTGGGCGCGCATCACTGCGACGTCCTCCAGCGCGTAGTGCGTCACGCCATTGTGCCCGTAGTCGAGGCCGGCGCCGACGCCGACGATCTTCACGGGCAGCTCGTGCAACAGCGGGCCGTTGCGGATGAACTCGTAGCCGCGCAGCGACGCGAAGGTCGCGATCGAGTAGACGTAGGGCCGCAACCCGGCCTCGGCGAGCCCGGTGGCCATGCCGACCATGTTCTGCTCGGCCACACCCGCGTTGAAGAAGCGGTCGGGGAAGCGCTCGATGAACGGCTCCCAGACCATGAAGCCGAGGTCCCCCGTGAGCAGCACGACACGCTCGTCGCGGTCGGCGAGCTCGACGAGGCCGGCGGCGAACGCGTTCCTCACGCGGCCTCCAGCTCGGCCAGCGCCTGCTGGTACTGCTCGTCGGACATCGGCATGTAGTGCCACTCGATCTTCGACTCCATGTAGGAGACGCCCTTGCCGAAGGTCGTCTGCGCGAGCAGCACGTGCGGCGGCCCCTGCACGGTGTCGAGCGCCTCGACGGCGTCCGCGAGCCCGTCGACGTCGTGGCCGTCGACCTCGTGGACGTCCCAGCCGAACGCGCGCCAGCGCTCCGCGAGCGGATCGAGGTCGATGACCTCTCGCGTGTAGCCGAGCGCCTGTTGCCCGTTGACGTCGACGATCGCGACGAGGTTCGCCAGGTCGTGATGCGCGGCGAACATCGCGGCCTCCCACACCGAGCCCTCGTTGCACTCCGCGTCGCTGATCAGCGCGAACGCACGGCGTGACGAGCCCTGGAGGCGAGCGGCGAGCGCGGCGCCCGCGGCGATCGACAGTCCCTGCCCGAGGGAGCCGGTCGAGAAGTCGATGCCGTCGACGACGTGCTCGGGGTGCGTGCCGAGCGCGGTGCCGTCGGAGCAGTACGTGGCGACGTCGGCCGCGTCGAGCCGACCTGTCGCCGCCAGCGCGCCGTAGAGCGCGAGCGCGGCGTGGCCCTTGGACAGCACGAAGCGGTCGCGCTCCGCGCCCTCGCCGCGCAGGATGCCGCCGTACAGCGCGGCGAGCAGGTCGGCGATGGAGAGCGCCGATCCGATGTGCCCGACGTTCGCGCGCCGCGACTGTTCGATGATTGTCTGCCTGATCTGGGCCGAGATCGTCACCCGGGTGTCCTCCCTGGGTACGGACGTACGGCAAGGAAAAAGATGCGGTATTGACCGCGCGCTGCCGACGGTTGAGCCTAGCAATCGGGCGGCCCGCCCCGCGTGCCGGAAACCCCGCTCTATGCTGGCCGCGCAGATGGTCGGGACGCTTACGGCTCGCCGGTTCATGACGGCCACCGGCGTGGCCGTCCTCGTCTTCCTCGCGGTGACCGTGTGGTGGCTGACACAGGACGGGCGGATGCCCGACGCCGACTCCGCGGGCCACATGGGGACGGCGCTCGAGTACCGCCACGGCATCCTCCACGGCGACCCGTGGGGGTGGTTTACCCGCTTCGACGTCTACCCGCCGCTCGTGCGCCTGATCGGCGCGCTCGCCGCGAGCGTGGGCGGGATCCACGTCGCGTCGTTCGTGGTCGCGGAGAACCTGATCTTCGTTCCGCTGCTGGCGCTGGGCTGCTACGGCGCGGCGTCAGTGACGTACGGGCCGGCCGCGGGAGCCCTCGCGGCGATCTTCGCTCTCGGCTCGCCGATGGTCGTCTCGCTGTTCCACGTGTACCTCCTCGACGCACCGGAGGCCGCCCTGGCGGCGGTGGCGGTGTGGATGCTGCTGGCGAGCCGGCGCTTTACGAACGGCCGGTGGGCGCTGGGCGCGGGAGTCGCCGTTGCGCTCGGGATGATGACCAAGAGCACGTTCGTCGTGTACGTCGCGGGGCTCGTCGCCGTGATGCTGCTGCGCGGGGGCTGGCGCCAGTGGCGGAGCATTGCCCTGTTCCTCACGCCGATCGCCCTGATCGCCGGTCCGTGGTACCTCGCCCACCTCGCCGACCAGGGCGTGTTCGCCAACGGCGTGGCCGTCGCGGGCATCGCGACGAAGAACAATCCCACGCGATACGGGCTCGAGGACCTGGCCTACTACCTCTGGGCCGCGCTCAACCAGCAGTACCACCTCGTGTACTGCCTGCTGGCCGCCGCGGGTGCTGTCGTGGCGGCCGTGAGCTGGCGGCGGCGGGATCGCGAAAGCGCCGCGCCCGAGCTCATCGCCGGCCTCGTTGTCGGCTGGCTCGTGACCGACGGCTTCGCGCAGAACGACCCGCGCTACACGCTCCCGCTCATCGTCTACGTCGCCGTGCTCGCCTGCGGTCCCCTGCTGCGCGTCCGGGCCCGCGCGGTGCGACTCGGCGTGCCCGTCCTCGTCGTCGGGCTGGCGGCGGCGCAGCTCGCGCAGAGCGCGACGGGGGATGGGCCCTCGCTCGACATCGCGCTGCCCGGCGCCGCGGCCGTCTCCCCCGTTGCCTCCGGCCACGTCACGGTCCTGGGGCCCCAGGGCTACCTCGTCACCGGACCCAAGCGAGCCGGCGACGTCACGCGCGTGCTGCGCGGCGTGCGGCGCGCCGGCGTGGGCGGCGTGGGATTGGAGCCCGAGCCGTTCGGCGGCAGCGACGTCTACACGGGCGCCGGCGTCACCTTCGTCTCGCGGTGGCTCGCGGGTCTGCGCCTCGACCCCTCCAGCGCGCCGCTGCCGGCCGGCGACGTGCTGCTGTTCCACCGCCCGCTCCGGGGCAACGCCCGGCCGTGCGCCGACCTGGGCGATGGCACCGGTCTCTACACCGCCCGCGAGTCGGACCTGCGCTCGCCCGCCACGTTGGGGCGGACGTGGTGCCCGTCGCGCTCGCCTGCGCTCGCCCAGCTGCCGGAGCTACCGGGCTGGCTTGGCCGTGCCTACCGCGACGCTGAACAGCCAGCGCTCGATTGGGCGCGCCAATTCCTCAGCTCGACGCTTCTGTACGTCCTCGCAGCCGGACCGAACTACGGCCTGGGCTACAAGTTCGCCTTGACCGTGTTCATGGAGAACATCCGCGTCAACGGCTCGATCATCGAGGCGAGCGAGCTGCGGCACGGCCCGATCGAGGCGTTCGAGCGGCAGCGTGCCGACATCGTCGCCCTGCTCGGCACCGACGAGTCGCGGGAACTGACCCAGCGGTCGATCCAGGTCGCCGAGGAGAACGGGGCGCGCGTGCTGGTGATCGACGCCGCGCAGTACGAGGGTTTGCATCCGTTGCTGACTCCGTTCGTGCTCCTCGTCCCGCTGGAGTGGTTCACGGTCTGGTCAGCCCTCATG
>DAINCW010000120.1:5935-8511 GCA_036732205.1 Solirubrobacteraceae bacterium | reverse complement strand
CGCTGGGATGAAACACCTCTCCGTCCGCATCGCTCTCGTCTGCGCCGCGCTGCTCGCGCCGGCCGCGACCGCATGGGCGAGCCACGGCCAGACGGTCAGCTTCGAGGCGCCGCGCGACCTGCTCGACGCGTCCCTGCGTCCGGCCGCGATGGACCAGCTGGCCTCCCTCGGCGTGCGCTCCCTGCGCGTCGTCATCTACTGGCACAGCGTGGCGCCGTCGCCCGACTCGGCGACCAGGCCGAACGTCGACGCCACGGACCCCGGCGCATACGACTGGGGCCAGTACGACGCGCTCCTCGCCGCCGCCGCTCAGCGCAACTGGTCGGTGCTGCTGACGGTCTCGGGCCCAGTGCCGCGCTGGGCGACCGCCGCCAGGACCGACACGGTGACCCGCCCCAGCCCTAAGGAGTTCCAGGCGTTCATGACCGCGGTCGGGCGCCACTACGGCGGCCAGGTCAGCACGTGGGGGATCTGGAACGAGCCAAACCACCCGCAGTTCCTGGGCCCGCAGTACCTCAAGGGACACCGGCCGGAGTCCGGGCGCATATACCGCCAGCTGTTCCTCGCGGGCTGGCGCGGGCTGCGCGCGTCGGGCAACGGCAGCGACAAGATCCTCATGGGGGAGACCGCGCCGCGCGGCAGCCTTCACGACGTCGCGCCGCTCGCCTTCCTGCGCCAGGCGCTCTGCCTGAACAGCAGCTACCGGCGCGTGGGGCGATGCTCCAACCTGCCCGCCGACGGCTACGCCCACCATGCGTACACGACCCGGCAGGGCCCGTTCTTTCGGCCGTCGGGCCACGACGACGTGACGATCGGGGTGCTCTCACGCCTGACGCGCGCACTCGACCGCGCCGCCGTCGCCGGCGCGATTCACCGCGGGCTGCCGGTGTACCTCACGGAGTTCGGCATCCAGTCGTTCCCCGACACGCTGTTGGGCGTGCCCCTGGCGCAGCAGCCGGAGTACGACGCGATCTCCGAGAAGCTCGCCTACGACGACCCACGCGTCGCCTCCTTCTCCCAGTACCTGCTGCGAGACGACCTGCCCGGCAGCGGCAAGGCGCGCTTCGGCGGCTTCGAGTCGGGCCTCGAGTTCGCCGACGGCCGGCCCAAGCCGTCGTACGCCGCCTTCCCGGTGCCGCTCGTCGCGACGCGCAGTGGCAGCGGCGTGGGGCTGTGGGGCATCGCGCGGCCCGCGACCGCGGCGAGCACGGTGACACTCGAGTCAGCCAGTGCGAAGGGCGCCTTCCACCACCTGAAGTCCGTGCGCACCGACGCGAGGGGACACTGGTCGACGCGCTCGTCGTACCGCTCGGGCGAGCGGTTTCGCGTCGTGTGGACCGCGCCCGGCGGCACGGCGTACACGGGCCCGCCGATCCGGGCGTACCGCCGCCCGTAGCCGGCGCCATGGGCAACCCCGCCCGGCGCCGCTCATCTAGCCTCTGAGGCGCATGGCTCAGCAGCTCTGGCTCCTGCGGCACGGCGAGGCCGAGCCCCACGGCGCGCGCGAGGACTCCGAGCGCCGGCTGACCGAGCGCGGCCAGGAGCAGTCGCGCGCCGCGAGCCGGGCGCTGGAGGAGCTCGGGGTCGCGTTCCAGCTGGTGCTCACGAGCCCCAAGGTCCGCGCCCTCCAGACGGCGCAGCTGGCCTGCGAGGCGCTCGGCGCGGAGCCGATCGTCCATCAGCCGCTCGCCTCGGGCTTCGATCGCGCGGCGGCGCTGGAGGCGGTGGCGATGTGCGGTGCGGACCAGCGCGTGCTCGTCGTGGGCCACAACCCGGACTTCGAGCAGGTCCTCCACGACCTCACGGGGGCCCGCGCCGAGATGAAGAAGGGCGGAGTCGCGGGCATCCGGCTGCGCGGCGGGACGGGCGAGCTGATCGCGCTGCTGCGCCCGCGGGAATTGGCTCGCACCAGCTGACAGATTGCACACACCCTGCAAGAATCTGTTCGGATGGAGGCAGCCACCGCCCGGATCGACGGCCGGACCGCCCGCGCGCTGCGCACGCGCGAGGCCGTGGTGGACGCCCTCATCGCCATCCTCGAGGACGGCAACCCGCAGCCGTCGGTGGAGGAGATCGCCGAGCGCGCCGGCGTGTCGGCGCGCTCGGTCTTCGGGCACTTCGGCGACCGCGAGAGCCTGTTCTCGGCCGTGGCCGAGCGCCGTGCGGAGAAGCTGCGCGCGGAGTGGGAGCGCCTGCCGGATCCCGCTGCGCCGCTGGCGCAGCGCATCGCCGCGCTCGCGGGCCAGCGGGCTCGGCTCTACGAGCAGATCGCTCCCATCCGCCGCGGTGCCCTGATCATGGAGCCAGGCTCCGAGACGATCCGGACGGGGCTCGAGGGCTTCCGTGCGCTGAAGCGCCGCGAGGCCGTCAAGCTGTTTCACACCGAGATCGCCGGCGACAAGGCGCTCGCCGCGGCGCTCGGCGCCGTCGCCTCGTTCTCGACGTGGGACGAGCTCCGCCGCCGCCAGGGGCTGTCGGTCGAGTGCGCCGAGGCGGCGTTGCGCCGCGCGGTCGAGGGCCTGTTCTCCGGCGCCTGAGGTCGCATGCCCGAGCTTCCCGAGGTCGAGATCACGGCT
>DAINCW010000120.1:0-5925 GCA_036732205.1 Solirubrobacteraceae bacterium | reverse complement strand
GCTCGCCGCCTGGATGCTGCGCTGCGCGGCGTCGAGATCGAGTCGACGCTGGCGCCGGGCATCAACGCGCTCAAGACGTTCGACCCGCCGCTGGACTCGCTCGACGGGAGGGCGATCGGCGGCGTGCGGCGCATCGGGAAGAACGTCGTCATCGACGTGGCGGGCGACCTGCACGTCCTCATGCACCTGATGTCGGCGGGGCGCCTCCAGCTGTTCGACAAGCGGGCGGGGCTGCGCGACCGCACGTCGCGCCTGCTCGTCCGGCTGACCGACGGTCGCGAGCTGCGCCTGCGCGAGTTCGGCACCAAGCAGGCGGCGTGGGTCAAGGTGCTGCGCGCCGGCGACCTCGAGACCGACGAGCAGATCGCCAAGCTCGGGCCCGAGGCGTGGCCCCAGCCGCCGGAGGAGCTCGGCGAGCTGCTCGACGCGCCGCGCCCGCTGCACGGGCTCCTGCGCGACCAGCGCGTCATCGCCGGGATCGGCCGCTCGTGGGTCGACGAGATCCTGTGGGAGTCCAGATTGTCCCCGTTCAAGCGCGGCGACGACCTCGACTCGGGCGAGGCCGCCACGCTGCGCACCGCGATCGCGGAGGTCCTCGACGCGGCGATCGAGCACTACGAGCGCACCATCGAGCTCCCGATTCCCGACAAGCTGCCGATGCCGCTGCGCGTCCACCGCCACCAGGGCGAGCCGTGCCCGCGCTGCGAGACGACGCTCGAGGCGGTGTTCTACGAGGACTACGTCATGAGCTACTGCCCGGCCGAGCAGACCGGCGGCCGGGTGCTCAAGGATCGCCGCCTGTCACGGTTGCTGAAGTGATCGAGCCCGGCGCCGCCGCCCCCGACTTCGCGCTGCCCGACCAGGACGGCGAGCTCGTGCGCCTTTCGGACCTGAAGGGCAAGCGCGTCGTCGTCTACTTCTACCCCAAGGCCGACACGCCGGGCTGTACGACGCAGGCGTGCGGGGTGCGCGACCGCGGCGCCGACTACAAGGGCGCCAACGCGGTCGTCCTCGGCATCTCGCCCGACGCGCCCAAGAAGCTGCGCAAGTTCGCCGACAAGCACGGCCTGCCGTTCACGCTGCTGGGCGACTCCGACCACGCGGTCGCGCAGGCCTACGGCGTGTGGGTCGAGAAGTCGATGTACGGCCGCACCTACATGGGCAACGAGCGCACGACGTTCGTCGTCGACGAGGACGGGGTGGTCAAGGACGTCCTGCGCAAGGTCAAGCCCGCCGAGCACGACGAGCTCGTGCTCGCGGCGTTGGCGTGAGAAAAAGGGGCCAGTCCCCTTTTTTTCACTAGCGCCGGCGCACGGTCATCGGCATCCCGTCGCGCGGGCGCAGCGTGATCGTCGCCTCGGGCACCGCGTGGAACGCCGGCTGGAGGTCGAGCGTGAAGCGCTGGGCGATCATCGCGACGAGCAGCACCGCCTCCATCTGCGCGAACCCGGCGCCGACGCAGATCCGCCGGCCGGCGCCGAACGGCATATAGGCGAGCTTCGGTCGCTCCGGCGCGCCCGGCATGAACCGCTCCGGGTCGAAGCCCTCCGGGTTGGGCCAGAGCTCCGGGTCGCGGTGGATGAGGTACGGCACGATTCCGACGACGGTCCCACGTCGCACACGGTGGCCGCCGACCTCGTCGTCGGCGATCGCCTGGCGCCCGATGCCCCACACCGGCGGATACAGGCGCATCGACTCCGAAACGACCGCCATCGTCCACGGCAGGCGGTCGACGTCCTCGCTCGTGGGCACGCGGCCGCCGAGAGCCTCGTCGATCTCGGCCAGCATTCGCTCGCGAGCCGCCGGGTGCTGGGAAAGCAGCATCCACGTCCAAGCGAGCGCGTTCGCCGTCGTCTCATGGCCCGCCGCCATGAAGGTCATGACCTCGTCGCGCACCTGCCTGCGGCTCATCGTCTCGCCTGTCTCCTCGTCGCGGGCCTCCAGCAGCAGCCCGAGGAGGTCGTCGTGCTCGGTGTCCGGTTCCGCGGCCCGCTCGTCCACCATCCGCGTGACGACCGCGTCGAGCTCCTCGATGGCGGCAAGGGTGCGCCGGCGCCCCGGCCGCATGCGTCTGATGCGCAGCGCCCGCTCGCCGCTGATCCCCGGGATCTCGCTGAGCGCGCGGACCGCGACGGACCCGATCGACGCGATTCCCTCCCGCAGCACGCGGGTCATCGCCTGGCCGACCGAGCTCGCCGTCTCGCCCGTCAGGTTGGCGCCGAACAACGCGCGGCCCACGACGTCGAGCGTGATCGCGTTCATCGCCTCGGCGGCGTCGACCCGGGCTCCGTCCGGCAGCTCGTGGTCCCAGCGGTCGAGCGTGGCCTCCGCGGCGCCGGTCATGTGGACGGCGAAGTGGTCGAGGTGGCGCTTGGCGAACATGGGCTGCACGAGGCGGCGCTGGTGGCGCCAGGACTCCCCCTCGTTGGTCAGCAGGCCTCGGCCGAGGACCATCGCCAGCACCCGGTACTCGGGCGACTTCCGGTAGTTGTCCTGGTTGGTGACAAGGACGTGCCGGGCCGCCTCGTGGTCGCGCACGAAGCAGAAGCGGTAGTTGACGATGTGAAGCTCCGCCACCGGGCCATGGCGGTCGGTCACCTCGGTCAGCGCGCGGAGCGGCGAGCGTGAGAAGCCGGCGACCGTCCGCAGCTTGTCCGCCCCCCGGGGGCCGGGCGCCGTGGGCAGACGTCGCGCGACGGCCGTGGCGCTCATGGCGTCAGGCTCGCATGATGCGGTCGCTGACCGCAATGACCATCCGCTTCGGGAAGAAGCGGTTGGGCCCGAACATGAGCTTCACGAGCGGCGAGCCCGGGATGACCGAGCGCCTCCCGCGCTCGGCGGCGCGCAGCGCGTATTCGGCGACCTTCTCCGGCGCCACCCACGCGAACTTCGGCAGCCGCTCGGCGAACGCCGCGTCGTTGCGCTCCTGGAACTCGGTGCGCACCGGCCCGGGCAGGACGGCGGTGACGGTGACGCCCTGCTTGCGCACCTCCGCGTTGACCGCCTCGCTCAGCAGCAGGACGCCCGCCTTGACGCCCGAGTAGAGCGCGTTGTGCGGCAGCGGCTGCAGCCCGGCGGTGCTCGAGAGGTTGATGACCGCTCCCTGGCCGCGCTTCGTCATCGCGGGCAGGTAGCGCGCCATGAGGTCGACGACCGCCTCGACGTCGAGGCGCACCTCCGACAGCAGGCGGTCGCGGTCGGCGTCGACGAAGTCCTCGTACGTGCCGAACCCCGCGCAGTTGACGAGCACCTCGACGTCGAGGCCGAGCTCGGCCACGCGGCGGGCCAGCTCGTCGCGCGAGGCCGCGTCGGCGAGGTCTGCGGGCACGACCTCGGCGCGCACGTCGAGCTCCTCGGCCAGCGCGCGCAGCTTGCTCTCCGTGCGCGCGACGAGGATCAGCTGATGGCCGCGGCGCGCCAGGCCGCGCGCCAGCTCGCGGCCGATGCCCGAGGACGCGCCCGTGACGAGGGCCGCGGAGCCGTCTGAGGGAGCGGGGAGCGCCATGGCTGCGATCCTAGTTCGCGATGCCTTCGGCCGACTCCCCGGCGGCGGTCGTCTTCGACTGCGACGGCCTGCTGCTGGACACCGAGAGCGCCTGGACACGCGCCGAGACCGTCCTCTACGCCGCCCGCGGCGTGGAGTTCACCCTGGAGCACAAGCGCGAGCTGCTCGGTACGTCGGGCCCGCGCGCGCGAGGGCTGATCGAGCAGCACCTGAATGCGCCGGGCCAGGGCGATGCGCTCGTGGACGAGCTGCACGACCTCGTCGACATCGAGGTCCGCCGCGAGGCGCCGCCGCAGCCCGGCGCGGAGGCGCTGGTCGCCGCGCTGCGCGCCCAGGGCACGCCGCTCGGCCTCGCGTCCAACTCGCCGCGGGTGCACGTGGACCTCGCGCTGGAGGTCTCGGGCCTCGCCGGCTGCTTCGACGCGGTGCTCAGCGCGGCCGAGACGGGCGCGCCCAAGCCCGCGCCCGACGTGTACCTCGCGATGTGCGCGCTGCTCGGTGCGCAGCCGGCGGAGTCCGTCGCGCTCGAGGACTCCCAGACCGGCGTCGCATCCGCGCGCGCCGCCGGCATGGTCGTCGTGGGCGTGCCGTCGCTGCCGGGGCTCGAGCTCGCCGAGGCGCACGTCGTGGCAGCGTCCCTGGAGGCGCCCGATGTGTGGCGCGCCGTCGGGCTGCGCGTCGCCGCCTGACCCGGCCCGTACCCTGAGCACGGTGCCGCTGGTCCTCGCATCTCTGTCCGACGACCTCTCCTCGTTCGGCGACTCGGTCTCGAAGTTCTTCTCGAGCCTCGCGAGCGTGTCGTGGGGGTCGCTGCTGCTCGGGATGGCGCTGTTCATCGTCTATCTGACGATCCGATCGCGCGCGTACTTCCACGTCCTGCGGGCCTCGTTCCCGAACGAGCGCTTCCAGTGGAGGCGGATCTGGGGCGCGTACGTGGCGGCGTACGGCTTCAACAACGTGGTGCCGGCGCGCGGTGGCGACATCATCAAGCTCTTCCTGGTCAAGGGCTCGGTGCCGAGCTCCACCTACCCGACCGTGGGCTCGAGCTTCTTCGTCGAAGCCGTCTTCGATGCGACGGTGGCGATCCCGATCATGATCTTCGCCTTCACGCAGGGCGTGTTCCCCAAGCCGCCGGACTTCTCGAAGCTCAAGGCCTTCGACCTCAGCTTCTTCGCATCGCACCCGCGCTTGTTGCTGTTCGTGCTCACGGCGCTCGCACTGATCGGGCTCATCGCCTTCGCCCTGCTCTCCCGCAAGGTCCGGGCGTTCTGGCAGCACGCGCGGCTGGGCATCGTGATCCTGTTCGATCGCCGCCGCTGGTTTCGCGAGGTGTGGTGCGTGCAGCTCGTCGCGTACCTGTTCCGTTTCGCGTCGTTCTGGATGCTGCTCGACGCGTTTCACGTCGGCGGCTCGGTGCACAACGTCGCGCTGGTCCTCGGCGTGAACGTGGTCGCTGCGCTGGTGCCCTTCACGCCTGGCGGGGCGGGCGTGCAGCAGGCGTTCCTCGTGAAGGTCTTCGGGTCGGCGGCCGCGGCCTACTCGGTGGGCCAGCAGATCGCGATCGCGGTGGCAAGCCTGGGCGTCGGCTTCGTCGCGCTCGTGACGATCTTCAAGTTCCGCTCGTTTCGGGAGGTCATCCAGGCCGGGCGCGAGCACCGGGAATCGGAGCGGGCGGCGGCGGGGCGAGCCCCGACCTTCTAGGGGCTACTCGGCGAGGCCCGCGCGGGCCTCGCGCACGAGGGTCACGGCCTCGGGGAAGACCGTCGCCATCACCGACCGGATCTGCTCGGCCTGCTGGTCGGCGGTGCCCTGGAGGTTGATGCGCTCGATCGCGGCGACGGTCATGTTCACCGCGAGCCCGATGGCGTTGTCGGCCCAGGCGAGGCCCTGTGAGCGCTGCATCTGCTCGGCGAACTCGGCCATCCGCCGCTGCAGCTCCTCGCCGTCGCCGAAGAGGTTCTCGAAACCGGACATGGGCTCATGGTATCCCTGCGGCCATGCTTTCCGCCGAGGGCGCCGGGGTCGCGCTGGCCTACGAGGAGACCGGCTCCGGGCCGGGCGTCCTGCTGCTGCACGGGATGGCCGACGACCACACCGCGTGGCGCGAGACGGCGGCGGCACTCGCCCAGCACGCGCGGGTCGTGGCCCCCGACCGCCGTGGGTACGGCGAGAGCGGGGCGCCCGAGCCCTACGAGCGCACGACCGTCGCCGAGCAGGCCGAGGACGCCGCGGCGCTGATCGGCGCGCTGGGCCTGGGGCCCGTGGTCGCATGCGGCGTCGACGTCGGAGCGCTCGCCATCCTCGACCTGCTGCTGCGCCACCCGAGCCTCGTGCGTGCGGCCGTCCTTGTCGATCCCCTGGCCTTCGCGCTGGTGGCCGACGCCAACGAGGCGCTGGCGGCCGAGCGCGAGGCGCTCGAG
>DAINCW010000119.1:0-8517 GCA_036732205.1 Solirubrobacteraceae bacterium | reverse complement strand
GATGTCGAGCCGCGCCGTGCGGACCGACCGCCCCCGGCTCCCTCCGCCGCCGAGCGCCAGCACGAGAACCGCCGCCACGGCAGCGCTGCCGACGGCAACAGCGGCGATGAGGTGCGGGCGGCGCACACCCCGCATCTTGGCTCGATGACGGAGCGTGGGGTCCAGCCGGCGTGCATGGTCGTTGAGAATCCCCCGGCTCTCGACTACGGTCAACCTCGTGTTCGTCGGCCCGCAAGGGGCAAGCGAGAAACGTCGGCTGTACGTGCGCGCGCGTGGCAGGCTGCCAATTGCCGTGACGTGGGGAAGCCTGCTGGCGCTCATCACGGTCGGCCTGACCGGGGCCGGCGCGACGGCCGCCACGGCGGCGCCCGGGGACAGCGTCCGGTCCGGTTCGGGCGCCGCGCGCCAGGTCGCGTCGATCGCCCTGTCGCCGCAGGCGGTTTCGCCCCCGGCCTCCGGCTCGGCGCGCACAATCAATGTGTCGCTGGCCCTCGCCGACTCTGCCGGGAGTCCGATCACCAGCGGCTCGCTGGCCACCCCGGTGACGCTGCATGTCTACGGCCCGTCCGGCGGTGTGCTGCGCGCCACGACGCCCACGCTGCGCACCGCCGCCCGCAGCGTCTCCTTCAGCTACAGCGGGGCCGCGGTGGCCAACACGATCATCGTCAACGCCGTCAGCGGCCACGCCTTCGCCCAGATGGCCTTCCACCCGCCACAGCCGAACACCAGCACGGGCGGCCCCGCGGTGACATTCCCGATGTCCAACGCCAGCCGCAACATCGCAAAGGGCTTCACCTTCCGCGTCTCCGTCGGCCGAGGGCCGTCTCATCGGGTTGAGATGGACACCGGCTCACACGGCATCGTCGTCCCGGCCTCCGCCCTGGGGCCCGGCGCCGTCGGGCCGGGGCCGGCCGCCCAGATCACCTACACCAGCGACGGCAAGATCTTCAGGGGCAACTACTACCTGGCGCCGATCACCCTGCAGGCGGGCGGCGTCAGCGCCACGACGGTGCCGATCCGCGTGCTCGCCGTCAAGTCATCAGCGTGCGCTCCTGGCTTCCCGCAATGCGTTGCCGACAGGATCGCCGGGCTGGGCATGCTCGGGGTCGGCTTTGACCGCGGCGCGGCGTCCCAGACCCCGCCCGAGCTGGCCAACGCGTTCCTGGCGCTGCAGAGCATCACGACGGGGTCCATGCACCCCGGCTACATCATCGCCCGCAACGGCGTGACCCTGGGCCTGAACTTGGCGAACACCGCCGGGTTTGACTCCGTCGCTTTGACGGCCGGCGGCAGCGGCCCCGGCGACTGGAACACCGAGCCGGGCTGCTTTGCCTTCCCCCAGATCGGCGGCTACAGCCAGCAATGCGGAACCGTCCTGATGGACACCGGGATCCCCAGCGCGATCTTCGGCCTGCCCAGCGCTCAGCGCCCGCCGTCGATCGCCACCTCGATCCCCGACGGGACCGCCGTGGCGATCAGCGTCGGCCAGCCGGCGTCCCCGGTGCTCAGCTACAGCTTCGCGGCCGGTGACGGCGGCGCGATGACACCGACGTCGCTGCGCTGGGCGGCCGGGACCGCACCGTTCATCAACACCGGCCGGCGCGTGATCTCCAGCGACGACTACCTCTACGACGCCGGGGCGGGCGCCGTGGGCTTCCGAGCACACTGATCGCACGTCCACTCAATCCGAGTGCTTACGCTCTGTGCGCCCTCTGGCGCGCTAACGATCCGCGAGCAGCGCCCGCGCGCAGGTCACGCCGGCGGCGATCGTGTCGTCGAAGTCGCGCTCGACCTCGGTGAGCATGCGCAGCGCGACGCCGTCGCCCAGGGAGAAGAGGACGTCGGTGACCGCGTCCGCCGGCGCGTTGAGATGCAGCACGCCCTCGGTCTGCTTGGCGGCGAGCAGCTCCGCGACGTGGGTGCGCGTTCGGCGCATCAGCTCGGCCAGCTCCGTCGCGATCTCCTCGTTGCGGCGCGACAGCGTGAAGACCTCGAAGAACAGCGGGAAGAAGTCCGGGTCGTTTCTCAGCAGGTCGGTCAGCGAGAACACCAGCGCGTCGATGAAGTCCTCGGCGGTGCGCGCGCCGGCCAGCTGGGCGTCGAGCGTCTCCATCCGCAGCTCGCAGTCGCGGCGCACGACCTCGACGAGCAGCCGCTCCTTGGTGCCGAAGTAGTAGTGCAGCAGCCCGCGCGAGACGCCGGCCTCGCGCGCGACGTGGTCGAAGGTCGAGCCCGCGGCGCCACGGCGGGCCACGCTCGCACGCATCGCCTCGACGATCCGCTGCGCCTTCTCGCCGGAGAGCGCGCGCTCGGCGCCCGGGGTGGTGGTCGCTGCCTCCATCGCCCCTGACCTTAACGACGAAGGCGCCCCGAGGGGCGCCTTCGCAAGCAATCGTTCGGCGGAGCGCCTACGCCGCGCCCACCGGCGACGCCGGCGGCGTGCTCGGCGTCGTGGTCGACTGATAGTCGAACTCCTCCTCGGCGCCGAACAGCGCGTCGAGGACCTTGTTGCGCAGCCCCTCGCTCACGGCCAGCGCGATCCCCGCGCCGACCACGAGGAGCAGCAGCTTGCGACCGAGGCCGCCGCTGCGCTGCTTGCGCTGCCGGCCCTTCGGCCCCTCGCGCAGCGCATCAGCCGCGTCGCGCAGGGACTGCGACGCCGTGCGCAGCTCCTTCTGGAACTTCTTGTCGTCGAGGACGACCTTCGCCGCTGGCTTGCCGTTGCTAAGCCGCCCGTACGCGACCCGCGCGGAGTCGAACGCCGTACGCAGGTTGTCGCGCAGCTCGCCGTCCTGGACGACGCGCTGAACGTATGGGCTGGCAGCGGCCGCGGCGCTTGACGCCTTCGCCGCCTTCGCCTTTGCCTTCGCCATTCTCACTTCCCTTGGGTCGCTTTACGGGACCTACGGCCAGCATATACCCGGCCGTTGGAGCGAGCACGCGGGCCGTCGAGCGCCGCGGCGAGCACCTCGTCCACCTCATTGACCCAGACGAAGTGCAGGTCCTTGCGCAGGTGCTCGGGGATGTCGTCGATGTCCGCCTCGTTGAACGCCGGAGCGATCACGGTCTTCATGCCGGTTCGCTGCGCGGCGAGCGCCTTCTCCTTCAGGCCCCCGATCGGCAGCACGAGCCCGGTGAGCGTGACCTCGCCGGTCATCGCGACCTCGTCGCGCACCCGGCGCCCGGTGATCAGCGAGGTCAGCGCCGTGACCATCGTGACGCCGGCGCTCGGGCCGTCCTTGGGGATGGCGCCGGCCGGGACGTGGACGTGCAGGTCGTGGGTGGCGAACCAGTCCTCGGCCAGGTCGGCCGGCGGGTGCGCGCGGACATAGGACAGCGCCGCCTGCGCCGACTCCTTCATCACGTCGCCGAGCTGGCCGGTGATCGTCAGCTTGCCCTTGCCCGGCATGGCCGTCGCCTCGACGAAGAGCACGTCGCCACCCGCCGGCGTCCACGCCAGGCCGGTCGCCACCCCCGGCTCGCGCGTGCGCCGCTTGGCGTCGGGCTGGAAGCGCGGCCTGCCCAGGAGCTCGCGCACGAGCTTCTGTGTGACGGTGACCTTCTTGCGCAGCTTCCCCTCGGCGGCCTGGCGGGCCAGCTTGCGCGCCACGGAGCCGATCTCGCGCTCGAGGTTGCGCACGCCGGCCTCGCGCGTGTAGTCGCGGATGATCGCCCGCAGCCCGGGATCGCCGAACGCGACCAGGCTGCGCTTCAGCCCGTTGCGCTCGATCTGGCGTGGCACGAGGTAGCGCTTGGCGATCTGGAGCTTCTCCTCCTCGGTGTAGCCGGCGAGGGCGATGACCTCCACGCGGTCGCGCAGGGGCCCGGGCACCCGGTCGAGCTCGTTGGCGGTGCAGACGAACATCACGGCCGACAGGTCGAACGGGACGTCGAGGTAGTGGTCGCGGAACGTCGAGTTCTGCTCGGCGTCGAGCACCTCGAGCATCGCGCTCGACGGGTCGCCGCGCCAGTCCGAGCCCATCTTGTCGATCTCGTCGATCATGAACAGGGGGTTGCGGGACTCGGCGTCGCGCAGCGCGCGGATGATCGTCCCGGGCATCGCGCCGACGTACGTCCGGCGGTGGCCGCGGATCTCCGACTCGTCCCTGACCCCGCCGACCGACATGCGCTCGAACTTGCGCCCGAGCGCCCGGGCGATCGAGCGCCCCAGCGACGTCTTGCCCACGCCGGGCGGCCCGACGAAGCACATGATCGTGCCGCGCGCGTCGGGCTTGAGCTTGCGCACGGCGAGGAACTCGAGGATGCGGTCCTTGACCTGCTCGATGTCGTAGTGGTCGGCGTCGAGGACCTCGCGCGCGTGCCGGAGATCCAGGTTGTCCTCGGTCGTCGTGGACCACGGCAGCGCCGCGAGCCACTCGAGGTACGTTCGAATGACCCCGTGCTCGGCGGCGGCGGTCGGCAGCTTCTCCAGGCGCGAGAGCTCGCGCTCGGCGACCGTGCGCACCGCGTCGGGCAGGCCCGCGGCGTCCAGCTGCTCGCGCAGGTCGCGGGCGTCTGCCGTCGACTCGTCCTCCTCCCCCAGCTCGCGGCGGATCGCGTCGAGCTGCTGGCGCAGGAAGAACTCGCGCTGCGAGGCGCCGACCTCCTCCTGCACCTGCTCCTGGATGCGAGTTCCGATGGAGACGACCTCCAGCTCGCGCGCGAGCAGCTCGGCGAGGCGGCGCAGCCGGCGGGCGACGTCGACCTCCTCGAGCAGCGCCTGCTTGTCCTCGGTCTTCAGCCGCAGCGCCCCCGCGATCAGGTTGGCCAGGCCACCCGGGTCGTCGACGTTGGTGACCGCGAGCTGGAGCTCCTCGGGCAGGTACGGAACGTGCTCGATGATCTGCGAGAACGTCTGCTGGACGTTGCGCATCAGCGCGACGAGCTCGGGGCTCTCCTCCACGACGTCGGGCAGCTCGGAGATCCGCGCGATCAGGAACGGCTCTTCGCGCTCCCACTTGTCGACCTTCACGCGCTGCGTCGCCTGGACGAGGATCCGCAGCGTCCCGTCGGGGATCTTCAGCATCCGGGCGACGATCCCGACGACGCCGACGTCGTAGAGGTCCTCGGGGCCCGGCGTCTCGAGCTCGGGCTTGCGGCTGGAGACCATGACGAGCATGCGGTCGCGCGCGAGCACGTGGTTGATGAGCTCGACCGATCGCTCCTGGCCGACCGCGAGCGGCGTGAGGGTCTCGGGGAACGCCACCGACTCGCGCAGCGGCAGCACGGGCAGCAGGTCGGGCAGCGCGCGGTCGGCGTCGATCGCGACCTCGCGGGGCTCGCCGTTGCCGGTGACGACGTCGATCACTCGTCGCCCCGGATCTCCACCGGGACCTGGCGCACGTTCGTCTCGGGCGCCACGAGCGGGATCTCGACGCGCAGGATGCCGTCGTCGTACGTGGCCTTCGCCTGATCGGCGGCGACATCGGTGCCGAGCTGGATGGTGCGCCGGAACGGCCCGTGCTCGATCTCGATCTGCTGGTAGACGCGGCCCTCGGTCTCGTCGACCGGGCCGCGGTTGCCGCCGATGATCAGCTCGCGGCCGCGGATCTCGATGTCGAGCTGCTCGATCCCGATGCCCGCGAGCTCGGCGGTGACGATCGCGCGCGGCGGGTCGCCGGCGTAGGCGACGTCGACGCGCGGCATGAAGCCGCCGCGGCGCGGCCCGCGCAGCGAGCGATCGAAGACGCCGCCGAACAGCTCGTCCATCTCACGGCGCATGCGCTCGAAGTTCGCAAACAGGTCGCGCTCGGTGGGCATCGCTTCAATCTACCCCGCCCGCCGACCAGGTCAGGCCGCGATCACACCGTGTAGACCGCGCCCTCGCGGGCGACGTCCACCGGGCCCTTGAAGGACTTCTCGGCCTCGGCCTTGGCCCACACCGCGTCGAGCTCGTCGGACATGTGCGTGATGACGAGGCGCCCGACCTTCGCGCGGCAGCCGTGGTCGCCCGCCTCCGACGGCGTGAGGTGGCCGCGCTGGCCGTCCCTCTCGGGGCGCGGCAGCGTCGCCTCGATCATCAGCAGGTCGGACCCCGCGGCGAACGCCACGAGCTCGTCGGTGGGCGCGGAGTCGGCGCCGTAGGTGAAGCGCCCGCCGCCGTTGGTCGAGCGGATCTCGACCGCATGGGTGGTCACGTAGTGCGGCACCTCGTGGAAGCGGATGCGCAGCGAGCCGACCTCGAGGACGTCGGACTTGTCGTACTCGCGCAGGTCGAAGGCGTTCTCCACCAGGTTCTCGTTGCCCCATGCGCCGACGACGCGGCGGAAGATCTCCCGTGCCCCACGCGGCACGTGCAGGACCGGGTGCGCGGGGTGGTCGGTCCCCGGCCAGTGCTGGATCGCCGCGGGCTGCTGGCGCGGCGCGTAGGTCAGCGCATACGAGAACGGGACCAGATCGAGGAAGTGGTCGGCGTGCAGGTGGCTGATGACGACCGCGTCGATGTCGACGTAGTCGCGGAAGCGGCGCAGCTTCGAGAACACGCCGTTGCCGCAGTCGAGCAGCAGGCAGCTGCCGTCGTCTTCGACGAGGTAGCCGCTGCACGCGCCGTCGACGTCCTGCCACGACGGAGACTTGCCCAGGACAGTTATCTGCACCGTTGACCCTCGCCGCGGACCTTACCCCCGCGTCTGGGAGGCTGTCGGGGGTGACGTCGTGGCGCCGGTTCCTCCCGTTCACCGTGCTGTTCCTGGTGGCCGGCTTCGTGGTGGGGCCAGGCTGGCTGGGGATCGTCCATCCCGACCCGCGTTCGGACCTCGTCAGCGCGCTGGCGACGGTCGCCCTGATCGTGATCCTGTGCCGCGACGGTCTCGAGGTCGACGCCGAGATGCTCCAGCGCGAGTGGCGCCCGCCGCTGCGCAAGCTCGTCGTCGGCATGCCGATCACCGGCGCGATCGTGGCCGTGGCGACGAAGACGCTGACGGACCTCTCCTGGACCGAGTCGTTCCTGGTCGGTGCGCTGCTGTCGCCGACCGACCCGGTCCTGTCGAACGCCGTCGTCACGAACCCTCGCGTCCCGCGCGTCGTCCGCCATTCGCTCAACCTCGAGTCCGGGCTCAACGACGGCCTGGCGCTCGCCCCGATCCTCGCGCTCGCGACCGCGCTCGACGCGACGCGCCACCACTTCGACCCGCTTGCCTTCGTCGTGCAGGACGTCGGGCTCGGCTTCGCCTTCGGCATCGCGTGCGGCCTGCTGGCATCCCTCGTGACTCCGCGCACGGCGGCCCAGGCCGCGTTCGTGGCGGTCGGCCTCGGATTCGCCGCCTACGGGGCGAGCCAGCTGGGTCCGGAGGCCAACGGCTTCATCGCGGTGTACGTCGCCGCGATCGTGCTCGGGGTCCGCCGCCCCGACCTCCTGCGCGACGTCGAGAGGCGCGCGGACCAGCTCGTCGAGATCGTCAAGCTCGGCATCTTCGTCGTCTTCGGCGCGCTGCTGACGTTCGGAGGGCTCTTCGACGACGGCTGGGCCGCGGTCGCGATCGTTGCGGTCACCCTGCTCGTCGCGCGACCGGTCGCCGTGTTCGTCTCGCTCGCGGGCACGAGCTTCGGCAGGCACACGAAGGCGTTCATGAGCTGGTTCGGGCCCAAGGGGGTGTCGACGATGGCGTTCTCGCTGATCGTGCTGTCGCGCCACATCACGGCCGGCGAGCAGATCTTCCACCTGGCGGCGCTGTGCGTCGTCTGCTCGATCATCGCCCACGGGTCCACGGACACACCGGGCGTGCGCTGGCTGGAGCGACGACTGCGGTAGGGCGAGTCAGCCGGTCTCGGGGAGCCGGTGCAGCGCCGCCTGCTCCTGCGCCGACGGGAAGGCCCAGACCGCCTGCGTCCGGCGCTGGGAGCGAAACACGAAGCGCAGCTGGTCGGGCGGGCACAGCCCCTCGGGGCGGTCCGGCCGGTAGGTCGCGCAGGGCTCGTCCTGGTCGAGCGCGCAGAGCATGTTGCGCCGGAAGAAGCAGCTCTCGCAGGTGACCTTTCGCGCCTTCGCCATGACCGCTGCGCATCGAACCAGAACGCCTCGGGCGAGGCCAGGGGCGTTTCCGCAAATGGCGAACGTTTCGATTCGCCCCTGCAAACGGCGAGGTTTCGGCGTTCGGCGGAGGTGAAGAGGCCGCATCCTGCGCGCTTTTTCGATCATGGTGAGACGCATGCGCGCCCTCGTCACCGGGATCAGCGGCTTCGTCGGCTCGGCGCTCGCGCCGCGGCTGGTCGGCGCCGGGGTCGACGTCGTCGGCTTCGCGCGCGATCCCGGGCGGGTTGGTGTGGACGTCACAGTGGTGCGCGGCGACGCCGTCACGGGTGCCGGGCTCGACGAGGCGCTCGAGGGCATCGACGTCGCCTACTACCTCATCCATTCCATGGAGCCGGGGGCGCAGGAGGGGTTCGACGTCCGCGACCGCCGTGCCGCCGAGAACTTCGCGCAGGCCGCCCGCCGCGCCGGGGTGCAGCGCGTCGTCTACCTCGGCGGCCCGGTGCCGCCCCAGGCCCAAGGCCGGCCGTCGCCGCACTTGGCCAGCC
>DAINCW010000118.1:0-8546 GCA_036732205.1 Solirubrobacteraceae bacterium | reverse complement strand
CCCCTCGGCGCCGTGGCGCAGCGAGCCCTGGCCGTGCACGCCCCGCCCGGCCCGGTGGTGCGTCTTGCGCTTGAAGGTCTGGAGGTCGCGCAGCGAGTCGCTGCAGCGCAGCGCGACCTCGCCGCCGCGGCCGCCGTCGCCGCCGTCGGGGCCCCCACGGGGTACGTTGGCCTCTCGCCGAAAGCTCATCGAGCCGTCGCCTCCGCGGCCGCCCGCAACGAAGATGCGCGCCTTGTCGTAGAGCATGCGTGACCTGATCGTAGAAAGGACCCCCTCGTGGCCGACTCCCCGGTATTCCTCATCACCGGTGCCTCAACGGGCATCGGCGCCGCCACAGCCCGCCATGCCGTCAAGGCCGGGCACCGCGTGGTGCTCGCCGCGCGCAGCGCCGACAGGCTCGCCGAGCTGGCGTCCGAGCTGGGCGGCGAGGAGCACGCGCTCGCCGTCACGACCGACGTGACGAGCTGGGACGACAACGAGCGCCTCGTCGCCCAGGCGCTCGAGGCCTACGGTCGCGTGGACGTCGTCTTCGCGAACGCCGGCTTCGGCGCGAAGCGCGGCTGGCTGGAGGAAACCCCCGAGCACTGGCGCGACATGGTGCTGACCAACGTGCTCGGTGCCGCCTACACGGCGCGCGCGGCGATCCCGGCGCTGAAGGACTCGACGGGCCACCTGCTGATCACGAGCTCCGTGGCCGGCCGGCGCGCGCTGCCGGGCAGCCTGTACTCGGTGACCAAGCACGCGGTCACGGCGATGGGCGAGGCGCTGCGCATGGACCTCAACGACACCGGCGTCCGCGTCACGCTGATCGAGCCGGGCATGGTCGACACGCCGTTCTTCACCGACAGGCCGTCGATCCGCGCGCTCGAGGCCGACGACATCGCCCGCGCGGTCATGTTCGCCGTGGAGCAGCCACCCCACGTCGATGTCAACGAGATCCTGATCCGCCCGACGGCCCAGCCGTTGTGACCGGCTGCGGCGCCGGCGCTACGAGGCGTCGGCGCCGTCGGCCACGACCGAGATGACGCGGCCGCGCCACCCGGAGGTGAACTGCACGGTGCCCGGGGCCTTCGCGAACAGCGTGTCGTCCTTGCCGATGCCGACGCCCTCGCCGGGCCGGAAGCGGGTGCCGCGCTGGCGCACGATGATCTCGCCGCCGGTGACCGTCTGGCCGGCGAAGATCTTCACGCCCAGGCGCTGGGCGTTGCTGTCGCGGCCGTTGCGGCTGGAGCCGAGCCCCTTCTTATGCGCCATGCGTGATCTCCGTGATCTCGATTCGCGTCAACTTCTGACGATGGCCCGTGCGGCGCTTGTAGCCCCGCTTGGGCTTGAACTTGAAGACGCGCAGCTTCTCGCCCTTCTCGTGGCCCACGACCTTCGCCTTGACCTTGACCTTCTTGAGCTCCTTGGCGTCGAAGACGGCGTCCTTGGAGCGATAGAGGATCGGGTCGAGGGCGATCGTGGCGCCCTCCTTGGCATCGAGCAGCTCCACGAGAAGGGTCTGCCCCTTCTCGACGCGGTACTGCTTGCCTCCGGTTTTTACGACTGCATACATCAGGTCTCAGCGGTTTCGGCCTTGGCACGGGAACGGCGCCGTCCGCCTCTGCGGCCGCGGCGCCGAGTGGTCGAGTCTACCGCCTCGTCGCCGTCGGACTCGGTCGTCGCGGGATCGGCGTCGAGCAGCGTGGCGGTGGCTGCGGTGCGGCCCACCTCCTCGATGCGCACCAGGTGCTTCTGGCCCACGTAGGGGAAGCCGCCGGTGACCGACACGATGTAGCTGTCGATCTTGGCAACGGCGTCGTCGACGTTGTACATGTGCGGCTCGACGATCGCGACCAGCACCTCGTCGCCCGGCGAGAACGGGATCGCCCGCTCCTCGACCTCCTCCTTCGTCCCCGTGAACGTCACCGCGTAGTGGTCGAGCGGCAGGCCGTCGGAGCCCTCGAAGTAGAAGGTCTTGCCGGTGTCGGCCTCGATCGCGCGCAGCGCCGAGCCCCCGCCGCCCGTGAACTGGGCGGTGACGGCCGGGTTCAGGCGCACGAGCAGGGCCTCGGCCTTCTTCTCACCGGCCGCGGCGTCGCGCAGCCTGCGCTCCACCTCGACGGCGATCGTCTCCTCGGACTTGACGACGCCCTCGCCGTCGCAGGTCGGGCAGGGCCGGGTCATGATCTCCCGGACGCCCTCCGTGACGTTCTGGCGCGTCATCTCCACCAGGCCGAGCTTGGAGATCTCGGCCGTGAACGTCTTCGTCCGGTCCTCGTCGAGCGCCTTGCGCAGCGTCTTGAGAACCTCGGCGCGGTTGCGCGCCTTGGCCATGTCGATGAAGTCGATGACGATGATCCCGCCGATGTCGCGCAGCCGCAGCTGGTTGACGACCTCGGTGGCCGCCTCGATGTTCGTCTTGGTGATCGTGTCCTCGAGGCGGGCCTGCTTGCCCCGGCCCACGAACGACCCGGAGTTGACGTCGATGACCGTCAGCGCCTCGGCGTAGTCGATCAGCAGGTAGCCGCCGCTGGGCAGGTCGACACGCTTGGACAGTGTGCCCTCCAGGACCTCGGTGACGCCGTAGCGCTCGAACAGCGGGGCCTTGTCCTCGTAGAGCTCGACGCGGTCGACGAGCTCGGGCGCGGTGCGCTCGAAGAACGAGACCAGCCGGTGGTGCTGCTGGGCGTCGTCGACGACGGCCCGCTCGAAGTCGGCGGAGAACACGTCGCGCACGACGCGCACCGACAGGTCGGCCTCCTGGAAGACCATCGCGGGCGCCGTGGCATCCGCCACGCGCTTCTCCAGGACCTCGTGGAGCTTGAACAGGTACTGGAGCTCGCGCTCGAAGTCCTTGCGCTTCGCGCCCGCCGCAGCGGTGCGGATGATCGCGCCGCCCTCGCGCAGGTCGAGACCCTTGGCCTCCTTGCGCAGGCGCTCGCGCTCATTGTCATCGAGGCGCTTGGAGACGCCGATGCCCTCCCCCGTTGGGGCGTAGACCATGTAGCGGCCCGCGATCGTCAGCTCCATCGACAGGCGAGCGCCCTTCGACTTCAGCGGGTCCTTGACGACCTGGACGACGATCTCCTGCCCGGGCTTGAGCAGGTCGGTGATCTTGTTGCCCGTGCCGCTGCCGCGCCCGCGCCGCTGGACCTCGACCCCGGGGAGCACGATCTCGTCGACGTGCAGGAAGCCGTTCTTGTCCAGGCCGATGTCGACGAACGCGGCCTCGAGGCCGGCCAGGACGTTGTCGACCTTGCCCTTGTAGATGTTGCCCACGATGGAGCGGGCGCCACGGCGCTCGAGGTAGAGCTCCGCGACGCGGTAGCCGGCGGCCGGGTCCTTCTTCGGAGCGGCGGCCCGGCCCTTGGTGGGGGCGCCGGCCTTGCCGGAGGCCTCCAGCAGGCCGACACGGGTCTCTCCCCGGTCGACGCTGACGAGCACTTGTTTCTTCACGAAGAGATTTCCTTAGGTCAGAGGCCGATGCGGGACTTGAACGCGCCAGCGGCGCGCCCCTGCACGTAGATCGACTGCAGGAGCCCGAGGGCCAGGAGAGTGGTGAGCACCGACGAGCCGCCATAGCTCATGAGCGGCAACGTGATGCCGGTGATGGGCATGATCCCGAGGGTCATTCCCACGTTGACGAAGACCTGGAACATCAGCATCGCGACGATGCCGCCGGCGACCAGCGCGCCGTACAGGTTCTTCGCCATGGTCAGGATTCGCAGACCACGCCAGATGAGCAGCGCGTAGAGCGAGAGCACGAGGGCGGCGCCGACGAAGCCGAACCGCTCGCCGACCACCGCGAACACGAAGTCCGTGTGGTGCTCGGGGAGGAAGTCGAACTTCGTCTGGGTCGCACCCTTCTCGCCACGGCCGGTCTTCTGCCCGGCGCCGATGGCGATCTTCGACTGGATCTGCTGGTAGCCCTGCTTGGACGGGTTGTCCGAGGGGTTGAGGAACGCCGTCAGGCGGTCCTTCTGGTAGGGCTTGAGAACGGTCACGCCGGCCGCGGGTGCGGCGACGAGGACCAGCGTGATCGCCACCACGCCGAGCACGAAGAGCCCGGCGAAGTGGCGCCACGACGTGCCCGCGACGAACAGCGTCGCGAGCGCGATGACGATGTAGACCATGCCGGACCCGAGGTCCGGCTGGGCGATCACGAAGAACGCCGGAACGAGCGTGAGCAGCATCACCCGCGCGGTCGTCTCGCGTTCGCCCAGGCGCCGGTTGCGATCCAGGACGAACGCCGCGAGCGCCAGCACGAGCAGGACCTTGCCCAGCTCGGAGGCCTGATACTGGAAGAACGGGAGCGGGATCGAGCGCTGGGCGCCCTTGGCCTGAGTGCCGATCGCGAGCACCGCGAGGATCGAGCCGATGAGCGCGACGTAGAGCCCGTAGCGCAGCTCGCGCAGGCGGGTGTAGTCGATGCGCGACAGCACTCCCATCAGCACGAGCCCGACGCCGACGTAGAGCACCTGGCGGTTGGCGTAGTAGTCGGGCTGGCCGGCGATGTCGCCGCGCGTGGCGCCGGAGATGACGACGTACGAGCAGACGCACAGGGCGATCGTCGCGAGCAGCAGCAGCGGGTCGAACGGCAGCGCGATGCGCCGAGCGATCGGGACGGGCGGGGCGTGGGTGTCGCGAAGCGCGGTCGTGTTCATCGGCTAGCGGGTGTGCGAGTGGCCGGCCACGTACTTGGCCTTCTGGTTGAACCACTTCGACAGGATGAGGCGTGCGGCGGGCGCCGCGGTCTGGGCGCCGAAGCCACCGCCCTCGATCGTCACGGCGACGACGATGGGATGGGTCTTGTCGGGCACGAAGCACACGTACCACGACTGGTCGGGGTGTGGCGGGCGCTCGGCGGTGCCGGTCTTGCCGTACGCGGGGTAGCGGGTCTGGTCCCAGCCCGTGAACACGTCGGCCGATGTGCCGCCCGCCTGGCTGGTCGCGGCGTGCAACCCGTCGAGGATCGCCTGGCGGTAGGTCGAGTCGAGATGCACGTGCCGCGCGGCCGGCGGGTCGATCTGCTGGACGAGGCGGCCCTGACTGTCCTCGACCGCGAGGCCGAGGTGCGGCCGCACGACCTTGCCGCCGTTCTCCAGCGTCGCGTAGACCGTCGCCATCTGGAGCGGCGTGGCCTGCACGTCGCCCTGGCCGACGGCGAGGTTGATGTTGTCGCCCACCGACCACGGGCGCCCGTCGGAGATCCCGCACGACGGGACGTGGCGTCGCTTGCGGCACGCGAACTCGCGGCGCACGACGCGCGCGCGCCAGGCGGGGTCCGGGATCAGGCCGCGGAACTCGCCGGGCAGGTCGATGCCGGTCCGCTCGCCGAGGCCGAGCTTGCGGGCCCACTGCTGGACGATCGTGCCCTTGGCGTTGGCCTCCTCGCCCAGCGTGTAGAAGAAGACGTCGGACGAGACCTGGATCGCGCGGCGCAGGCTCAGCGTCCCGTTCACCACGCCGCCCGCGTTGCAGAACTTCTGCACGCCGACCTTGAGGCAGCCGCCGTCGCTGATCGGGGTGTCGGGCGTGATGATGCCGCTGGTCAGCGCGGCCATCGCGGTGATCGGCTTGAACGTCGAGCCGGTCGGATACAGGCCGGCCACAGCGCGGTCGTACAGCGGCGCGCCGTTGGCCTGGGAGTTGAGCTTGTCGAAGACCGACTGCGAGATCGGCTTGGTGAAGATGCTCGGGTCGTACGTGGGGAACGAGCCGAGCGCGTAGACCTGGCCGTTGCGCGGGTCCATGGCGACGAAGCCACCGGGCTTCCCGCCACCGGCGCGCACGAGCGCGTCCTGCGCCGCCCGCTGGAGACCGAGGTCGAGCGAGAGCTTCAGTTGCCGGCCCGGGATCGGCTCGCGGACGCGCAGCAGGCCCTTGCGCTTCCCGATCGAGTCGACCTGGAGCACCTGCGCGCCGTCACGCCCCCGCAGGTAGCGGTCGTACTCGTACTCGATGCCGCCCTGGCCGACGACCGTGCCGCGGCTCACGCCGCGGAAGTGCTCCTGGCGCAGCTCAGCCGGGCTGATCTGGCCGACGTTGCCGAGCAGGTGCGCCGCGGCCTGGTGGAACGGGTACTGGCGCAGGAAGATCGCCGGCGTCGAGACGCCGGGAAACTCAGCGGAGCGCTCGTTGAGGTAGTTGAGCACCGAGCGCGGCACGTCGGTCTTGACCGTCGCCGCGGCGTACGGCAGCACCTTGCGCTGCGCGATGACCTGCGCCTGGATCCTGGCCGGGCGCTCGCCGAGCACGTGGCCGAGGCGAACGTAGAGCGCCGTGCGGCGCGGGCCGGGTGCGGGCAGCTTGGCGGGCGAGACCTGGACGACCGTGGCCTGGCGGCTGGTGACGATCGGCGTGCCGTTGCGGTCGACGACGTCGCCCCGTGGGGCCTGGATGCCGACCTCACGCACGCGGTTGTCGTTGGCCTGGCCGACGTACTGGTCGCCCGAGAGCACCTCGAGGTACCAGAGGCGGAAGAAGATGAGGGCGAACATCACGAGCGCGAATCCGCCGAGGACCGCCACGCGCAGCGCGAGCTGCGGCGTGATCGGCGGGCGCCGGTCCTCGGGGGGGGAGTTGGTGATCATGCGCGCGAGAGCGGGGAGAGCCCGCCGGTCGTGTAGGCGCGGCGCCGGCGGCGGCGCGGGTCGTCGGGGAGCACGGGCGACAGCCAGCGGCGCGAGACGGCGAACACGGGCACGGAGATCAGCGCGTTGACGACGATCGTCGCGACGATGTCGCGCAGGAGCAGCCAGCTCACCGGCGAGTCGACACCGAGCAGGAACTGGATGACGGAGTAGCCCACCGTCGCGATCGCCGTGGCGGCCGCGCCGGTGACGACGGGGACGCCGGCGCCCTGGGGATCGCGCAGCTCGCGCAGCCGCCCGGCCCCGTAGCCGACGGTCGTGTAGATCAGCGACGAGACGCCCATCGTCTGGAAGAGGGCGAGGTCGAGGAAGAGGCCCAGGCCGAATCCGGCCACGGCGCCCGAGATCGAGCCCGTGAGCAGGCCGATGGCCATGATCACGAGAGGAGACAGATCGGCGACCGCGCCGAAGAGCGGCACCTGCGAGACCGCGACGACCTCGAGCAGGCCCGCCCCGATCGCGAGGGCGGCGATGCGGAGGGTGAGCTGTGGGTTGAAGGTCACGGCTTCTGGGAGCTGCGGTCGGGCTGGGTCAGGACCTGGACGTAGTCGAGCGTGCGCAGCCGGGCGAGCGGGCGGATGTGGACCTTCTGGTAGAGCCCGACGGAGCCGGTGTCGACGTTGGTGACCGTGCCGATCGGGATGCCCGCGGGGTACAGCGACTCCAGCCGGGTCGAGCGCGTCCCGGCGGTCACGATGTGCTCCCCGACGCTGATGCGGTCGCCGCGGCGGGTGTACTGGAGGAGCAGGTCGTTCGGGTCGCCGACCGCCGGCTGCACCACGCCCGGCACGCCGTGACGATCGTCGATCGCCGACACGCCGCTGGACTGGTCGGTGATGAGCGTGACGACCGATGCGCCGCTGGTCACGGAGGTCACCTTGCCCACCAGGCCGTCTCCGGTCACGGCCGGATCGTCGACCGCCACGCCCGAGTTCGAACCCCGGTCGAGGGTGATCGTCGCGTACCAGAGGGTGGGCGAGCGACCGATGACGCGACCCGTCACGGGCCCCATCTTGTCGAGCCCCAGCGTCTTGTCGGTGTCGAGCAGCTGCTGAAGCTGACCGATCTGGCGCTGCGAGCTCACGTAGTCGATCCGCTGGTTGCGCAGGTCGCGCACCTGCTTGCGCAGCGCGTCACGCTGCGACTTGGCGTGCAGCGTGTCGCCAAACCAGCCAAACAGGTCGCGGAAGGGCTTCAGCGCGCGACTGGCACCCTCCTGGACCGGCGAGAAGACCTGGAGGAACCCGCGCTGCACCGAGTGCAGCCCGCCGCCGACGGGTTCGCCGAAATAGGCAGTGAGAAGGATCAGGGAGCTGACGACGAGCAGCGCGAACACTGCCCGCCGCCGGCGAACCGTCTTGTCATACACGTGGGAAAGTTCCTCAAAGTCTGTTCAACCGCCGCTCAAGCACGCCTAGTAGCGGCGGCGTCGGCGGCTGCGTGAATTCTTGTTGGTGCGGTGGATGACCTCGAACTCCTCGAGGGAGCGCCCGGAGCCCACCGCCACGCACGTCAGCGGGGACTCGGCGAGGTGCGCCGGCATCTGAGTCTCCTCGCGCAGCCGGTCGTCCAGGCCCTGGAGCAGCGAGCCGCCCCCGGCCAGCATGATGCCGCGATCCATGATGTCCGACGCCAGCTCGGGCGGCGTGCGATCCAGCGTCTCCTTCACGGCGTCGATGATCTGCGAGAGGGGCTCCTCCAGCGCCTGGCGGATCTCCTCGCTGGTGAGCACCACGGTCTTCGGCAGCCCGGAGACCATGTCGCGCCCGCGGATCTCGGCCTGGACCTCCTCCGCCATGGGGAAGGCGGAGCCGATCTCGAGCTTGACCTCCTCGGCCGTCTGCTGGCCGATCAGGAGCTTGTACTCGCGCTTGGCGTAGTTGATGATCGCCTCGTCGAGCTCGTCGCCGC
>DAINCW010000117.1:0-8718 GCA_036732205.1 Solirubrobacteraceae bacterium | reverse complement strand
CATCGAGGACTGCGCGCCGTGCGCGGCCTGGGCCACCGCCCGCCGCGATCGCGCTGCGACCGGCCTCGCACCCAGCCCGGCCTAGAGACGCAGCAGGCGGTGGCGAGTGTTCGCGACGCCGTCGCCACCGATACACCTGATATCCCTTCCGCCCCATGAGAGACGAGACGCGCCAGAAGATCGTGGACGTGACCACAAGGGTTGGCGAGCGCATCCTCGCCCCGATCGAGCGCTGGATCGGCCGTTCGTCGCTCGTCGGCGACCGGACGTTCTGGGAGGTCGAGGAGTTCCCGTGGGCGCGCACGGTCGAGGCCGAGTGGCACCTGATCCGCACCGAGCTCGAGGCCGTGCTCCAGGACCACGACGCGCTCCCGAACTTCCAGGAGATCTCCACGGACCAGGTCGCGCTGACGAACGACGACCAGTGGAAGACGTTCTTCATCTACGGCTTCGGCTTCAAGGCCGAGGCCAACGCCGAGCGGTGCCCGGAGACCACGAGGATCGTCGAGGCGATCCCGGGGATGAAGACCGCGTTCTTCTCGATCCTCTCGCCTCACAAGCACATCCCCGCCCACCGCGGCCCCTACAAGGGCGTCATGCGCTACCACCTCGGGCTGCGCATCCCGGACCCCAGGGAGGGGTGCCGCATCCGCGTCGGCGAGGACATCCGCCACTGGGACGACGGCCAGAGCCTGATCTTCGACGACACCTACGACCACGAGGCCTGGAACGACACCGACGGCGTGCGCGTCGTGTTGTTCGTGGACTTCGTCCGGCCGCTGCGGCAGCCCGCGAAGGCGTTCAACTCCGCTGTGCTCAAGGCGATCGCGTGGTCGCCGTTCGTCCAGGACGCCAAGCAGCGCCAGGCGGCCTGGGAGCAGCGGTTCGACCGCCTGAAGACCAAGCAGCCCGCGGCAGCGGCCTAGCGCGGCACTAGCATCCGCTCCGTGTCCACGGAGACCGGCCAACCGCTGGACCTCATCCTCGCCCGGAACCTGATCTCGACGATGCAGGTCCCGGCGTTCCTCGTCGACGTCGAGGGGACGCTGCTGTTCTACAACGTCCCCGCCGGCGAGCTGCTGGGCCGTCGCTTCGAGGAGACGGGCTCGCTGCGTCGCGACGAGTGGCGGGAGATCGGCCCCCTGGACGCGTCGGGCAACCCGCTGCCCGACGTCCAGCTGCCGCTCACCACGACGCTGCGTGAGGGGCGCCCGGCGCACGAGCGCTTCATCGTGTGTGCCGACGACCGCTCGCTGATCGAGATCGAGGCGAGCGCGCTGCCGCTCGCCAGTCCGGACGCCCTGCACGGGGCGATCGTCGTGTTCTGGCCGTCGGCCGCCTGCTGATGGACGTCGCGCTGTGGGGCGTGCGGGGATCCATCCCCGTCGCCGACCGCTCGTTCCTGCGCTACGGCGGCAACACCTCCTGCGTGGAGGTGCGCCTCGACGACGGCACGATCGTCGTGCTGGACGCGGGCACGGGGATCCGCCCCCTGGGTCGCGCGCTCGCGGGCGCGGACCGGCCGATCCACCTGCTCCTCACCCACCTGCACCTCGACCACATCATGGGATTGCTCTTCTTCGCGCCGATGCTCGACCCGACCGCCGAGATCGTGGTCTGGGGGCCTCCCGCGCGGCGCGTCAACCTGCGCGACCGGCTCCCGCGCTACCTCTCCGCTCCGCTGTCACCGCTGGAGATCCGCGAACTGCCGGCGCGGGTCGACTTCCGCGCCGCTCCGCCGGAGCCGTTCCGCCTCGGCTCGGCGACCGTGCGCGCCGCGCTCGTGAACCATCGCGGCACGACGCTGGGCTTTCGCATCGACGACGGCGACTCCTCGCTGGCCTACCTGCCCGACCACGAGCCCGCGCTCGGCCAGGACCTCGCGACCGACCGCGACGAGTGGGTGTCGGGGCTGGCCCTCGCGCGCGGCGCCTCGCTGCTGCTCCACGACGGCCAGTACACCGAGGAGGAGTACCGCTCGAGCGTCGGCTGGGGGCATTCCTCGATCCCCGACGTGCTCACGTTCGCCGCGCGCAGCGAGGCCGCCCGAACGATCCTCTTCCATCACGACCCCGGCCACGACGACGCCAAGCTCGACGCGATCGCCGCCGAGGCGCGGACGCTGTGGACCGGGCCGCCCGCGGCGCTCGAGCTTGCCGCGGAGGGCGTGCGGTACCTGCTCTAGCCGAGCGACGAGATCGTGGCCCAGTCGGCCATCGGGCTAGGAGGCGGCGGTGCCCAGCGCGGCGCTCACGCCGGCGATCAGGATCCCCCCGAACGTCACCTGTGCGAGCGACTGCATGAAGCCGACGGGGAAGAACCGGTAGCGCAGGTATGCCAGGGCGATGAGCTCCAACGCGACCACAACGATGGCGAGCGCGATCGCGGCGTCGTAGTGAGGGACGAGGAACGGCAGCGTGTGCAGCACGCCGCCGACGAAAGTGCCCGCGCCGGTGATCCCGCCGCGCACGACCGGCGATCCGCGGCCGGTCTCCTCGCCCGTGTCCGACAGGCCCTCCGAGAACGCCATGCTGATCCCGGCGCCGATCGCCGTGGCCAGGCCCGCGAAGAACGCGTAGCGCGGGTTGTGCGTCGCCAGGGCGACGGAGAAGATCGGCGCGAGGGTCGACAGCGAGCCGTCGATGAGCCCGGTCAGCGCCGGCTGGACGCGCTGAAGCAGGAACGATCGCTCGCTGTGCGTCATCTCCGGTCGGGTGGTCTCGGCGGCTTCCATGGCTTCGATTCACGCTACTACGCTGGCCCGGTGGACCCCTTGAGTGAAGCGCTCTACACGCCGCTCGGCGGAGGCCGGTTCGCCCCCGCCGAGCTGACGCGCGGGCCGATCGGTGAGTGGGTCGCGCTCGACGCGGCCCGCGTGTTCCGTCCGGCGAAGGAGATTCCATGGGTCACCGACGGCCCCACTGTCAGGAGGCACGCATGCCCGCCACCCGCACGCCGCCCACCGTCGAACAGGAGCGCACCCAGGCGCTGGTCGCCCTCGGGTTCACGCCCACGCAGGCGTTCCTGCTGGGAGCGACCAGACGCGGTGGCTCGCACGTGGAGACCGAAGAGGTCGGGCGCATGCTCGCAGCGGGGTGCGGCCACGACACCGCGCTGCGCATCTTGCTGTAGAAAACTTGTCCATGGTCGGACAGGCGCCGTAAAGCATGCGACCATGTGCGGGCCATGAGCACGGATCTGCTCGAGGCCCGAGAGTCTGTCCCTGTCGTAACGCTCCCGGTTCTCGTCATCGAGGACAACCCGGCGGATGCCGTCATCGTGCGCGAGATGCTGCGCGATTTCGAGAGCACCTCGGTGCGCTTCGACCTCGTACACGCGGACCGCCTCGAGGCTGGCGTCCACGCGCTGCTCGACCGGAGGTTCGCGTGCGTCCTCCTCGACCTTTCACTTCCGGATGCCGAAGGCCTGGAGGCGCTGTCCCAGGTGCGTACCGCGGCGCTCGACGTGCCGATCATCGTCCTGTCGGGGCGCAACGACGAGACCGTCGCCGTGCGGGCGGTGCAGGAGGGTGCGCAGGACTACCTCATCAAGGGGCAGGTGGACGCGCGCCTGCTCGGCCGGTCGATCAACTACGCGATCGAGCGCAAGCGCGCGGAGGTCCAGCTCGCCCATCAGGCGCTGCACGACGCGCTGACGAACCTGCCCAACCGCGCGCTGTTCCTCGACCGTCTCGGACAGGCGCTGTCGCGCCTCGATCGACACGGCACCTGCCTCGCCGTGCTGTTCCTCGACCTCGACCGCTTCAAAGTCGTCAACGACTCGCTCGGCCACGGGGCCGGCGACTGCCTGCTCGACGCCGTGGCCCGCCGCCTCAACGACGTGCTGCGCACGGGCGACACCGCGGCGCGCTTCGGCGGCGACGAGTTCACGATCCTCTGTGAGGACATCACCGGCGAGCACCAGGCGATGGCGATCGCCGACCGCGTCGCGGAGGCGCTGAGCGCGCCGTTCGCGCTGGAGGGCGAGGAGGAGGTCTTCGTCCGCACGAGCGTGGGCATCGCGCTCACGAGCGACGGGACCGAGCGTCCCGAGGCGCTCCTCCGCGACGCCGACGCCGCCATGTACCGGGCGAAGGAGCGCGGCGGCGGCGTCTACGAGGTCTTCGACGACGCGATGCGCGCCCGCGCGGTGCGGCGCCTCGAGACCGAGAACGCCCTGCACCGGGCGCTCGAGCGCGGCGAGCTCGCGGTGCGCTACCAGCCGCAGGTCAGCCTGGTCGACGGTCGCGTGCAGGCCGCCGAGGCGCTCGTGCGCTGGCAGCACCCCGAGCACGGCCTGCTCGGGCCCGTCGACTTCATCCCCACCGCCGAGGAGACCGGGCTGATCCACCCGATCGGCGAGTGGGTGCTCGAGCAGGCGTGCCGCCAGGCCGGCCTGTGGCCGAACGGCACCAGCGTCTCCATCAACCTGTCGGCGCGCCAGTGTGCACACCCGGACCTCGTCGACATGGTCGCCCAGGCCCTCCAGACGACCGAAGTCGACCCGGCCAAAGTGTTGCTGGAGATCACCGAGACCGCGGTCATGGAGGATCTCGACGCCAGCGCCGCGGTGCTCGGCCGGCTCAAGGCGCTTGGCGTCCGGCTTGCCATCGACGACTTCGGCACGGGCTACTCGTCGCTGCGCGCGCTGCAGCGCTTCCCCGTCGACGAGCTGAAGATCGACGGCTCGTTCGTCGCCGGCATCGAGGAGGACGGCGAGACCCGCGCGATCGTCGCGGCGGTCGTCTCGCTCGCCCACGCGCTCGGGTTGCGCACCGTTGGGGAGGGCGTCGAGACCGGAGAGCAGGCCAAGCGGCTGACAGACATGGGCTGCGACCTGGCCCAGGGGTTCCACTTCTTCAGGCCGCTGCACGCGGACGACGTCGGCGACGTCCTGCACGCCGCGCCGTAGCCGGCTGCGTTAGCGTTAGCCCGCCGGCGGCTGGAAGCGCACGACCGTGCCGCTATTGAACAGCGTGACGTAGAGCGCGCCGTCGTGGCCGATGGCCGCGCCCAGGGGGTCGCCCTTGGCGAAGCCGCGCGCGAACGTGGTCTTCGACGCGGTGTAGACACCGCCGGGATGCGCGCGCAGCAAGACCTGGATGACGTCGTTGCCGGTCGGGTGGGCCGGGAACGACGAGCCATTCTCGGCGATGAACGCGCTGAGGCCCTGGCGGCCCCAGTCCTTCGTGACGGCCAGACCGTCCGACGATGCGTGCGCGGCGAAGTGCACGAGCGCCTGTCGCTTGCCCGCACAGGCCGCGCCGCCCTGGTCGTAGCAGGCGGGGAAGCCGAAGTCGGGCGCCGGGCCGGACGCCGGGACGAGGTCCAGCTCGTCCGGCGGGCTGAAGGCGCCGAGGTCGTCGCGGCCGTTGTCGGTGACGAGCAGCCGGCTCGTGCCACCGATGAACGCGAGCCCGTACGGGTTGCGCAGGCCCGCGGCCTCGATGCGCAGGCCGCGCCCGGTCGGCCCGAACGACACGACCGTGCCCGCCAGCTTGCGCGTGGACGTACGGTTGTCGAACTCGCTGCCGATGCCCAGGTACAGCCGGTTGCCCGGCCCGGGGAGGATCGTGTCCACGGTGTGCCGGCCGATCGGCAGGTGGGACAGGATCGTCTTGCTCGTGCGAAATCCGCGGCCGTTGAAGCCCGTGAGCGCCGTCACCTGCCCGAACCGCGGCGTGCGCACGGACGTGACGTACAGGGTGCCGCCGAGCCACGTCAGGCCCAGCGCCGTGTGCAGGCCCGAGACGGCGTGGACCGGCGTCATGCCGGGCCTGCGGACGTACCAGACGCCGTCGGAGGCCAGCGGGCCCCCGGCGCCGGACGTGATCCACATCCCGCCGGCGGGGTCGAAGGCGATGTTCGTCGGCGTCCCGACGCCACGGGCGACGGTCGCGTAGCGCACGCCGGCGGGCACGGTGATCGCCCGCGCGGGCGCGGCCCCGGTCACGCCCGCCAGCGTGGCGGCCCCGATGAGCAGCATGCCTCTCATGGCGCGAACCGTAGAGCAGGCCAACCACGGTGCCTGCATAGCATGGCCGCGTGGCGTCCTTCGCCGTCATCGGTCCCACCCTGAGCCTGCGGCTTCCCACCATGCACGATGCGCAGGCGCTGTTCGCACTGGGCTCGGACCCGGAGGTGACCCGCTGGTTCTCCTGGGGGCCCTACGAGCGCGTCGAGGAGGCGATCGCCTACCTCGAGCACCTGCCGTTCCAGCGCCAGCGCGGCGAGCACCTCGACCTCGTCATCGAGCACCACGAACGGGGACAGATCGGGATCACGGGCATCTCCGAGCTGTCGCGGCGCGACCGCCGGGCGATGATCGGCACGTGGTTCGGCCGCGAGTGGTGGGGGACCGGCGCGAACGCCGAGTCCAAGGCGCTGATGGCCCACGTCGCCTTCGCGCTCATGGGCCTGGAGCGCGTGGGCGCTTACACGAACGTGCTGCACCTGCGCTCGCAGGCCGCGCTGCGCTCGCTGGGCTTCCGTCAGGAGGGCACGCTGCGCCACTGGCATCGCCACGGGGATCGGGTCCACGACGTCGTGGTGTGGTCGATCCTGCGGGACGAGTGGGAGCGTTCGAAGCTGCGCCTCACCGACATCGAGGTCACCGGCGAGCTGCCGGCGCCGTTCGTGCTGGGGTGACCTGCTGCATCTATGTCCTCCTCGCTTCCCAGGAAAAGCCGCGGATGGCGAAGAAGACTCCGAACGCCGCCCACAGCGCGAGCACGCCCAGCGAGCTCGCGTTCGTGCCCAGGCCGTGGCCGTTGACCATGGCTCCCGTCAGACCGTCGATGAGGTGCTTGAGCGGCAGCGCCTCCGCGATGTCGCGGAGGAACTTGGGCGTGTCCTTGACGTCGTAGAAGACACCCGAGATGAAGATGACCGGCAGGAAGATCGCGTTGACGTACGCGGGCGCCGAGTCGAAGTTCGGGATGACGTGGCTGAACGCGACGCCCAGCGACGCGAAGCAGATCACGCCGACGAGCACGAAGACTCCGAGCTCCGGCACGTTGCGCAGGCCGTCGACGCCGAAGAGCGCCTTGCCGGCCACGACCACGATCAGGATCTGGAGGAACGTGTTCGTCACCGCGTTGGCCGCGACCCCGCCGAGGTAGGAGCCGGGCGGCAGTGGCGTCCCGCGCATCCGCTTGAGCACGCCCTGCTCGCGCAGGAACGTGAGGTTGAAGGCCAGTGCCGAGAACGTCGTCGAGAGGACGCTCATCCCGGCGATGCCCGGAACGATCACGTTGAGCGACTTCTGGTTGCCGTGCAGGATCGCCCCGAAGAAGCCGAGGAAGATCAGCGGCAGCAGGAAGTTGAAGAAGGCCGCGCTCGGGTTGCGCCAGAACAGCCGGCGCTCGAGGCGGTACTGCCGCCAGGTGAGGGCGATGGCGTCAGGCATGCGCGTGCTCCTCGTCGGCGGTCAGCTCGAGGTAGACGTCCTCCAGCGACGGCCGGGTGACCTGGAGGTCCTCCAGGCGCTCGCCGCGCGCGAGGGCCGCGGCCGTCAGCTCGTGCAGCAGCGTCGTGGGGTCGTCGGTCAAGTGTTCGACCTGCTCTCCGGTCGCGTCGCGGTAGGAGATGCGCACGCGGGCCTCGTGGCCGAGCTGCCGCGGCGGGCCCTCGGCGAGGATCCGCCCGCCCTTGATGATCGCCACGCGGTCGGCGAGCGCCTGGGCCTCGTCGAGGTAGTGCGTGGTCAGCACCACCGTCTTGCCGAGCGCGCGCAGGGACTTGATCGTGTCCCACGCGTTGCGCCGCGCCGCCGGATCGAAGCCGGTCGTCGGCTCGTCGAGGAAGATCAGCTCCGGGTCGCCGACCAGCGCGAGCGCGAAGTCCAGGCGCCGGAGCTGGCCGCCGGAGAGCGAGCGCGCCTTGGCGTCCTGCTTGCCCTCGAGCCCGGCGAGGGCCAGGACCTCGTCGACGTCGCGGGGATGCGGGTACATCGCGGCGAAGTGCGCGAGCGCCTCGCGCACGCGGATGTGGTTGTAGATGCCCGTCTGCTGAAGCACGATCCCGATCCGCGCTCGCATCGCCCGCGGCCGCCGCCCGGGGTCGAAGCCGAGGACCGAGACGCTGCCGCCCGAGCGCTCCCGATAGCCCTCGAGAATCTCGACGGTCGTGGTCTTGCCCGCGCCGTTGGGGCCGAGCAGGCCGAAGACCTCGCCGCGCTCGACGCGGAAGTCGACGCCGCGGACGGCTTCGAAGTCCCCATAGGACTTGCGCAGGTCGCGGACCTCGATGGCGGGAGCAGCCTGTTCCATGACTTGACGGATCATGCCAAGATCGCCCTGGGGCCCATGCGCTGTGCGTGCATCGACATCGGCACGAACACCACGCGCCTGCTCGTCGCCGAGCCAGGGCCGGATGGCCTGCGCGAGGTGCTCGCGCAGCGCGTGTTCACGCGCATCGGCCGGGCGCTGGACGAGGCCGGGGCGATCTCGGCGCCGAAGCTCGAGGAGGTCGCCGAGGTCGTGGCGGCACAGGCGCGGGCGGCCCGGGCCCTGGGCGCCGACTCGCTGGACGCCGTCGCCACCGCCGCGATCCGCGCGGCCCCGAACCGCGCCGACCTCGTGGCCGCGGTCAGCGCGGCGGCCGACCTCGAGCTCACCGTCCTCACCGGCGAGGAGGAGGCGCGCTTCGCGTTCGCCGGGGCGACGAGGGCCCTGGCCGAGCCGCCGAGTGGGCTCGTCGGCGTCGTGGACGTCGGCGG
>DAINCW010000116.1:0-8762 GCA_036732205.1 Solirubrobacteraceae bacterium | reverse complement strand
GGGCATGCGGCCCCGGGCACCGGCGATGTCGCGGCGCATCGTCGCGCAGTCGGCGGTGCGCGCCTCGGCGGCCTCCGCCAAGCCCATCCGCGCGCGGACGAGCAGCGACTTCACGGCGGGGAGGGTCACGTCCAGCGTCTCGGCAAGCTCCTGGTACGAGGCGCCCTCCAGCTCGCGCAGCACGAGCGCCGAGCGCTGCTGGTCGGGCAGGCGCTGGATGTCGGTGACCGTCTCGCGGAGCCGCTGGCGGTCGCCGAGCGAGAGGCCGGCCGGCGCCTCGACCTGCTCGTCGAGCTCCGCGGCGACCGGGGCTGGGCGGCGCAGGACGTCCATGCAGCGGTTGTGGGCGATCCGGTAGAGCCACGGGCGCACCTGCATGGGCCGCTCGTCGGCGCGCAGCGCCCCGAAGGCGCGGATCCACACGTCCTGCACGACGTCCTCGGCGGCGTGATGGTCACGGCGCAGCATCGAGTGCACGTAGGCGCTGATCCGTGCCCGGTACCGGTCGTGGATCGCCTCGAAGGCGGCGTTGCGACCGGCCCGGAAATCGGCCACCAGCTGGTCGTCTGATCGTCGGCGCAGGGGCATGATGAGCACGGTTCAGTTTAGCGAGCAACGATCTTCGCCCTGGACGACTGGCCCCGTACGCGTGAGTATCCCACGGCTGTGGAAGGAGCCACGATCGAACAAGTCGAGGTGTCGAAGCTGCCCTACGAGCGCTTCGAGGACGTGCTGGGCGACGAGCTCTACGACGATTTGCTCGACGCCGTGAGCCGTGCGGAGCAACTGCTCGACGGCCGCCGCGTCTGGTGCGTGAACTCGACCGCGCGCGGCGGCGGCGTCGCCGAGATGCTCGACTCGCTGCTCGCCTACACGCGCGGCGCCGGCATCGACACGCGGTGGGCGGTGATCGAGGGCGACGAGGAGTTCTTCGCCGTCACCAAGCGCCTGCACAACCGCCTCCACGGCGCCGCGGGCGACGGCGCCCCGCTCGACGACGCCGCGCGGCGGGCCTACGAGGCCACCCTGAAGCGCAACACCGGCCCGCTCGTCGATCTCATCGGCGCCGGCGACGTCGTGCTGCTCCACGACCCGCAGACCGCCGGCCTCGCGGCGCCGCTGCGCGACGCGGGTGCGCGCGTCGTCTGGCGCTCGCACGTCGGCGCCGACCATCCCGACGGCGACGTCCGTGAGGCGTGGGACTTCCTGGCGCCCTACGTGCGCGACGCCGAGCGCTGGGTGTTCTCGCGCCGCGAGTTCGCCTGGGAGGGCCTCGACGAGGACCGCATCTGCGTCATCCCCCCTTCGATCGACGCCTTCTCGGCCAAGAACCAGGACCTCGAGCCCGGTGCGGTCATCGCCATCCTCGCGGCGGCCGGCCTGCTGGCCGACGGACATGGTGACGCGGCCTTCGCGCGACGCGACGGCTCGCAGGCCCGCGTCGAGCACGTCGCCGAGATGACCGAGGAGGCGCCACTCCCCCCGGACGTCCCGGTGGTCGTGCAGGTCTCGCGGTGGGACCGGCTCAAGGACCCGCGCGGCGTGCTGACGGGCTTCGTCTCCGGCGTCCCGCGCGACACGGGTGCCCACCTCGTCATCGCCGGGCCACAGACGACGGCGGTGTCCGACGACCCGGAGGGTGCCGAGGTCCTCGACAAGGTGCAGACCGCGTGGCGCGAGCTCGACGAGCCCGACCGCGCGCGCGTGCACCTGGCCGGCCTGCCGATGGCCGACATCGAGGAGAACGCGGCGATGGTCAACGCGCTCCAGCGTCACGCCGCCGTCGTAGTGCAGAAGTCGCTCGCGGAGGGCTTCGGCCTGACGATCGCCGAGGCGATGTGGAAGCGCCGTCCCGTGGTTGCCGGCCGGGTCGGCGGCATCCAGGACCAGGTCATCCACGAAGAGACGGGGCTGCTCATCGACGACCCCACTGACCTCGAGGCCTTCGGCGCCGCGGTCAGCCGCCTGCTGAGTGACACCCCTTACGCGGAGCGGATGGGCGACGCGGCTCGTGTGCGCGTGCGCGAGCACTTCCTCGGCGCACGACACCTCCAGCAGTGGCTCGCGGTGTTCGAGGACCTCCTGGCCGAGAGCTGACGAAGACGAATTTCGCGCGGACGTTAGCGTTCGCCGCATGAGCTTCGAGGAGATCCGCTACGAGGTCGCCGACAACGTCGGAGTGATCACGCTGAATCGGCCCGACCGCCTCAACGCGTTCACGCCGACGATGATGGCGGAGCTGCTCGAGGCGTTCGACCGCTCCGACGCGGACGACGAGGTCCGCGCGGTGATCGTCACCGGCGAGGGCCGCGGCTTCTGCGCCGGCGCCGACCTCGCCGGCGGCGGCGAGACCTTCGACTGGCGCAAGCGCCAGGCCGACGGCGAGGCCGTGCCGCGCGACGGCGGCGGGCGGGTCACCCTGCGGATCTTCGAGTCGACCAAGCCCGTGATCGCCGCGATCAACGGACCCGCGGTCGGCGTGGGGATCACGATGACCCTGCCGATGGACATCCGGCTCGTCGCCGACGGCGCGAAGATCGGCTTCGTGTTCGCCCGGCGCGGGATCGTTCCGGAGGCCGCGTCGAGCTGGTTCCTGCCGCGCCTGGTCGGCATCGCCCAGGCTATGGAATGGGTGGCCACCGGCCGCGTGTTCGACGCGCAGGAGGCACTCGCGGGCGGGCTGGTGCGCAGCGTCCACGCGCCCGACGAGCTGCTCGGCGCCGCGCTCGCGCTCGCGCGCGAGATCGCCGACAACGCCGCGCCGGTCTCGGTCGCGCTCGCGCGCCGTCTGATGTGGAACATGCTCGGCGCCGCGCACCCGATGGATGCCCACCGCGCCGACAGCCGCGCCATGTTCTCGCGCGGGCAGTCGGCCGATGCCCGCGAGGGCGTGACCTCGTTCCTGGAGAAACGGGCGGCGGCGTATCCCGATCGCGTCGGCGACGGACTGCCCGAGCTCTTCCCGGACCGGCCCGCGCCCGAGTTTTCCTAGGCGAGCGATTCCGCCCCGCGCGGCGGTCTGCCGCGGCGCGCGGGTGAGCGCCCCTGCGGGCGCGACGAACGGCGGGCATCGAAGAGGAAGCAGGGTGGCGCCCGATCCACCCATACGGGGAATTGCGCACCATTCGCACCCGCTCCGCCGCCGAACTCACGACCTTGCTGGGCTTCGCTGTAGCACGTGCTAGCACGGGTGCTAGCACTGGCTACACAGCTGCCGAAGAGAGGATCGACGTTCGACCCGCCCGCACGATGGCACGCGAAGAGGCGTCGGGAGACTCCGGAACGCCCGCCACCCTTCCCTCGATGCCCGCCGTTCGTAGCGCCCGCAGGGGCGCTCACCCACGCAACGCGGCAAAGCACCGGGACGTCGCGGGACGGCGCGCAATCAATCTCCTAGGCGCCGTCGCCGCAGGCGCGCTCGATCGCCGCCGCCAGGGCGTCGACCTCGTCGGGCGTCGTGTCCCACGAGCACATCAGGCGCACCTCGCCGATCGCCTGGTCCCAGTCGTAGAACGGCCAGTCGCCGCGCACCGCGTCCGCGACCCCCGGCGGCAGCACCGCGAACACGCCGTTGGCCTCCACCGCCTGGGTGATGCGCACGCCCGGGATGCCCCCGATGGCAGCGGCCAGGCGCGCGGCCATGGCGTTCGCGTGCGCCGCACTGCGCTGCCACAGGTCGCCTTCGAGCAGCGCGATGAGCTGCGCGGCGAGGAACCGGCCCTTCGACGCGAGCTGAAGGGTCTGCTTGCGCAGGTGGCGGAAGCCCTCGGCCCGCTCGGGCGCCAGGAACACGACCGCCTCCGCGCCGAGGGCGCCGTTCTTCGTCGCGCCGAACGACACGACGTCGATCCCCGCGTCGGTCGTGAGCGCCCGCAGCGGGACGCCGAGCCCCGCCGCGGCGTTGGCCAGGCGCGAGCCGTCCATGTGCACGAGCAGGTCGTTCGCGCGCGCGTGCTCGACGAGCGCCGTCAGCTCGGCGGCGCTGTAGCGGGTGCCGAGCTCGGTGCTCTGGGTGAGCGAGACCACCCGCGGCTGCACCGCGTGCTCGTCGCCGATGCGCTGGATGCGCGTGGCCACGAGCTCGGGCGTCAGCTTGGCGTCGGGCGTCGCGACCGTGAGGAGCTTGATGCCGGCGATCGCCTCGGGTGCCCCGCCCTCGTCGACGTTCGCGTGGGCGACCTCCGCGCAGATCACCGCCTCCCACGGACGGCAGAGAGCACGGAAACTCAAGACGTTGGCCGCCGTGCCGTTGAACACCAGGAAGGACAGCGCCTGGTCGCCGAAGTGCCGGCGCAGGAGCTCCTCGGCGCGGACCGTCCAGGGGTCCGCGCCGTAGGAGACCGCGTGCCCGGCGTTCGCCTCGGCGACGGCCGCCAGCACCTCGGGGTGCGCGCCAGCGTAGTTGTCCGAGGCGAAGGACTTCACGGCAGCCGGAGTCGAATTCGCATGGCCCGGACGCTAGCTGTCCGCCCGCCCGCGCACCCGGTCGCGGTACGCCATGGGCGCCTCCCCCGCGTGGCGCTTGAATGCTCGGGAGAAGTAGAGCGGGTCGTCGTAGCCCACGCGGTGGGCGATCTCGCCGACGGTCAGGTCGGTGAAGCGCAGCAGCCTCACGGCCTCGAGCATCACGCGGTCTGTCACCAGCTCCTTCGTCGAGCGCCCGGTGGCCTGCGTGAGCGCGCGCGACAGCGCGGCGGCCGGGACGGCCAGCGCCTCGGCGTAGTGCGCAGCGTCGTGATGGCGGGCGTAGTCGTGCTCCAGCATCTGCGCGAACCGCCGGTGCAGCTGGACCTCGGCGTCATCGGCGCCAGGACGCTCGATGCGCGATGCGTCGTACCAGCGCTCGATCCACAGCAGGATCGTGGCGATGAGGTGGCGCTCGAGGTCGGCGGTGCGCTGGTCGGGCGGGCGGCGGGTCTCGGCCTCCAGTGCGCCGATCGCCGCCTCCAGGCCGCCGGCCTCGCCCGGCGGGACCGAGACGGTCCGCCCGCCGCGCCCGGCGAGCAGCCATGCCGGCCCGACGTGCCCCTCGCGCTCGCCCAGCAGCAGCTCCTCGCCGAACCGCACGACCGCGCCGCGCAGCCCGCTCGCCTGCCGGAAGACGTGGACCTGGCCGCGCCCGATGATCGTGATCGTGCTCGGCCGGACCTCGACCGGCTGACCGTCGAGCAGGTGCTCGCCGCAGCCCTCGCGGATCCAGATCAGCTCGTGGTAGTCGTGGCGGTGCGGCTCGCGTGCCGACCCGTCCCCCACCGTCATGTCGTCGACGAAGACGACCTCGACCGCCTCCCCCTGGGAGAGGCGGTCCACGGTCAGGCGCTCGGTCACACCTCGGAAGTGAAGACCACGGCGTTGTTCCACGGGTCGCGGACGAGGAATCCCCGGTCGCGATCGGTGGCCGCGATGCCCGCCGCGTCCACCCGCCCGCGGACCTCGGCGACGGCCGCGGCGTCCGGCAGGACGACGGTCCACTCGCGCAGGCCGACCGTCCCCTCGGGGAAGGGCGGCGCGCCGGGCCCGCGCCAGACGTTGAAGCCGAGGTGGTGGTGGTAGCCGCCCGCCGCGACGAACACGGCGCTGCCCAGGTCGGTCATGACCTCGAAGCCGATGACGTCGCGATAGAAGGCCTTGCCCCGCTCGGTGTCGCCCACGTGGAGGTGCAGGTGGCCGGTGGCCAGGCCGCGCTGCGGATGCGGCGCCGGCTCCTCGGCGCGAACCGTCGCCAGCAGCCCGTCGAGGTCCAGGGGTTGCGGGCCGTTGTCCCAGCCGGGATCGGCGAGGTCCGGCGGCCACTGGTCGCGCGGCCGGTCCGCCGCGAGCTCGATGCCGTTGAGGTCCGGGTCCGGCAGGTAGATCGCCTCCGAGATGCCGTGGTCCGACGCGCCCTGGATCGGCGTGCGTGTGGCCGCGAGGCGAACCGCCGCTCGCGCCAGCTCCTCGCGCGACGGGTACAGCAGCGCGACGTGATACAGGCCGGCGTGACGGCCGGCCGGCCGCGCGTCGGGGTCCGCGTGGAGCACGAGCAGGTCCTCCCCGCCCGCGCCCAGCGCGGCGACGTCGCCCTCGCGGTCCGCAACCGTCAGTCCGAGCGCGTTCTCGTAGAACGCGACCGAGCGGTCGAGGTCTGAGACCGTGAGGTGCGTGGCACCCAGGCGCAGCCCGGCGGGGAGGACGGACGCCATCTACGCCTGCTTGACGGCGGAGACGTCGAGGCGCAGCTTGATCTTGTCGGACACCAGCACGTTGCCGCTGCCCAGCGCCTGGTTGAACGTCATGCCGTAGTCCCCGCGCTTCAGCTGACCGGTCACCTCGAGGCCGACACGCTGGTTGCCCCACGGGTCGTCCTCGTAGCCCTGGACCTCGGCGGTCAGCGTGATCGGGTTCGTCACGCCGTGCAGCGTGAGGTTGCCCTCGATCTCGAACGTCTCGTCGTCGACCGGGCGGGTCGCCTTGGACTCGAACGAGATGCTCGGGTACGTCGCGGCGTCGAAGAAGTCCGGCGAGCGCAGGTGCTCGTCGCGCTGGGGCTCGTTGGTGTCGACCGACGCGACGACGACGGTGCCGTACGCGCGAGCCTGGTCGAGGCTCTCGCCGACCTCGAGCGTGCCCTCGAACTCGCGGAACGTGCCGCGGACCGTGGCGATGCCCAGGTGCTTGACGGAGAACTCGACGTTCGAGTGGCCCGGATCGACGCTCCATGTGCCGGTCAGCGGGGTGGTGGTGGTCTCGGTGGCGCTCATGTCTGCTCCTCGTGCTTGGAGAGAAATCGTTGTGTAAGCAATGATCCTCTCCCGGCCCCCTGCCGGGAATGGCAGAAGCTCACCGATGCATGGACTTTCGTCGCGAGCTCAGCCGGGCCCGCCGAGCTCGGCGTTGAGCGCGGCGAGTTGGGCGAAGAGGCCCGCCGCCAGTCGCGTCGTGCCCACCTCCTGGACCCACGCCATGTAGTCGCGGACCACCCGCGCCTCGGCCACGCCGCACACAGGCCCGTGGCCGGGGACGATCCGCTCGGGATCCAGCGCCAGGATGCGGTCGATCGCGGCGATCCAGTTCGCGGCCGGGCCCGCCCACATGATCGGGATGACGCCGACGAACATCACGTCCGCGTCGAGCATCCGCTGCGTCAGGGTCGTGGTCCAGAGCGTGTCGACGAGCAGCGCCTCGCCCTCGCCGACGATCACGACGGCGTTGGACTCCCCCAGCTCGCCGTTGGGCTGGAGCCAGGCCAGTACGCCCGCGGCGACGTCGTGCAGCCCGCCCGGATAGCGCGGCCCCCGGCCGAAGAGGGTTCGCTCCTCCATCGCGGCCGACTGTAGTCAGGTCGGGCTCTACGAAGCGCGTGGCAGGGGCCGCCGGCGAGGGGGCGATGGCGGTGGCGCCTGCCCACCGGCGTCTCGAGGAGCTCGCACGCTCCTGGCGATCGCGACGAGGCAGGCGAGCACCACGACGACGCCGGCGAGTTGGAGCAGGGACGGCGACTCGGCGAAGATCGCCGCGCCCAGCAGCACCGACCCGACGGGCTGGACGGTCAAGAGGATCGACGCCGTCGCCGCCGGCAGGCGCGGCAGCGAGCTGGCGATCAGCAGCCAGCCGAGGACCTGCGACGAGAGCGCGAGCGCCAGGAGGTAGCCGTGTGCCGGCCAGTGGGGCGCGAGGTCGGCCTCGCCCAGCAGCACGCCGCCGATCACGGAGCCCACAGTCGCGGCCGCGGTGGCATCGAACAGCGGCCCGGCGGGCCGGCGCAGGTCCGCGCCGCCCGCACGCAGCAGGAGCAGGAACACCGCGTACGTCAGGCCCGTGAGCGTCCCGTATAGCACGCCCTCGCCGGGGTCGCGGCCGTACGCGTGCGACTCGAGCACGCCCGAGATGAGCACGATCCCCGCGAAGACGCCGGGGAGCAGCGTCAGCGCGCGCGTGCCCGGCCGCTCGCGCAGCACGACCCACGCGATGACTGGCACGAACACGACCTGGAGGTTGCCGAACACCGTGGCCAGCCCGGCGCCGACGTCGGCGATCGAGTGATGCCACGAGATCAGGTCGACGGCGAAGAACCCCCCGGCGAGCACGGCCAGCCGCCTCGACCGCGCCGGCCGCGACCCGAGCCGGCGGTCCTCGCGCCGCGCGAGCAGGTACAGGAGCGGCACCGCGTACGCGCAGCGGAAGATCGCGGCCGTCGACGGCGAGACGTGCGCGGCGCGCACCAGGATGCTCGAGAACGCGATGGTCAGCGCCCCGGCGATCGCCATCTCCTGGGGGCGTTCGGTCAGCCGGTTGCGCACACCACCAGTGTGCCTGTGGCACCGTTCCGGCCATGCGCCGGTGCGCGATCGCCATGACGCTGCGAGGATCGTCGCGTGAGCGACTTCGAGCACCTGCGCTACGAGCAGGACGGGCCGGTCACGGTCATCACGATCGACCGGCCCGAGCGCATGAACGCGATCGGGCCGACCACCCACCGCGAGCTCGTCGCGGCGTGGACGCGCTTTCGCGACGACGACGAGGCGCTGGTCGGCGTCCTCACCGGCGCGGGCGACCGCGCGTTCTGCGCGGGCGGTGACCTCAAGGCCGCGTTCGCCGGCGAGGAGCTCGTGCCGATGACCCAGGACGAGCTCGACGCCCACGCGCGCGGCGAGCGCGACGGCATCCTCGGGCCCTCGCGCTGGACCGACCTGCACAAGCCGACGATCGCCGCCGTCAACGGCGTCGCCTACGCCGGCGGCCTGGAGTGGGCCTGCTGGACCGACATGGCCATCGCCGACGAG
>DAINCW010000115.1:3997-8787 GCA_036732205.1 Solirubrobacteraceae bacterium | reverse complement strand
GGCGGTGACGCCTGTGCGCCCGCGCGGGCGGGGACGCTCGCCTGCGCCACGGCGTGGGCCGGCGCAGACGACCGCGCATTGGTGCCGACGCTCGCCGCGTTGCACGCGATCGAGTCCACGCAGCCGGGCGTGTCGAAGACCAAGCGCGCCGGCCTGGTCGAGCGCTACGGCGTGACGCCCGGGCCGGCGACCGCCTACTTCGAGCTGCACGAGACGCGCGACGCGCAGCACGCCGCCGACGCCCGTGAGCGCCTGGAGCGCCTCGCGACGCCGGCCGACGAGCCCGCGATCGTGGCCGAGACCGAGCGCGTGCTCGGCGGCTACCTCGCGCTGCTCGACGGCGTCACAGCTGCGTGACGACCGTCTTCGTCTCGAGATAGGCCGACAGGCCGTCGCGGCCGTGCTCGCGGCCGATCCCCGACGCCTTGAAGCCGCCGAACGGCGCGCTCGGATCGGCGCCGCCCCACGTGTTGATGTACACCGACCCGGCGCGCAGCAGCGCGGCGAGCCGGTGCGCGCTGCTCACGTCGCGCGTCCACACTCCGGCGGCGAGGCCGTACTCGGTGTCGTTCGCGCGGCGCGCGACCTCCTCGATGGACTCGTAGCGCTGGGCCACGAGCACGGGGCCGAAGATCTCCTCGCGGACGATCTTCGCGCGGTCGTTGTCGGTGGTGAACAGGGTGGGCTCGACGAAGTACCCGTCGCCGCCGAGGTCCGTGCCGCCGCCCGCGACGAGCTCCGCCTCCTCGCGCCCGGAGTCGATGTAGCCTGAGACGCGGTCGTGCTGCTCGGCCGAGACGAGCGGGCCGACGAATGTGTTCGGGTCGAGGCCTGGGCCGGGCACCGTCGCCTTGGCCTGCTCGGCCAGCGCCCCGACGATCTCGTCGAAGCGGTCGGCCGGCGCGAAGAGTCGCGACGCCGCGTTGCACGACTGCCCGGAGTTGAAGTAGATGCCGGTGTAGGCGCCCTTGATCGCGGCTTCGATGTCGGCGTCGGGCAGGATGATGTTCGGCGACTTGCCGCCGAGCTCGAGGGTCACGCGCTTGAGCGCGCGGCCCGCCTTCGCCGCGATCTCGCGCCCGACCGCGGTGGAGCCCGTGAACGCGATCTTGTCCACGCCGGGGTGGTCGACCAGCGCGGCGCCGGTCGAGCCGTCCCCGGTGACGACGTTGAGCACACCCGCGGGGATGCCGGCCTCCAGGGCGAGCTCGCCGAGGCGCAGCGCCGTCAGGGGCGTCTGCTCGGCGGGCTTGAGGACGATCGTGCAGCCGGCGGCGAGCGCCGGCCCGAGCTTCCAGGCCGCCATGAGCAGCGGGAAGTTCCACGGGATGATCTGGCCGCAGACGCCCACCGGCTCGCGGCGCGTGTAGGCGAACGTGTTGGGGATCGAGACCGGCAGCGTGCCGCCCTCGATCTTCGTCGGCCAGCCCGCGAAGTACGCGAAGTGCGCGGCGGCGGAGCGGACGTCGACCGCCTTGGCGAACTTCAGCGGCTTGCCGTTGTCGAGGGACTCGAGCTCCGCGAGCTCGTCGGCGTCGCGCTCGACCAGCTCGGCCAGGCGCATGATCCGGCGCCCGCGATCGGCCGGGAGCATCTTGCGCCAGTCGGTGCCCTCCTCGAAGGCACGGCGCGCCGCGGCGACCGCGAGGTCGACGTCCTCGACGCCGCCCTGGGCCACGTTCGCGAGCGCCCGCTCGGTGGCCGGGTCGAGCGTCTGGAAGGTCCGGCCGTCGGCCGCGGGCACGCGCTCGCCGTCGATGAGCAGCAGCTGGTCGCCGGCGAGCAGCTCGCGCGTGGACTCGGAGACGGCGTCCGGCAAAGTGGCGGTGGGCGGCATGGCGTGCGTGCTCCTCGCGTCAGGGATTCAGGACGATCTTCAGCGCCTCGCGCCTGTCGTACAGCGCGTAGGCCTCGGGGGCGTCGGCGAGCGACATGTGGTGGGTGACGAGCGGCGACGGGTCGAGGCGGCCCGAGGCGAGCAGCTCGAGGACGGCGTCGAGATGCCCGATCACGTTGGCCTGGCCGGTGTGCAGCTGGAGTGCCTTGATCCAGACGATGCCCATGTGCACCTCGCACTTCTCCGCGTAGACGCCGATCACCGACACGACGCCGGTCGCGGCGGTGAGGCGGATCGCGGAGTCCAGCGCGCGCGGATCGCCGACGGCGTCGATGGCGACGTCGACGCCGCGGCCCTCGGTCATCGTCTTGATCTCCGCGCGCGGGTCCTGCTGCTCGAAGTGGACCGGCCGTGCGCCGAACCGCTCGGCCATCTCCAGGCGCGCCTCCACGCTGTCGATCGCCGCGACGCGCGACGCGCCCGCGACGAACGCCGCCTGGATCGCGCACAGCCCGACCGGCCCGAGCCCGAGGACCGCGACCGTGTCGCCGGGGCGCACCGCCGTGGTGGCGTGGTACGCGGTGCCCATCACGTCGCCGGCGAACAGGGCGACCTCGTCGGACAGGCCCTCGGGGACGCGGCGCAGCGCGAGGTTGGCGTGGGGGACGAGGGCCAGCTCGGCCTGCGTGCCCGGGAGGTTCCCGAGCGTCGAGCCGTGGCCGAACGTGCGGCCCTCGACGCAGCGGTGGTAGTGGCCGTGGCGGCACGGACGGCACACGCCGCACGCCACCTGGAAGGTGCCGAGGACGCGGTCGCCCACGGCGACGGTGGTCACCGCGTCACCGGCGGCGACGACCTCGCCCACGTACTCGTGGCCGATCGTGAAGCCGGGCTCGATGGCGATGCGCCCGTGGTAGATGTGCAGGTCCGACCCGCACACACCGCTGGCGCGGATGCGGACGATCGCGTCGTCCGGCGCCGCCAGCTCGGGGTCCGGCTTCTCCTCGACGCGGACCTCGAAGGGTGCCTGGAACGTGACCGCGTGCATCGCGCCCGACCCTACCGCGGCCTCGCGGCCAGGCCGTCGACGAGGACGTCGGCCATGTCGTCGTAGATCTGCTCGAGGTCGAGGGACGGGTCGAGCAGGTACTGGTAGGCCACGCCGCCCATGGTCCCGACCAGGATCGTCGTAGCGGCGACCGGGTCGACGTCGTCGCGGACGTCCCCGCGCTTCTGCCCCTCGGCGAGCCAGGCGCCGCCGAGCGTGCGCAGGTGGGCGTGCAGGTCGACGAAGCGCTGGGCGTGCTCCGGACGCGGGCCGAGCGCCTCGAACATGAGGACGAACAGCAGGCGGATTGCCTTCGCGCTGTCGTCGACGAGGAAGCGCCGGTGGGCGTCGAGCGCGCGGCGGATGGCCTCGACGCCGACCGCGTCGCCGACGTCGGGGACGAGAACCTCGGACTCCCACTCGGCGAAGGCGCGCTCGACGACGGCGAGCAGCAGTCCCTCCTTGGAGCCGAAGTGCCAGAAGATCGAGCCCCGGCTGATGCCCGCCGCGGCGCCGATCGCCTGCACCGACGTGTCGCGGTAGCCGCGGTCGGCGAAGAGCTGCGTCGCGGCCTCGATCAGCCGCTCACGGGTGGCGAGAGCCTGCTCGTCCTTCTTCGTGGCGGCCATGCTGACCGTCCAGCATAGGGGGCGTCAGCGCTTGGCCGGGCCGCCGCCGTTGGTGTTCCCGGCGGGCTTGCGCTTGGACGCTGTCTTCGGCTTGGCCGCGGCCTTGGGCTTGGCAGCGGTCTTCGTCGCCGTGCCGCCCGCGCGCTTCGCCGGGCGCTTGCGCGGCTTGGGCTTGAGGCCCAGGCCCTCGGGCGTCTCGCCCTCGGCCAGCGCCACGAGCTCGGCCAGTGACTCCGCGATCCCCTCGGCGATGACGTCGAGGTCGGGCAGCGCGTCCAGGTCGGCCAGCAGGCCGAAGCCGACGCAGCCGTTGTAGGACATGACCGCCACGGCCAGCGCGCGATCGCCGGCGAGGAACGGCACCGGGTGGATCGCCTGCAGCTCGCGCCCGAGCACGTAGAGCGGGATCTGCGGGCCCGGGATGTTGGTGACCAGCAGGTTGAAGAAGCGCGTCGAGAAGTTCATGCGCGACGCCTGGGCGAGGATCGTCGGCGGCGCGAAGTCCTGGAAGCCGGCGATGACCTGCGCGCCGAGCGCCTGCTTGGAATCCTTCACGTCACCCATCTCGCGCATGACCGCGCGCAGCCGGGCGAGCGGGTCCTGGATGTAGACGGGGAGCGGCGCGACGACCTGCGTCAGGCGGTTGCCCAACGCGCCGTGCTCCTCGTCGGTCCGGATCGATACCGGGACGCAGACGCGCAGCTCCAGGCCCTCGGTGCGCAGCCCGCGCGAGTGGAAGAACTTCGACAGGGCCCCCGCGACCACCGCGAGGAGGACGTCGTTGACCGTGGCGCCGAACGCGTTCTTGACCGTCTTGAAGTCGGCGAGGGTTGCCGTGACGACGTCGAAGCGCCGGTGCGGCCCGATTCGGACGTTCAGCGGCGTGTCGGGCGGTGGGTTGAGCCCGGCCCACGCGACCTCGCCGAGGCCCTCGAGCGCGGTGCGCACCTCGCCGATCGTCTGGCCCGGCCGCGCCGCCGTCGCGATTGCGTGGAACGGCATGCCCACCAGGCGCCCCACGCCCGAGCGCACCGACGCCGCGGCCAGGTCGGCCGGCGTGGGCTCCGGGCGCGGCTGCCACGGGTCGTCCGGCGGGGGCCGCCGGGGCTCGCGGTCGAGGTCGAAGAGCACCGTCGCGAGGTCCACGCCGCTCACGCCGTCGACGAGCGAGTGGTGCGTCTTGGACAGCAGCGCCCAGCGGCCGTCCGCCAGGCCCTCGACGACCCACATCTCCCACAGCGGCTTGGTGCGGTCCAGCCGCTGCGCGAACACGCGG
>DAINCW010000115.1:1222-3987 GCA_036732205.1 Solirubrobacteraceae bacterium | reverse complement strand
GGCTGGGGCAGCGCGGTGTGGCGGACGTGGTAGTCGAGGTTGAAGCGCGGGTCGTCGATCCAGCGCGGGCGCCCGAGGTTGAGCGGCGGCGTGGCGAGCTTCTGGCGGTAGCGCGGGACGAGCGGCAGGCGCGAGCGGATGTGGTCGCGGAAGTCCTCGATCTCGGGCGGCGGGCCCTCGAGGAGGACGACCGCGCCGATGTGCATGTGGGTGGAGGCGCCCTCCTGGTGGAGGAAGGCCGCGTCCACGGCGCTGAGCTGGTCGAGATGCTGCTGTGCCACCCGGCGTGGGAGCCTACCCGTTGCGTCCAGTGACGATCAGTGTCTATGCTGACCGTCCAGCATAGAAACGGGGGAGAACGAAGCATGCCGTCAGAGAAGTCCGAGGCCGTCCTCATCACCGGCTGTTCGACCGGGATCGGGCGCGCCTGCGCCGAGCACCTGGCCCAGAAGGGCCACACCGTCTACGCGACCGCGCGTCGCTCGGAGTCCATCGCCGACCTCGAGCAGGCCGGCTGCAAGACGCTCGCGCTCGACGTGACCGACGAGGCATCGATGCAGGCCGCGGTCAGCACCGTCGAGGCCGCGGAGGGCGCCGTCGGCGTGCTGATCAACAACGCGGGCTACACGCAGAGCGGCGCCGTCGAGTCGGTCACGCTCGACGACGCGCGCCGCCAGTTCGAGACCAACGTCTTCGGGCTGGTGCGCATGTCCCAGCTCGTGCTGCCCAAGATGCGCGAGCAGAAGTGGGGGCGCATAGTGAACGTGTCGTCGATGGGCGCGAACTTCGTGTTCCCGGGTGGCGGCATGTACCACGCCACGAAGTGGGCCGTGGACGCGCTGTCCGACGCGATGCGCTTCGAGGTCCGCGGCTTCGGCGTCGACGTCATCATCGTGCAGCCTGGCCTCATCAAGACCGAGTTCGGCCACACCGGCGCCACCGAGACGCCCGCTGACGACGGCCCGTACGCCGAGTTCAACGCGCACGTCGCGCAGCAGACCTCCGACGTCTACGAGAAGGGACCGATGAGCAAGCTCGCGGTCGGCCCGGAGGCCGTCGCCAAGGCGATCGAGAAGGCGATCCGCAAGCCGAAGGCCCGCGTCCGCGTGCCGGCGTCGAGCATGCTGATGATCGGCCAGCGGCGGATCATGAGCGACGGTATGTGGGACCGCATGATGCGCACGCAGTTCCCGACACCGGGGAAGAGCTAGGGCTAGGGCCGGGCCGGGATCGCGACGCCCTCGACGGAGAGCAGCAGCTTCTTGCGGTCCAGCCCGCCCGTGTAGCCGCCCAGCCCGCCTCCGCTGTGCAGCACGCGGTGGCAGGGGACGACGATCGCGATCGGGTTGGCCCCGAGCGCGTTGCCGGCCGCGCGCGACGCGGCCGCGTTGCCCGCCCTGGTCGCGATCTCCCGATAGGTGCTGGTCGCGCCGAACGGGACACGCGCCGTGGCCTTCAGCACGCGGCGCGTGAAGGGGCTGACCAGGACGAGGTCGACCGGGAGGTCGAAGCCGTTGCGGCGGCCCTCGAAGTACTCGTCGAGCTGGCGGCGCACGGCGTCGAGCAGTGCCGGCGCCTCGACGATGCGCGGCGAGAGCTTGCTCGCGAGCCCCTCGACGACGGCGTCGAGGCCGCCGTCGGAGTCCTCGTAGGCCAGGCGGACGAGCCCGCGCCTCGTCGCGGCGGCCACGAGCGTGCCGACGGGGGAGTCGACCTCGGCGTAGGCGACGTCCGCGGCGCCGGTCTCGGCGGCATGGGTGGCCAGGCGCGTTGCCGCGGCCGCGGCCTCCTCGGAGGGGCGGCGGGCCATCTCGACGAGCTGATGCTGGATGCCGGTCATTGCACGACGTCTCCTCGTAGGGCGTTGAGGCCGTCGGCGACTCGCCGGCGGACCGCTTCGGTGGTGATCCCCAGCAGCTCGGCGGTCTCGGCGTGAGTCAAGTCTGCGGCGTAGCGCAGGGTCAGGGCCGCGCGCTGTCCCTGGGGCAGCTCGCGCACGGCCGCCCACACGTCGTCGCCCTCGTCCGCCGGCGCGGGCCCCGGGACGTCGGGCACGGCGCCGACGACCACGGGCCGCCGCGCGCGGGCACGGTGCGTGTCGATCGCCTTGCGATGGGCGATCGTCAGCAGCCAGGCGCGGACGTTGGATCCGGGCGCCAGCCGCGGGTAGGCGCGCAGCGCCGACATCCAGGTCTCCTGGAAGGCGTCGTCGGCGTCGTTGCGCCCGGCGGTCGCCACGCACAGGCGCCAGACGGCGTCGCGGTGGTCGTCGAGCACGCGCTGGAACGGGATCACGCCCTTCAAACGCGCCCCGGGAGGCAAACGTGAGGTCGCTCAGCCGTGGACGTGGAAGCCCTCGCCGGCGAGCTCGCCGGTGCGCCCCTCCAGCACGAGGCGGCGGAGCAGCGGCGCCGCGCGGTAGCGCTCCTCGCCGAGCTCCTCGCGCAGCGCGTCGAGCACCGAGAGCACGTGGTCGAGCCCGATCCGGTCGGCCCACGCGAGCGCGCCGCGCGGGTGGTTCATGCCCAGCACGAGCCCGTCGTCGACGTCCTGCGCGCTGCCCACGCCCGCGGCGACCGAGAACGCCGACTCGTTGACGATCTGGCAGACCATGCGGCCGAGCACGCCGCCGGGCGCGTCGCCGATCCAGGCCGTGTGGAGCCCGCACGTGGTGAACAGGCGCTCCGCGGCTGTGGCCGCGGCCTGCGCGCTGTCGCGCGCGCGGACCAGCTCCACGAGGCCGCCGGGCTCCAGCGGCGGCAGGG
>DAINCW010000115.1:0-1212 GCA_036732205.1 Solirubrobacteraceae bacterium | reverse complement strand
GAACCCCACCGCGCTGCCGCCGGCGTCTAGCGCGGCCAGGGAGCCGAAGGCCAGCAGCAGCGCCTGCGGGCCGCCCTGGAGTGGCGGCCCGTCGGGGTCGGCGCCGCAGTCGACGATCAGCGCCGGGGCCGCGCCCTCGGCCTGCTCGGGAACGCGGACGTCCCACCCCGCGTCGTCGGCCAGCGCGCGCAGCTCGTGGGCGATCGGCAGCTCCCCGGCGATGACGACGAGCGCGCCGTCGCCGCCGCCCACGCCCGGGGCCGGCGGGTCTTCGGGGCGGTGCGAACCGTCCCCGGAGTAGTCGTACCAGCCGCGCCCCGTCTTGCGGCCGTGGCGCCCGGAGGCGACCATGCGCGCCGTCAGCGGCGAGGGGCGCCAGCGCGGCTCGCCGAAGCTCAGATCGTAGAAGGACTTGGAGACCTCGAGGCCGGTGTCGATGCCGACGAGGTCCTGAAGCTCGAAGGGCCCCATGCGAAAGCCGCCCTCGAGGCGCGCGATGCGGTCGATGGTCTCGACGTCGGCGATGCGCTCGGCCAAGAGCCGCAGCGCCTCCAGGCCGAAGGGCCGGTTGCAGCGGTTGACGAGGAACCCGGCGACGTCGGCGGCGTCGATGACGCGGCGGCCCATGCGCGTGCCGAGGTCGCGGGCGCGCTCCAGCGCCTGCTCGCTGGACTCAGCGCCGGCGATGACCTCGAGCAGCTTCATGCGTGTCGGCGGGTTGAAGAAGTGCATGCCGACGATGAGCTCGGGCCGCTCCACGGGCCCGGCGATCGCGGTGATTGGGATCGACGAGGTGTTCGACGCGAGCACCGCCTCGGGCGCGAGTGCGCGCAGCGCCACAAACAGCTCCTGCTTGAGCGGCAGGCGCTCGGGCGCGGCTTCGATGATCACGTCGCACGGCGCGAGCCCCTCGAGCGCGTCCACGGTCTCCAGCAGCTCCTCGCGGCCGGCCTCCCAGCGGCCGCGCTCGGCGCCGCCCGCCAGCTCCTTGCGCGCGCGCTCGGCGCCCTTCTCCGCCGCGCCCTCGACGGGGTCGAACAGCAGCGTGCGCTCGCCGGCGACGCAGCCCAGCGCGGCGATGCCGGAGCCCATGGTCCCGGCGCCGACGACTCCGAGCGTTCCCACCGCGCTAGCTCGGGACGACGGCGTTGATGCCTGTCGCGGCGCGGCCGATGATCAGCTTCTGGATCTGCGACGTGCCCTCGTACAGGG
>DAINCW010000114.1:5698-8870 GCA_036732205.1 Solirubrobacteraceae bacterium | reverse complement strand
TCGCCAGGTAGCCGTGCCGGCTGAGGTCCGAGCGCGCTTTGAGTCGCGCCGCCCCGGCTCGAAGGCCGACTTCGCGCTGGCCGACGTCATCGCGCGCGGCCTCGCGCGCCCGAGCGGCCCGGCCGCCTTCCAGGTCTCCCGCCACGACTTCCAGGCCCGCACGATCGACGGCGAGCGCACGCTGCGGACGGTCATCGCGACGCGACCGGGCACGGTGAGCCGCCAGATCGTGCTCGTGGCCCACCGCGACGCGGCGGCGCGCGGGTCCCGCGCGGAGCTCTCGGGCACAGCCGCGCTGCTCGAGCTTGCGCACGTCTTCGCCGGGCGCCGGACGCGGCGGACGCTGACGCTCGTCTCCACGAGCGGCGGCAGCGGCGGGGCTGCGGGCGCGGCTGACGCCGCCGGGCGCCTCGACGGTCCGGTCGACGCCGTGATCGTCCTCGGCGACCTGGCGGCGAGCGCCACCCGCAAGCCGTGGATCGTCCCGTGGTCGGACGGCGTGGGGGCCGCGCCGGTGCGGCTGCGCAAGACCGTCGACATCGCACTGCGCGACGAGACGGGCCAGGGCGCGGGCGCGCCGCGCGCCACCGCCCAGCTCCTGCGCTTCGCGTTCCCGCTCACCGTCTCCGAGCAGGGCGTGTTCGCGGCGCACGGCATGCCGGCCGTCCAGGTCGGGCCCGGCGGCGAGCTCGGCGCGCGCTCGCCCGACGCTCCGGTCTCGCTCGCGCGGATGGAGTCCTTCGGCCGGGCCGTCCTGCGCTCGGTCACCGCGCTCGACGCGGGGCCCAACATCCGCCCGTCCAGCCCCCGCGGCGACGTCGTGCTCAAGAACCAGATCGTGCCCGCTTGGGCGATCCGGCTGCTCGTCGGCTCGCTCCTGGTGCCGCCGCTGCTGGCCGTCGTCGACGGCGTCTTTCGCGTGCGCCGCCGCCGCGAGCAGCCCGCCCGGTGGTTCCTCTGGACGCTCGCGGGCGCGCTCCCGTTCCTGTTGCTGTGGGGCGTCGCCGTGCTCATGCGCCTCACCGGGCTCATCGACGCGCCCCCCCAGCCCGCGCCCCCCCCCGCCGTCGCCGTAAGGCCCGCGGCGCTGGTCGCCGCCGGCGTCGTGCTCGCCATCGGCTGGCTGCTGGTCTGGATCGTCAACCCGTTCGCGGCGGCCTTCCTCGTCCTCGCGGCGCACCTGTGGGTGCTGGCGGTCGCGCCCGAGGTGCGGGTGGCGCGGCGCGGCGGCCTGGTGATGGTGACCATCGGCCTGGTCCCGCTCGCCGTCGCGGTGCTCGCCTACGGCTTCTCGCTTCACGCGGGCCCGGTGCGGCTGGCCTGGATGGGGCTGCTGCTACTGGCCGGCGGCCACGTGGGCATCCTTTCCGGCGTGATCTGGAGCGTCGTCGCAGCCTGCGCCTGCGGGGCTCTGGTGGTGGTGGCCCGCCGCCGCGCCGAGCCATCGGATCCATCGACTGTCCGCTCCCGCGGGCCACTGACCTACGCGGGCCCGGGCTCGCTCGGCGGGACGGACTCGGCGCTGCGCCGATGAGCATCGTCCTCGAGGACTCCGGGCGGCGGCGCCGCGGCATCCTCCGCGAGCTCCTGCGCAGCCTGTCGACCGTGCTGATCGTCTCCGGTTTCCTGCTGGTCGCGGACGCCGCCGTGACCGTCGCGTGGCAGGAGCCCGTCACCGCCTTTCTCGCGCAGCGCCAGCAGGACCGCCTGTCGCGCGACCTCAACCGCCTCGACCGCGCCGCGCCGAGTCCGCTGGAGGTGCGCGCGCTCAGCGTCCTGCCGACGTCGCGCCGGCGGATCGCGTTCCTCGCGCGCGCGTTCAAGCGCGACACCAAGACCGGCGGCGCCCTCGGCCGCATCAAGATCCCGAAGCTCGGAGCTAGCTTCGTCGTGGTGAAGGGCACCGACTCCGGGTCGCTGCGCAAGGGCCCGGGGCTGTACCCGCAGACGCCGCTGCCGGGCGTCCCCGGCACGACGGCCATCGCCGGCCACCGCACGACCTACCTCGCGCCCTTCCGCCACATCGACCGCCTCAAGCGCGGCGACACGATCGAGCTGCACATGCCCTACGGGGACTTCACCTACTCGGTCCAGGAGCACCGCATCGTCGACCCGAGTGACATCGGCGTGATCCGCGGCGTTGGCTACCCGCGGCTCGTGCTGTCCGCGTGCCACCCGCTCTACAGCGCCGCGAAACGCATCGTCGTCTTCGCCCGCCTCGTCCGGACGGTCCCGCGCGGCGCGGCGCTGCACACCGGACGCAGCTAGTGGGTCTCGACGAATTGCGGATTGAGCAGGCCCGCCTGTCTGCCGATGGTTGTGGCAAAGGCATGAAAGTCTCAGAACTCAAAGGCAGGGTGCAGAAGGCGACCTACGTCGTCGATGCCGCGGCGGTCGCCGAGGCGATGCTGCGCAACCCGGGCGCCCGCCTGCTGCTCGCCGTCACGCCGGGCGCCGGTGCGCGTAGCCGCGCAACGCCACCGCCACGCCGTCCCGCCTGAGCACCACGCCAGGCTCGCCGTCGGTGACCCGGCCGACGACCGTGACGTCCGTGCCCGCCACGGCCCCGGGGGGAAGGCACGCGCACAGCTCATAGTCCTCGCCGCCGGTCGCCCCGAGCTCGGCGGCGTCCGCGCCGAGCTGCGCCGCGACCGCCGCGACGCCGTCGGCGAGCGGCAGCGCCCCCAGGTCGATCTCCAGGCGCGCGCCGGACGCCTCGCCGACGTGGCGCGCGTCGGAGGCGATGCCGTCGGAGAGGTCGATCATCGCCCGTGCGCCTGCTGCGCCCAACGTGCGGCCCGCCGCGAGTCGCGGCCGGGGACGCAGGTACGCCAGCGTCAACGCCTCGGGCCCGCGAGCGCGCCCGTCGAGGATCGCCAGGCCGGCGGCCGAGCCGCCGAGCGGGCCGGTGACGACGACGGTGTCTCCGGGCCGCGCGCCGTCGCGGCCCACCAGCGTGTCCGCGTCGTCGGCCCAGCCCACCACCGTGACGGCGATGACGAGCACGGGCCCGCCGACCACGTCACCGCCGACGACCGACGTGCCCGTCTCGCGTGCCAGCTCGCCGGCTCCCCGGGCCAGGGCGAGCACGTCGCCGTCGGGCATGGCGTCGGGGACGACGAGCGACACGTACGCCTCGCCGGCGTCGGCGCCCATCGCCGCGAGGTCGGAC
>DAINCW010000114.1:0-5688 GCA_036732205.1 Solirubrobacteraceae bacterium | reverse complement strand
GCGCGCGCCAGCCGGCGTCCGCGGGCGATGCCTGCCCGAGGCGGAAGTGGACGCCGTCGACCATCGTGTCGACCGAGGTGACGGCGTGGCCGCGCGCGCGGACCACCGCCGCGTCGTCGCCGCTGCCGCGCACGACGCGCTCGCCCGGCGCACCGAGCGCCTCGCGCATCGCGGCGATCAGCGCGAACTCGTCCGTGTCAGCGGTGCCGGTAGACGATGCGCGCGCGATTGAGGTCGTACGGGGAGACCTCGCAGCGCACCCGGTCGCCGGGCAGGATCCGGATGCGGAACCGGCGCATCTTGCCGGCGACGTGGCCCAGGACCTCGTGGCCGTTGTCCAGCTTGACCTTGAACATCGCGTTGGGGAGGGCCTCGACGACCTCGCCCTCGAACTCGACTTTTTCTTCCTTGCTCATGCGCGGGGCAGGATAGCCCGAGGGGACGTCAGCCCCCGGTCCCCCTGCCCCCGCCGTTCGCGGCGCCACCACCCGTGCCGGCCGTCCCACCGCCGGTGGTCCCGCCGCCTCCGCCGGTCGTCGGGGTCGTGGGCGGTGGCTGCACCTTGGGCGGCGGCTGGGGCGGGCTCTGATACAGGCTGGGCGGGTACTTCTTCTTGGCGTTGTTGGTGCCCTTGCCGCCCGGGGCCTTCTTCTTGCCGGGCTTCGACCCGCCGTTGCCCGACGGCGCCGAGCCGGGCCCGGTGTAGACCTGGTTCTTGTCGACGCCCTTGCCAGGCGCGCCCGTGGTCGCGTACTTGCCGAAGAACGGAGCGGCGACGAACGGCACCTTCGGCGTGGGGAACTGCGCGCAGTGGTTGCCCACGGCGACGCTCATGAAGTCGTGCCAGATCTGCGCCGGGAAGGTGCCGCCGAAGACCTGGATGCCGTGGACGGAGGTCATCGAGATCGTCTGCTTGGGATAGCCCACCCACACCGCGGTCACGAGGTGCGGCGTGAAGCCGTCGAACCATGCGTCGGTGAAGGCCGACGTGGTGCCGGTCTTGCCGGCGACCGGGCAGCTGATCTGCGCGGCGGTGCCCGTGCCGCGCTGGACGTTGGCCTCCATTGCCTGGATGGCGGCGTTCGTCTGCCCGTCGGTGAAGACCTTCACGCGGTCGGGCTGGCCGATCTTCGTGTCGACCCGCCCGTCCGGGAACGTCACCTTGGTGATCGACACCGGCCTGACTCGCCACCCGCCGTTGGCGACGGTGGCGTAGGCGCGTGCCATCTCGAGCGGCGAGACGCCGAAGCGCATGCCGCCGAGGCCCTCGGCGGGGTACGAGTCGAGGTGGGACACGATGCCCATGTCGTGCGCGGTCTTGGTGACCTCGACGGGCCCCGCGTCGAGGTCGGCCTGCTGATAGACGGTGTTGTCGGACTTGACCAGGCCCTCGAAGAGCGTGGTGCGCCCGCTGTAGCGGTGGTCGTCGGTCTGGACGTCGATCTGGGTGCCCGTCGCGCTGTCGAAGAAGTGCAGCGGCTTGGAGTCATACGTCGTGGTCTTGGGGTCGACGCCGCGCCGGATGAGCGACATCAGGACCATGATCTTGAACGCCGAGCCCGGCTGGCGGTGGCCCTGGGCGGCGAGGTTGAACTTCGAGTTCGCGTACTTCGCCGACGATGCCATCGCCACGATGTGACCGGTGTACGGCTGCATCGAGACCACCGCCGCGGACGGGTCCGTCGGGTAGGGCAGCCGGTTGGCGATGGCCTGACGCGCGACCTTCTGGAGCTTGAGGTCGATCGTCGTTTCGATGCGCAGGCCGCCCTTGCGGACCTCGTTGAGGCCGTAGCGCTTGATGAGCTGGTCCTTGACGTAGTCGAAGAAGTAGCCCTCGCGGCGCGTCGTGTAGTACCGCGAGTGCTTCACGCCGAGGGGCGCCTGCTCGGCGGCCGCCGCGGTCGCCGAGCGGATCTTGTGCTGGACGACCATCGCCCGAAGCACCTGGTTGCGGCGGCGCATCGCGGCGGCGGGGTCGAGGAACGGGTTGAACTGCGAGGGCGCCTGCGGGAGGCCGGCGAGCAGGGCGGCCTCGGGCAGCGTGAGCTGCGCCGCCGGCTTGTTGAAGTACACGCGCGCCGCCGCCTGGATGCCCAGCGCGGTCTGGCCGCCGACGGTCCCGTACGGAACCTCGTTGAGGTACTTGTTGAGGATCCAGACCTTGCCGGCGTGGCCGGGATGCAGGTTCTCCAGGTCCTCGGCGAGCTTGGCCTCCTGGATCTTGCGCTTGAACGTGCGCTTCTTGCCGGCGTCGTAGAGGTTCTTGACGAGCTGCATGGTCAGCGTCGAGCCACCCTGCACCGTCTTGCCAGACGTGACGTTCTTGACGCCCGCGCGCACGATGCCCTCGATGTCGACGCCCTTGTGCGAGTAGAAGCGCTTGTCCTCGATCGAGACGGTCGCGTTCTTGACGGACGTCGGGATCAGGCTCGAGCCGATCGGCGTCCGCAGGATGTCGGCCTGGATGAAGCCCAGGCGCTGCCCGTCGGCCGCGTAGACGACCGAGCTGGCACCGGGGTTGACCGGCTTGAGCGACTTGATGTCGGGGGCCGACGCTGCGATGCCGAGGATCCAGCCCACGGCGGCGAGCACGCCGATGACGGCGGTCGCGCTGAGCACGCCCATGGTGAGGAACACGGCACGGCTGGCGCCGCCACCGGAGTTGCGGCGCCGGCGCCGATGACGGTCGCGGCGAGACATACCCGTCGGGATTCTAGGGCGATCGGCGTTCTCCGCCCGCCGCCAGAGGGCGCGGACCAGAAGGAGGCCGTGACAAGATCGCTCGCCGACATGGCGCGTGACGCGATCCCAGGCGCCGCAGCCCGCCCGCCCCCGCTGGCCCGGTGGGTCGACGCGATCGGCGCCGACGTGATCGCGCGCTCGTGGCGCGCGCTGTGGGTGTCGCGCCTGGTCGTGTGGGTGAGCGGGATCGCGGCGCTGGAGATCTGGGGCAAGTCCACCCGCGCGCCGGCGTTCGACCCCGCCCGGTTCACCGAGCCCTTCGGGGCGGTCGGCAATGTCCTCGTCGCTCCGGGCGCCCGGTGGGACGCGGTCTGGTACCTCGCCATCGCGCGCGACGGCTACGACGTCGCGTCGAAGGCGGCGTTCTTCCCGCTGTACGCGCTGCTCGTCCGGATCGGTGGCTTCGTGTGGGGCTCGCCGGTGGTCGGCGGCATCCTGCTCTCGACCGCGTGCCTCTTCGTCGCGCTCGTCGTCGTACACCGGCTGACCGAGCTCGACCTCGGCGACGAGGCGGCCCGGTGGACCGTGATCGCCATCGCGTTCTCGCCGATGGCGCTCTTCTTCTCTGCGCTCTACTCCGAGAGCCTGTACCTCGCGGTCTCCGCCGGGGCGGTGCTCGCGGCGCGGCGCGGCGCCTGGCCGTGGGCCGGAGTGCTCGGGGGGTTCGCGGCGGCCACGCGCTCCGCCGGCGTCCTCGTGCTCGTCGCTCTGGTGATGCTCGCCCTGTGGGGTCCGGGCCCGCGCGCCCGTGCGCGCGACATCGCGTGGCTCGCGCTGGTCCCGCTCGGGCTCGTCGCGTTCCTGGCCGGCCTGGCCGCGGGCGGGCGCGACGCGTTTGAGCCGTTCGGTGTGCAGGAGGTCTGGTTCCGGCACTTCGCCGGCCCGTTCGGCGGCGTCTGGGACGGCGCGGTTGCCGCGTGGGACGGTGCGCGCCAGGTGGTCTCGGGCTCGACCACGCACGTCTACTTCACGAAGGCGGCGGGCGACGCGATGGCGATCGCGCGCCAGAACCTCGCGCTGTTCGCGTGGCTGCCGCTGACCGCCGTCGCGCTGGTCGGGGCGCTGCGCCGCCTGCCCCTCGCCTACGCGGCCTACGTCGTCGCCGCGCTTGCGCTGCCGCTGTCCTACCCCGTCGGGCCGCAGCCGCTCATGTCGCTGCCGCGCTTCCTGCTCGTGCTCTTCCCGCTGTGGATGTGGTTCGGCGACTGGCTGGCCCGTCACCCCCGCGAGCGCTGGCCGGTCCTCGCGCTGAGCGCCGCGTCGCTGGCCGCGTGCAGCGCCCAGTTCACGACCTGGCACTTCGTCGTGTGAGACCCCGCGCGGTACTCCTCGATGCGCTCGGGACGCTGGTGACGTTCCCGGATCCCTCGCCGTTCCTGCGCCGGCTGGTCGCCGAGCGCCACGGCGTCGAGGTGTCCCGGGAGCGAGCTCGCGCGGCGATCGGCGCCGAGATGGCCTTCTACCGCGCCCACCACGACATGGCCTCGGACGCCACGAGCCTCCAGGAGCTCCGGCTGCGCTGCGCGGAGATCCTGCGCGACGCGCTGGAGCTCGACGTCCCGCCCGCGGACCTGGTGGCGACTCTCCTCGACAGCCTGCGCTTCGAGGCCTTCGCGGAGGTTGCAGAGGTGCTCGACGAGCTGCGCGGTCGCGGCCATCGGCTCGCCGTCGTCTCCAACTGGGACGTCTCGCTGCACGAGGTGCTCGAGAGGATCGGCCTCGGCGGCCGGTTCGACGTCGTCGTCACGTCGGCCGAGCTCGGCGTCGCCAAGCCGCACCCGGCGATCTTCCGCCACGCGCTCGCCGCGGTGGGCGCCGACGCCGGCGACGCCATCCACGCGGGGGACAGCCTCTCCGAGGACGTCGCCGGGGCCCGCAGCGCCGGGGTGAGCCCGGTGCTCGTCTGCCGCGGGCCCCCGTGTGACGGAGGCGGCACGCCGGTCGTAGCGGACCTGCGCGGGCTGCTCGAGCACGCTCCCTAAGCTCATTCGCGATGGTCACCGCCGCGTTCGTTCACCCCGCTCCGCCCAATCCGCCCGAGCTGCCCGAGGGCGTCACCCCGCGGCCGCGCTGGCGCGCGTGGACCTCGGTGGCCGCGCTCTTCTCGGCGCTGGTCGCGGCGACCATTCTCGGGGCCGTCCTCTACATCGCCTCCGGCGTGAGCAACTTCGACGACGCCCCGGCCGGGATCTCGATCGCGGCCACCGTCCTCCAGGACGCCTGCTTCGTCGGCGCGGCGATCCTCTACGCGGGGATGACGTCGCGCCCGCGCCCGGCCCAGTTCGGCCTGCGCCCGGCCCGCTTCTGGTGGGCCGTCCTATGGATCTTCGCGGGGTATCTGACGTTCCTGCTCTTCAGCGGGATCTGGCTGTCGATCATCGGCGTGCACCAGCGCGACAGCCTCCCCGACGACCTCGGCGCGAACCAGAGCACGGCGGCGCTGATCGCCGTGATGCTCCTCGTGACCGTCATCGCGCCGCTCGCCGAGGAGTTCTTCTTCCGCGGATACTTCTTCACCGCGTTGCGCGGGTGGCTCGGCCTGTGGGGGGCCGCTGTGGTCACCGGCCTGTTCTTCGGCGCCATCCACGTCGGCTCGGCTCCGGTGGGATACCTGGTTCCGCTGGCCTTCTTCGGCTTCGTGCTGTGCCTCGTCTACTGGCGCACGGGCTCGCTGGTGCCGTGCATCGCCCTGCACGCCCTCAACAACTCGCTCGCCTTCGGCGCGAGTCAGCACTGGGACTGGCAGATCCCGGTGCTCGCGGCCGGGGCGCTCTGCGTGCTCGCCGTCGTGCTGCTGCCGCTCGTGCGGGGCGCCTCAATGCCGCGCCGCCTGGTTGCGTAGGATGCCCGCCCGAATGCGACGGATCGCCCTTCTTCTCGCTCTCGCCGGCGCCGCGACCATCCCGGCGGCGGCCACCGCGCAGACCCCGACGCCGAGGCCCAAGC
>DAINCW010000113.1:0-8898 GCA_036732205.1 Solirubrobacteraceae bacterium | reverse complement strand
AGCTTGTACTCGCGCTTGGCGTAGTTGATGATCGCCTCGTCGAGCTCGTCGCCGCCGATGCGAATCGACTGGCTCACGACGATGCCGCCGAGCGAGATCACCGCGACCTCGCTCGTGCCGCCGCCGATGTCGACGACCATCGAGCCGGTCGGCTCACCGACGGGCAGCCCGGCCCCGATCGCGGCGGCCATCGGCTCCTCGATGAGATAGGCCGTCCTGGCCCCGGCGCTCAGGCACGCCTCCTCGACCGCCCGCTTCTCCACGCCGGTCACGCCCGACGGGACGCACACCACGACGCGCGGGTGCGCCCACCGGTTCTGGTGGACCTTCTGGATGAAGTGGCGGAGCATCTCCTCGGTCACCTCGAAGTCGGCGATGACCCCGTCCTTGAGCGGCCGGATCGCCGAGATCGTGCCCGGGGTGCGCCCGAGCATCCGCTTGGCCTCGATGCCCACGGCGTGGACCTCGCCCGTGCGCTGGTCGATGGCGACCACGGACGGCTCGGACAGGACGATTCCGCGCCCACGCACGTACACGAGGGTGTTGGCCGTCCCGAGATCGACCGCCATGTCGCGGCCACCGAACCCGGTGAGGTAGGAGAAGAAGCCCATGGATCAGGAGGTGAACACGGCGAAAATGCAGGCCCTTCAAGCGGTGCCCACAGGGCAGTCTAGCTCAGGGCCCTCGCGCCCCTAGCCTCGCAACAGGACGTCCAAAAGCCGTGTCACGGGCAGCCCGACGACGTTGAGGTAGTCGCCCTCGACCCGACGGACCATCGCGGCACCCCGGCCCTGGATGGCATAGCCACCGGCGCGGCCGCGCCAGTCGCCCGTTCCCAGATACCACTTCAGCAGCGCGTCGTCCACGTCGCGGAAGGTCACGCGCGTGGTCTCGGTCGCCGCCTCACGCACCTCGCCGTCGTCCACCAGTGCCAGGCCGCCGACCACCTCGTGCGTGCGCCCGGACAGCGCGCGCAGGGTCGCCGCGGCCTGCGCCTCGTCGGCGGGCTTGCCGTAGATCGCCCCGTCCAGGGCGACGATCGTGTCCACCCCGAGCACGAGCTCACCGGGGCGGGCCACGGCGAGTGCCTTGCTCAGCGCGTTCTCGCGCGCAACGACCTCGGGCGACCCCTCCTCCACCTCGGCGACGTCGGCGGGGCGAACCAGGAAGTCCGCCCCGAGCTGCTCGAGGATCGCCCGGCGCTGGGGGCTCGCCGAGGCTAGGACAAGCCGGGGAAGAACAGCGCTGCCTCTCGCGCCGCCGACTCGGCCGAGTCCGAGCCGTGGACCATGTTCTGGCCGACGGCGATCGCGAAGTCGCCGCGGATGGAGCCCGTGTTGGCCTCGATCGGGTTGGTGGCGCCGATGACCTGCCGCGCCGCGGCGACGGCCTGGTCGCCCTCGAGGACAATCGCGACGAGCGGCCCCGAGGTGATGAAGTCGACGAGCTCGCCGAAGAACGGCTTGCCGTCGTGCTCGGCGTAGTGCTCCTTCGCCGTGGCCTCGTCGAGCGTGCGCAGCTCGAGGGCGGCGATGCGCAGCCCCTTGCGCTCGAAGCGGGCGATGATCTCGCCGGTCAGCCCGCGGGCGAACGCGTCAGGCTTGACCAGGATGAGGGTCCGGTCCATGGGTCTCCTTGTCGGGGTTCTGCGGGCGCTACGAGCTGGGCGGCGCCTCGAGGGCGGCGGTCTCGTCCACCTCGGCGCCACCGTCCTCGGCGGCATGCTCGCGCCGGCGGCGCCGGCGCGGCGGCTGGACCGCCCCCGGCACCTCGGTCTCGCAGTACGGGCAGATCGGCCAGGTCGGGTTCAGCGGCTTGGCGCAGTTGGTGCACGGGTCCTTGAGCTTGCGCAGGCAGTGCGGGCAGCGCAGGAAGTCGCGCTGGACCTCGTTGTCGCAATGCGGGCAGAGCAGGTAGTTCAGGTCGTGCAGGCGCGCCTCGGCGGCCTGCATCTCCAGCTCGCGCTCGCGCACGTCGTCGAGGTACTCGGGCGGGCGCACGATCATGTAGACAATCGTCCCGAAGAACGGGAACAGCGACGCCGCCGTCGCACAGCCGATCAGCATTGGGTCGGCGACCCGCCGCCTCGCGTCCGCGTAGGTCCAGTAGATCAGCGCGAACCAGATGATGACGAGGAACAGGATCAGCAGGTTGATGGCCAGATTGAGGCCATCGGAGTTGATCCCGAACACCGCGAACACCGCTTGCATCGCGCGAAGGGTAGAACAAGCACGCGCGCGAGCGCGCACGTGGCTTCGCGGGTTCTCCGTGGAATTGGCGTCTCGGCGCTCACCCACCTCCCGTAGCAGACCACCTGGCCAGCGCCACCGCGCCCGTCGCGGAATAGAGCGGCTACAGGAACAGCCGGCCGAACAGGTAGCCGACCGCGAAGAACACGAGGATCACCAGCGCGACGATGATCGCCACCACGGCGATCATCGACGGGACGTTCGGGCCGTCCTCGTTCACAGCATCGACCCCCGCCGGCCAGCGGGGCGCAGCAGGTCGGCGACGAGATAGATGGACCCGGTGGCGAGCACGACGCCGTCCTCGTCGGAGGCCAGCTCGCGGGCGACGTCCACGGCCCGGCGCGGGTCGGGCTCGGTCAGCGTCTCGCTCACGCCCAGCTGGAGGGCCAGCGACTCGAGCGTCGCTGGCGACAGCGCGCGGGGGTTGGAGTTCGTCGTGAGCACGACGCGGCGAGCCAGGGGTGTCAGCTCGGAGAGCATCGCACCCGCGTCCTTGTCGTCGAGGATCGACAGGACGGCCGTGAGCGGCCGGCCGCGCAGCTCCTCGCGCAGCGCATCGGCCAGGGCGGCCATCCCCCCGGGATTGTGAGCGCCGTCGAGGAAGGTCGGCGGGTAGTCGGCGATGAGCTCGAAGCGGCCGGGCACGAGGGTGGTGGCAGCCGCCGCTTCAACGGCCGCCTCGTCGAGCTCGCCGAGGTGCGCCTCGGCCGCCGCGCGGGCGGCGGCGAAGTTGCGTCGCTGGAAGCCCCCGCGAGCGACCAGGTCGATGCCGGCGTCGGCCGGCGCCTCGATCAGCGTCGCATCGACGCGGTGCGCCTCGGCCAGCGCATCCGGGTGCAGATCGGCTCCGACGACGAGGGTTCCACCGGGTGGCACGACCGCGAGCTTCTCACGTGCGATGTCGCGCACGGTGGGCCCAAGCCATCGCGTGTGCTCCAGGCCGACGTTCGTGAGCACGACCACGGGCGCCGCGAGCACGTTCGTCGCATCCCAGCGCCCGCCCAGGCCGGCCTCCGCGACGGTGACGTCCACCTCGCGGCGAGCCAGCTCGAAGAACGCGGCCGCGGTGAGGGCCTCGAACTGCGTCACGCGATCGTCGGCGGCCAGCGTCCGGTCGACCTTGGCCGCTGCCACGGACGCGGCCCGGACCGCCTCGGCCAGCGCGTCCGCGTCGAGGTCCCTGCCGTCCACGCGCACGCGCTCGGCGAACGAGACCAGGTGCGGCGAGAGGTAGGCGCCCGTGCGCAGCCCGTGGCGCTCCAGGATCGCCGCGATCATCCGCGCGGTCGAGCTCTTGCCATTCGTCCCGACGACGTGGATCGCGTCGAAGCGCTCCTGAGGCGAGCCGAGCGTCACGAGCAGGCGGCGCATGCGGTCCAGGCCGAAGCGCATGCCGAACAGCTCGAGGCCGATCAGGTAGCGCTCGGCGTCGGTCTCGCTCCAGCGCCGCGACGGCAGCCGCTGCGACGACCCCATCAGGCGCTCAGCCCCTCGAGCTCGCGGCGCAGCCGGTCGAGCTTCTCCCGTTCGGCCGCGACCACCGCGTCGGGCGCCTTGGCGACGAACCCCTCGTTGCCGAGCTTGCCCTCGGCGCGGCCGATCTCCGCCGTGAGGTGCTCGCGTTGCGCTGCCCGCGCGCGCTCCAGCTCGGCGCGGTCGACCACCGGCGCCGCGATCGCCACGCCGCCCACCACGACGGCGTCGGAGCCCGGATCGCCCCACTCGAGCTTGGCGAGCCGCGCGAGTGCATCGACCGGCCCGGCGAAGCCGTCGGCGCTGGCCACCAGGGGCTCGCGGACGCCCGTCTGAACGCGCCACGCGCGCAGCGCGCGCACGGCGTCGATCAGCGCGCGGATCTGCCCCTCGGCCTCGGTGTCGAGAAGCGCGGCGTCGGGCCCGGGGCGCACCTGCTGGGCCAGCAGCCCGTCGGTCCCCGGGACCGACGACCACAGCTCCTCGGTGACGAACGGGATGACCGGATGGGCGAGCGCGAGCGTCTCGCGCAGCAGGTGGAGCATCGTCGCCGACAGGTCGGCGCCAAAGTCCCTGCCCTTGACGAGCTCGAGATACCAGTCGCAGAGGTCGCCGTAGACGAAGTCGTAGAGGCCGAGCGCGAGCTTGGCGAAGTCGAACTCCGCGATGCGCGCGGCGGCGTCCATCTTGGCCTGCTGGAGCCGCGACAGGATCCAGCGGTCCTCGACGGTCGCGGGCCGCGGCGCGGCCTGAACGCCCGAGACGTTGAGCAGCACGAACCGCGAGGCGTTGAAGAGCTTGTTGGCCAGCGCCTGGCCCTGGCGGATCTTCTCGGCGCTGTAGCGCACGTCCTGGGTCGAGGACATGGCCAGCAGCCCGAAGCGCACCGCGTCCGCGCCGTGCTCGTCGATCTCCCGCAGCGGGTCGATCCCGGTGCCCAGCGACTTGCTCATGCGCCGCCCGTCGGGGGCCTGGATGACCGAGTGCACGTAGACGTGCTCGAACGGGATGTCGCCGGCGAACCGCAGGCCCATCATCACCATCCGCGCGACCCAGAGGAACAGGATGTCGCGCGCCGTGAGCAGCACGTCTGTCGGGTAGAAGGCGCGCAGCTCCGGCGTGTCCTCGGGCCAGCCGAGCGTCGCGAACGGCCACAGGGCCGACGAGAACCAGGTGTCGAGCACGTCCGGATCGCGCTCCCAGCCGTCGCCATCGGGCGGCTCGGTTCCGACGTAGGTCGCCTCGCCGCGGTACCAGACCGGCAGCTGATGGCCCCACCACAGCTGGCGGCTGATGCACCAGGGCCGGATGGCCTCGAGCCAGTCGACGTAGCGCCGCGACTGCGACTCGGGGTGGATCTTCACCCGGCCGTCGACGACCGCCGCGATGGCGGGCTTGGCGAGCGGCTCCATGCGCATGAACCACTGGAGGGAGATGAGCGGCTCGATGCGCTGCCCGGAGCGGTGCGAGTACGGGACGGTGTGGACGAGCTCCTCGGTCGCGACGATCCGCCCCTCGTCGGTGAGCGCCGCGACGACGGCGTCGTGGGCCTCGTCGACCGGCAGCCCGGCGAACCGCCCGGCGGCCTCGGTCATGCGCCCGTCCTCGCCGATGACGCTGACCTCCTCGAGGCCGTGCTTGCGGCCGATCTCGAAGTCGTTGGGGTCGTGGCCCGGCGTGATCTTCAGGTTGCCGGTGCCGAACTCGCGGTCGACGTACTCGTCAGCGATGACCGGCAGCTCGCGCCCGACGAGGGGCAGCGTCACCGTCGTGCCGATCAGGTGGCGGTAGCGCTCGTCGGAGGGGTGCACCGCGACCGCGGTGTCGGCCAGCATCGTCTCGGGCCGGACGGTGGCGACGACCACGTCGTCGGAGTAGCGGATCGAGTAGAGCGTGTCGCGGACGCCCTCGCGCTGCTCGACCTCGAGGTCGCTGATCGCCGAGCCCGAGCCCGGGTCCCAGTTGACCATGTAGTTGTCGCGATAGATCAGCCCCTGGTCGTAGAGCTCGACGAAGACCCGCTGGACGGCGCGCACGTACGCCTCGTCCATCGTGAAGCGCTCCGTGTCGTAGTCGCACGTCGCGCCCAGGCGCTTGTACTGCTCGATGATCGTGCCGCCCTTCTGCTCGCGCCATTCCCAGACGCGCGCCAGGAACGCCTCGCGCCCGAGCTCCTCGCGGCTGCACCCCTCCTCGACGAGCGCCCGCTCGACCTGCGTCTGCGTCGCGATGCCCGCATGGTCGGTGCCGAGGATCCACTTGACGCGGCGGCCCTCGCCGCGGGCCCAGCGCACCAGCGTGTCCTGGATCGCGCCGTTGAGCGCGTGGCCCATGTGCAGCGCGCCTGTGACGTTCGGCGGCGGGATGGCGATCGAGTAGTTCTCGGCCGCCGTGCCCTCGGGCTCTGGGTGGTGCAGGCCCGACTCCAGCCAGCGCTCGATGATCCGCGGCTCGACGTCGGCGGGCTCGAAGCGGGTGCGCTCGCGCAGGTCGCTCAATGTGCGCGAAGTCTAGGTCGCGCCCTGCCGCCGGGCATGAACGATCACGCGACCCTGCAGGGGATGCTCGGCCGGCCGCGCGCGGTGGCGCGCGACGAACGCGGCGTAGCGCGGCACGCGCCGTGCGGCCCGGGCGAGCCGGTAGCCGAGCCCGTCGGGCGACACGATCTCGACGTCGTCGAAGCCGACGGCGCGCAGCATGGCGACGACCGCCGGCGGGTTCGGGCCCCACCAGTTCGACGGGTCGAGTTCCAGGTCGTAGCCCGGGTAGAACGCCGCTGCCGGCCGGCGCGTCAGCGAGAGGTCCACGTGGGTCTCCAGGACAAGCAGGTCGCCCGTCACGCTCGCCACGCGCTCGAGCGCCAGAAGCGGATGGCGCATGTGGTAGAGCACGCCGAGGAACAGGACGACGTCAAACGTGCCGACCGTCTCCGGGGAGAGATCGAGGACGTCGACGTTGCAGGCTTCCACCTTCGACCCGAGGATCTCTCGCGAAAGGTCGAAGCCGTCCCGGCCGCCGGGCATGTTCCAGACGTGGCTGTCGGCGGCCACCACGCGCGCGGCCCCGCGGCGCTCGGCCTCGAAGCTGAAGAAGCCGTCCCACGCGCCGACGTCGAGTACCGACCGCCCGTCGAGGCGCTCCGGCAGCCCGTACTGCGCGAGGCGCGCCGCGGTGTCGTCGCGCCCCGGCGTGACCAGGCCCGGCTCCAGTTCGATCGAGTGGTACCAGCCGATCTCGTCGATCCGCCGGCGCCGCTCGTCACTCACCGGCGGCGACGCCGCGCCTCCATGGCGTGCGGCACGAGGCCCTGGCCGACCTTCTTCAGGTCGATCTTCCGCGCGATCTTGCGCAGGTCGTCGCGCTCGCGCTGGGTGAGGTTGGTCGGGATGCCCTTGGAGCGCTTGATGATGTCGAGCACGCGGCGGCGCTCGGCCGGCGAGGTGACGTCCAGCACGTGCGACTGGGCCGAGCGAACCGCCTCGAAGACGAGCAGCCACGGGACGGCGCGGACGCGGGTCAGTTTGCTCATCGGCGCGCCCAGGCTAGCGCCCGCTCGCCGTGGCCGAGGCGCGCCGACCTCGTGGATTGCTCATATGTTCTTTGCTATATTGCCTATTCCTTATGCCCGCGGCAGCGCTCATCCGCTCCGTCCGCGAGGAGGCGGGGCTCTCGCAGCTCGAGCTCGCTCGGCGCATGGGCAGCTCGCAGCCGGTCATCGCCGGCCTCGAGCGTACCGGCGCCAACCCCACGCTCCGGACGCTCGAGCGCGCGCTGCGGGCCGCGGGACGACGCCTCGAGATCGCGGCGGTTCCGCTCGCTGCGACCGTCGACGAGGACCAGCTCGCCCGGCGTTTGCGCCTGACGCCCAGCGAGCGTCTCGCCGCGTTCGAGCGCGAGTACGCAGCGCTCCAGAAGCTGCGGCCGCAAAGCCGGCGAGATGACCGACCCGCTTCCTGACTTCTCGCCGGCCGAGATGCTCACGCGCCTCGTCGAGCGAGGCGTCGACTTCGTGGTGATCGGTGGCGTGGCCGCGCTGCTGCACGGGTCGGCGCAGCTGACCACCGACCTCGACATCACATACGCGACCGACGAGACCAACCTCGAGGTCCTCGGCGAGGTGCTCATCAGCCTCGGCGCGAGGCTCCGTGGCGTCGACGACGACGTGCCGTTCGTGCCGGACGGCCGGACCCTCCGGCACACGCAGATCCTGTGCCTACAGACCGATGCCGGGATCCTCGACGTTCTCGCGGGCCCCGACGGGGCGCCACCATATGCGACGTTGCGTACGCGAGCCGAGCGCCACCGCATCGGTGAGCTCCCGGTGCTCGTCGCGTCGATCGACGACCTGATCGCGATGAAGCGCGCAGCCGGGCGGCCGAAGGACCTCGCGGCCATCGAGGACCTCGAAGCAATCCAGCGCCTGCGCAGCTGACCGCTAGGCCGACGCCGCGTCGGGCTCGGCGTCTTCGGCCGTGCCCTCGTCCGGCACCGCCTCCGTGACGAGAGTCGGCGGCAGGCCCTTCTCGACCGTCTCCTTGGTGACGACGCACTTGGTGACGTCGCGGCGGGACGGCAGCTCGAACTGAACGTCGAGCAGGATCTCCTCGATGATCGAGCGCAGCCCGCGTGCGCCGGTCTCACGCTCGAGCGCGCGCTCGGCGATCGACGCGAGCGCGTCCTCGGAGAAGACGAGCTCGATCGAGTCGAAGGAGAAGAAGCGCTGGAACTGCTTGACGAGCGCGTTGCGCGGCTCGGTGAGGATCTCGATGAGGTCCTCGCGCGAGAGCTGGTGAACCGCGCTGACGACCGGCAGGCGGCCGATGAACTCGGGGATCAGGCCGTAGTTGACGAGGTCCTCCGGCAGGCACTGCTCGAAGACCTCGCCGGTGTCCTTGGTGTGGTGGCTCTCGATCGCCGCCGAGAAGCCGATGCCCTTGTGGCCGATGCGGCGCTCGATCACCTTGTCGAGGTTGGCGAAGGCGCCACCGCACACGAACAGGATGTTCGTCGTGTCGATCGACAGGAACTCCTGGTGGGGATGCTTGCGCCCGCCCTGCGGCGGCACCGAGGCGCTGGTGCCCTCGAGGATCTTCAGCAGCGCCTGCTGGACGCCCTCGCCGCTCACGTCGCGCGTGATCGACGGGTTGTCGGCCTTGCGCGCGATCTTGTCGACCTC
>DAINCW010000112.1:0-8902 GCA_036732205.1 Solirubrobacteraceae bacterium | reverse complement strand
CGGGCGGGCTCGTCGTTGTAGGGAATGATGTCGATCTTCTCGCCGCGCAGCTCGGACACGACCATGCGCACGCGCGACCCGCGCGGGCCGACGCAGGCGCCGACCGGGTCCACGCCGTCGGCGTGCGAGACGACCGCGATCTTCGACCGGTAGCCGGGCTCGCGGGCGACGTTCTCGATCTCGACGAGGCCGTCGGCGATCTCGGGCACCTCGAGCTCGAAGAGCTTCTTGATGAGCTCGGGGTCGCGGCGGCTGACGATGATCGACGGCCCCTTCGTGGAGGGCGAGACCTCCTTGATGACGGCCTTGACGCGCTGGTTGTGCTCGTAGCGCTCGCCCTCGACCTGCTCGGACTTCGGCAGCAGCGCCTCGACGCGCTCGCGCAGCTGGATGAGCGTGTAGCGCGAGTCCTTCTGCTGGACGATGCCGGTGATCAGCTCGCCGACGCGGTCGCGGTATTCCTCGTACATGAGGTCGCGCTCGGCCTCGCGAATGCGCTGGAGCATCACCTGCTTGGCGGTCTGCGCAGCGATGCGCCCGAAGTCGCCGGGCGTGACGTCGCGCTCGTCGATCTGGTCGCGGTACTGCTCGAACTTGACCGGGTCGATCTCGGGGTCCGCGGGCTCGACCATCTCCCCCGTCTCGGGGTCGATGACGGTGCCCTCGTCGATGGTCTCGACGATGAGCTGCGCCTCCAGGCGCTCGGGCACGATCAGCTCGTAGACACGGAAGTCGGCCGTCTCGCGATCCAGCTCGACGCGTGCGTACTTCGCGGAGCCCGGCTGCTTCTTGTAGGCGGAGAGCAGCGCGTCCTCCAGCGCGAGCATCAGCTTGTCGGAGGAGATGTTCTTCTCGATCGCGAGGGCCCGCATGGCTTCGACGACTTCACGGGACATGTGGGCTACTCCTCCACCAGGTTGGAACGGGTGATGTCGGCGTAGGGGATCGCCACGACCCCGGTCGGGGCAGCGATGGTCACCTCGGAGTCCGAGGCGCCGACGAGCTCCCCGGTGAAGGACTTGTGCCCGTCGCGCGCCTCCCGCGTGCGGACGCGCGCCCGACGGCCGACGAAGCGGCGGAAGTGGTCGGGCTTGCTCAGCGGACGGTCGCGGCCAGGGCTGGAGACTTCGAGGGCGTGCTCCTCGCGGACCTCCACAAGGAGCTTCGTGACGCGCTCGCAGAGCTCGAGCGTCACCCCGTCGGGGTGGTCGATGAACACGCGCACGATCCCGTTGGAGGCCTCGGCCAGCAGCACGTCCACATCGGGAGCCCGCTCGGCGAGCTGCGCCTCGATCTGCTCCTGAATGTGGTCCATGTCTCCTCCTTCCGGGCAAAAAAAGAAGCGGGCGAGCGCCCACTTCCGGTACGACGTCCCGGGCAACGACCCCGGGGGAAGCTGTGCCTCGGAGGCTACCACCGTCACGATGTGGCAGTGAGCGCCTCGGCTGTCTCTGAGTATCTCCTCGGACTCGGTGCCGCGGCCCGCGAGGTGGCCCCCGGAGAGTGGGGCCTGTCGCTCGACGACGTCGGCGGATGGCCCCTGCACGTCGGCGTCTCGCTGCGGCACGGCATGCTGCGCGCGCAGGCCGAGGCCGTCGGGCCCGGACAGGTCGACGAGCACGAGCTGCTGTTCCGCAACCGGTCGCTGCGCGTCGTGCGCTACGCCCACACCGGGGCCGGCGCGGTGTGGGTGCTGGGCGACCTGCCGGAGGATGCGGTGACCCCTGCCGAGGTCGATCGCCTGCTGGGACTGCTGGTCGACGCGGCGCGCGCGGTGCGCGAGGTGGCGTCCGTCTAAGCCGCGCGGCGGCGCGCCTGGTCGCGGTAGCGCCGGTAGTCCATGCGGTGGGGCTTGAGCTGCGCGGCGAGCGCGAGCGGGTGGCGCGCGTCCTGGTGGCGGCCCAGCAGCTGGAGGGAGCGGCCCAGGCAGAAGAGCGCGAAGTCGTTGGTCGGCTCGTGGTCGACGATCGCCTCGAACTCCGTGGCCGCCGCCTCGTAGCGCTGGGCGTGGAACAGGGCACGGCCGAGCGCCTCGCGGATGGACGCCTTGTCGGGCTCGAGGTCGCGCGCACGGGCGAGCGGCACGGTCGCGGCGTGGAAGTCGCCGCCCTCCAGAAGGGCCGTCCCGCGCTGGTAGAGGTCGTAGACGTGCTCCACGAACTCAGTGTAGGACGCGACCCAGCGGGCCTCGCGGGGGTCGCGGCGGCAGTGCGTGAGGACCCCCGCGGGGTCTCATGTGCGGGCTCGCTCCGCGGAACGCAGCTCGAGCACCGCGTCCAGCACGGCGCCCGCGATCTCGGCCTTCGCGCTCAGCGCGACGTGGCGATCGCCCGCCGCGGTGACGATCGTGACCTCGTTGGTGGCGACGTCGAAGCCGGCGTCCGGCCGGGAGACGTCGTTGACGACCACCGCGTCCAGGCCCTTGCGCTCGAGCTTGGAGCGGCCGTACGCAACCGCCCTGTCGCCCGTCTCGGCCGCAAAGCCGACGAGCGTCTGGCCGTCGCGCCGGCGCTTCGACAGCCCGGCCAGGACGTCGGGTGTGCGCTCCATGACCACGGACAGCTCGTCGCCCACCTGGTCCTTCTTGAGCTTGTGCGTCGCCGCGTCCGCCGGGCGGAAGTCCGCGACCGCGGCCGCCATCAGCAGCAGGTCGCAGGATCCGAACGCCTCGGCGCAGGCCGTCTCCAGCTCGGCGGCGGTCTCGACGTCGACGTAGGTCACGCGCGGGTTGCGCGCAAGCCCGACGTTCGCGGCGACGACCGTCACGGCCGCGCCGCGCGCAGCCGCCTCGTCGGCCAGCGCGAAGCCCATGCGCCCCGAGGAGCGGTTGCCGACGAAGCGCACCGCATCGATCGGCTCGCGCGTGCCGCCGGCGGTGACCAGGACGCGCATCCCCTCGAGCGGCCCACCCGCGGCCGCGGGCGCGGCGGCCTCGACGGCGGCCAGCAGCTCGGCGGGCTCGGGCAGGCGCCCCGCGCCCCACTCGCCCTTGGACGCCAGGCGGCCGGTGCCCGGCTCGAGCACCGTCACGCCGCGCTCGCGCAGCGTCGCGACGTTGGCCTGGGTGGCCGCGTTCTCCCACATGTGGCCGTTCATCGCCGGCGCGACGACCAGCGGGCACGTCGCGGCCAGCGCGGCGCTGGTCAGCAGGTTGTCGGCCAGCCCGTGGGCGAGCTTGGCCACCGTGTTCGCCGACGCGGGGGCGACGAGGAACACGTCGGCGTTGCGTACGAGCTCGAGGTGGCTGAGCGGGTCGTGCTCAGGCGGCCTTTGGTCGGGGAATGCCCCGCGCGCCGGGTCGCGCTCGAACTCGTCGGTGAGCACGGGCGCGCCGGTCAGCGCCGCGAAGGACGCCGCACCCACGAAGCGCTGGCTCGTGGGTGTCTGCACCACGCGCACGGCATGGCCCGCGGCGGTCGCGAGACGGACGAACTCGAGCGACTTGTACGCGGCGATCCCGCCGCTGACCCCGAGCAGGACTCGGGCCACGCTGACCCCCTAGTGCCGCTACCGGTACGTGTACTTCAGCTTGCCCCCGGCGATCTCCTCGAGCGCCAGGGTCAGGTAGTTCTTCGAAGGCGACTCGACCATCGGCGGCGGAAACTCGTCGAACGTACCCTCGCCGAGGTTGTGGTAGTACGAGTTGATCTGGCGCGCGCGCTTGGCGGCCACGATCACCGAGGCGTAGTTCGAGTCAACGTTCTCGAGCAGTCGGTCGATTCGCGGGTTGATCATGCGATCAGTCTAGGCGCTTGGCGAGCGCATCGCGCACGATGGCCACCAGCCGCTCGACCGCGTCGTCGAGACGGTCGTTGACGACGACGTGCGGGAACTCGTCCTGGGCGGCCAGCTCCTGCTCCGCGACGCGCAGCCGCCGGTCGACCTCGTCGGAGTCGTCCGTGCCCCGCCCGACGAGCCGGTTGCGCAGCGCCTCCAGCGACGGCGGGCGGACGAAGACCTGGATCGCCTCGGGCACCGTCTCGCGCACCTGGCGCGCCCCCTGGACCTCGATCTCCAGCACGACCGGGATGCCCGCGGCCAGCCGGCGGTCCAGCTCGCTGCGCAGCGTTCCGTAGCGCCGGCCTGAGTACTCGGCCCACTCCACGAAGTCGCCCGCGGCGACGCGGCGCTCGAACTCCTCGTTGGTGAGGAAGTGATAGGCGACGCCCTCGGTCTCGCCCGGCCGCGGGCGGCGAGTCGTGGCCGATACGGAGAGCTCGAGCTCTCCCACGCGCTGGAGCAGCGCCCGGATGAGGGTGCCCTTCCCGACCCCCGAGGGGCCGGTGATGACGAAGACCTTCGCTATCGCCGCAGGAGGGAAACCAGCTCGGAGCGCTGGCGCTCGGAGAGGCCGCCGATCGTCTTGCTCGGCGAGATCCGGCACTGCTGGAGGATCTTGTTGACCTTCACGCGTCCGTACTTCGGCACCGACAGGAGCATGTCGAAGACCTTCGCGGTCTCCAGGTACTCGGGCGGCTCGAGCAGGAGCTGATGGATCGACGCTCGCTGAGCCTTCAGGTCGCGCTTGAGCTGTGCACGCCGTGTGCGGATCTCGTTGGCGCGCTGTAGCGCCTCCATGCGCTGAACCAGGGATCGCTCCGGTGCCGCGGTGGATTTCGGGAGCGAATTCGTGGCCGACAGCATTGGTTGGCGAATATACATAGACCGCAGCCGCGATCAAGCGCAGAACGGCGAATTCGCATCGACCTCAAGTTGAGGTAGATGCCTGTTCAGGTTGGTTGAGCCTCTTGCTGGTCATTTGCAGGGATTTTCGTGAGGCAAGAAGTCCCTGCAACTCAGCAGAGATCCGCTTTCCGGCGGCCGGATCCCGGAAGGACTCGGTTCCGACGGCGACCAGCGCCGCTCCGGCGTCCAGAAGGTCCGCCGCATGACGCCCGGAGGCCACTCCGCCCATCCCGACGACGTCAATCGCCACCGCGGAGGCCACCGAGGCCACCTGAGCGAGCGCAATCGCTCGGATCGCCGGTCCCGAGAGCCCTCCGGTGCGCGCGCCGAGCCAGGGGCCCCCGCCGGCCGGGTGTGCGGCCATCCCCCGCAGCGTGTTGATCAGCGAGACCGCGTCCGCGCCGGCCGCCTCGGCCGCCCTGGCCACCGCCGGGACGTCGGCGGCGTTGGGGGTGAGCTTGACGATCAGCGGCTTGGCCGTCCGCGGCCGCACCGCGGCCATCACGCGCGCCAGCTCGCCCGGCTCGGCTCCGATGTCGAGGCCGGTCTTCACGTTGGGACAGGAGACGTTGAGCTCGATGGCGGCCACCTCGTCGCGCGCGCCGACCGCCTCGACGAGGCGCTCGAACTCATCGGCCGTCGAGCCCATGACGTTCGTGATCAGCGGCACCGGCAACGTCGCGAGCGCCGGCAGGTCCTCGGCGAGGTGGCGCTCGAGGCCCTTGTTGGGCAGGCCAATCGAGTTGAGCATCCCGCTGGCCGTCTCGAACAGCCGCGGCGGCGGATTGCCGGCGCGAGGCTCCAGGGTGATCGTCTTGGAGACGAACGCCGAGAACGGGAAGTCTTCATGCAGCGCGTCGCCGAACGCGCGCCGCGCGGCGATCGCGTCGAAGGTCCCCGACCCGTTGACGATCGGGTGCGCCAGCTCCAGCCCGCAGAAGTGGGTCAATGCCCGATCCCCGGGAGCAGCGCGGAGTCCAGCTCGGCCGCCTCGAGCACCGGCCCGTCGACGCAGACGCGGCGGTAGCCGTCGCGCGTCGCGACGACGCAGCCCCAGCAGGCCCCGAAGCCGCAGGCCATCCCGGACTCCAGCGCGAGCTGCGCCGGGACGTCGCGCTCGGTGCACAACACCCGCACGGCCTCGAGCATCGCCGGCGGGCCGCACGAGTAGACGACGACGTCGTCGCCCAGCGCCTTCGCGAGCAGCTCGGTGACGAGCCCGTGGTGGCCCACCGAGCCGTCGTCGGTGGCGACCTGCGCGCCGTCCAGCAGACCGGCGGCCTCGGCGTGCTCGGCGTCGCGGAAGCCGAGGATCGCGGACACGTCGCCGTCGAGGCGGGAGCGCAGGGCGACCAGTGGCGGCACGCCCACGCCCCCGCCGCACAGGATCGGCCTGCGCCCGTCCTTCGGCAGAGCGAAGCCGTTCCCGAACGGCCCGGCGATCCACATGTCCTCGCCGGTGCGCAGCTCGCCCAGGCGCCGCGTGCCGGGTCCGACGTCCTCGAGCAGGAACTCGAGCGTCCCGTCGCCCGCGCTCAGAAACGAGAACGCGCGCGGCAGGTAGGGGCGGTCGTCCTCCCCCGCCCCCCACCGGTCGACCGCGGCCAGCATGTAGAACTGCCCGGGCCATGGGCGCGGCCCCTCGGGATCGGCGACGCGCAGCAGCCGGTAGGCGCCGATTGCCTCCGCGCCCGCCATCCGGCAGGCGCGGCGGCCGAACGGGGCGAGGACGCGCTCGCTCACGCCGGAGTCGGCTCGCCGAGCCGGTCCGCGTGGATCTCCTGGAGCGAGTGCACCTCGGCCGCGCCCTCGCGCGCGGCCCGGATGGCGCGTGCCGCCGCCATGCCGCCCGACAGGGTCGTGATGCACGGGATGCCGCGGGCCACGGCCGCCCGGCGGATCTCCCAGCCGTCCGAGCGCGCGCCCGAGCCCGTGGGCGTGTTGATGACGAGGTCGACGTCGCCGCGCTCGATCCAGTCGACGACGTTGGGGGATCCCTCGCCGATCTTCTCGATCTCCTCGACGCGCAGGCCCATCCGCTGGATCGCCGCCGCGGTCCCGCGCGTGGCCACGAGGCGGAAGCCGAGGTCGTGCAGCTGGGCGGCGATGCCGACGCCCGTCTGCTTGTCGGCGTTGGTCACCGTGATGAAGGCCGTCCCGCCCTGCGGCAGCGCCGCGCCCGCGGCGGCCTGGGCCTTGGCGAAGGCGGTCGGGAAGTCGGCGGCGATGCCCATGACCTCGCCGGTCGACCGCATCTCGGGCCCGAGCAGCGCGTCGGCGCCGGCGAAGCGGATGAACGGCAGCACCGCCTCCTTGACCGACACGTGCCCGCCATCCATCGGGTCCGCCGGCAGGCCCATGTCGGCGATGCGCTCACCGAGCATCACCCGGCAGGCCAGCTTGGCGAGCGGGATGCCGATCGCCTTGGAGACGAACGGCACGGTCCGCGACGCGCGCGGGTTGGCCTCGATGACGTAGACCCCGCCCTCGAAGATCGCGAACTGGATGTTGATGAGGCCGACCACGCCGAGGGCGAGCGCGATCCCCTCCGACTGGCGGCGCAGCTCGGTGACGCAGCCCGGTGGGAGCGAGTGCGGCGGCAGCGCGCAGGCGGAGTCGCCGGAGTGGATCCCGGCCTCCTCGACGTGCTGCATGATCCCGCCGATCCAGACCTCGTCGCCGTCGCACAGCGCGTCGACGTCGACCTCGATCGCGTCCTCCAGGAAGCGGTCGAGGTAGATCTCGCCCCGGGGCTTCGTGCGCTCCATGTACTCCGCGAGGCCGTCGAGGGAGTAGACGATCTCCATCGCCCGGCCACCCAGGACGTAGCTCGGGCGGACCAGGAGCGGGAAGCCCACGTCGGGCGCGACGGACAGCGCCTCTCTCACCGAGTGCGCGGTCGCGTACGGCGGGGCCTCGAAGCCGAGCTCGGCCAGCAGCGCGCCGAAGCGCCCGCGGTCCTCGGCGGCGTCGATGGCGTCCACGCTCGTGCCCAGCAGCGGCACGCCGGCGTCGGCCAGCCCGGCTGCGAGCTTCAGCGGCGTCTGGCCGCCGAACTGGACGATCACGCCCTCGGGCCGCTCGATCTCCACGACCCCGAGAACGTCCTCGAGCGTCAGCGGCTCGAAGTACAGGCGGTCCGACGTGTCGTAGTCGGTGGAGACGGTCTCGGGGTTGCAGTTGATCATCACCGCGTCGCGACCGGACTGGCGGACCGTCATGGCGGCGTGGACGCAGCAGTAGTCGAACTCGATGCCCTGGCCGATCCGGTTGGGGCCCGAGCCGAGGATCACGATGGACGCGCGGTCGCCGCGATCCACCTCGTGGGCGGCCCGGCGCTCCCAGCCCGAGTAGTAGTACGGCGTGGTCGCGGCGAACTCGGCGGCGCAGGTGTCGACGGCCTTGAAGCAGCGCTCGCCCGCGAACACCGCGTCGGGGTGCAGCGCGACCGCGGAGATCTCGCGCAGGAACCACGGGTCGATCGCGGTGCGCGCGTGCACGTCGGAGACCGCCGCGCCGCGCCGGAGCGCCTCGAGCAGCAGGTCGTAGCGGTCGGGGCCGGGCCGGGCGATCGCGGTGAGCAGCTCCTCCACGGGGCGGTCGACGTCCGGCGGCGCGTCGAGCTCGCGGGACCGCATCGCCTTGCAGAACGCCTGGGCGAACGTGCGCCCGATGGCCATCGCCTCCCCCACGCTCTTCATGTGGGTGGTCAGCTCGTCGTTCGCGCCGAGGAACTTCTCGAACGCGAACCGCGGCCATTTGACGACGACGTAGTCGATCGACGGCTCGAAGCTCGCGGGCGTGAAGCGAGTGATGTCGTTCTCGATCTCCTCCAGCGCGTACCCCACGGCGAGGCGCGCCGCGATCTTGGCGATCGGGAACCCGGTGGCCTTCGACGCCAGCGCCGATGACCGCGACACGCGCGGGTTCATCTCGATCACGAGCACCTCGTCGGTCGCCGGATTCACCGCGAACTGAACGTTGGAGCCTCCGGTCTCGACCCCCACCGCGCGGATGACGGTCAGCGCCTGGTCGCGCAGCGTCTGGTACTGGCGATCGGTCAGCGACTGCTGCGGCGCGACGGTCACCGAGTCGCCCGTGTGGACCCCCATCGGGTCGACGTTCTCGATCGAGCAGATGACGACCACGTTGTCGTTGCGATCGCGCATGACCTCGAGCTCGAACTCGCCCCAGCCGATCACGGACTGGTCGAGCA
>DAINCW010000111.1:0-8931 GCA_036732205.1 Solirubrobacteraceae bacterium | reverse complement strand
AACGAGTCGTGGTACTTCGACTGGGTCGCCGAGGACGGGCGGGCGGGCGGGTACATGCGCCTGGGCCTGTACCCCAACCTCGGTATCGTGTGGTACACGGCGTTCGTCGTCGGCGCCGGCCGGCCGACCATCGCAGTGACCGACCTCGAGGCACCGCTGCCCGACGAGGGAACTCTGCGGACCCAGACCGCCGCCATTGCCGGCGACCTGGTCTGCGAGCACCCGCTCGAGCGATTCCGCATTCTCTGCAGGGCCACGGGCGAGCGTCATGACGATCCCGCCGAGCTGCTGCGTGGCGAGAGCGGAGAGCCCGCGCAGGTCGAGCTCGACCTCACCTGGGAGACCGACGGCGAGCCCTACCAGTACCGGGTCACGACGCGCTACGAGATCCCGTGCCGGGTGAGCGGCACGGTCGTGGTCGACGGCGAGCGCCACGAGGTGACAGGCACCGGCCAACGCGACCACTCCTGGGGCGTACGGGACTGGTGGGCGATGAACTGGTGCTGGATGGCGGGGCGTCTGGACGACGGCTCGCGCGTCCACGCCGTGCAGATCCGCCTGCCCGACACCCCGCCCATGGGGATGGGGTACGTCCAGGGCGCGGGGCTGGAGCTCGTCGAGCTGACCCTCGACGGCGTCCACGTGACGGAGGAGCTCGGCCCCGATGGACTGCCCAGCGCCGCGCGTCTGCGGCTTGACCCGCCCGGCCTCGACCTCGAGGTCGAGCCGATCGCCCACGGTCCTCTGCGACTCGAGTCTCCCAACGGCCTGCTTGTGCGCTTCCCACGAGTCCTGTGCGGCCTGCGCGCGGGCGACGGGCGCACCGGTTACGGGTGGATCGAGTGGAACCTCAACGAGCCGAGAGCCTGACGCGGATGGCGGCGGCGCGGCCGACGGACGCGACGCCCGGACCGGTCCCGGCGGGGGTCGGGCTGCATGGACTGGTCGTCGACTTCGGCGGGGTCCTCACCACGTCCGTGCGCGATGCTGTCGTCGCGTTCGCCGAAGTCCAGGACGTCGACCCGGCCCAGATCATGAGCGTGCTTGCCTCCGCTTACGCGGGGGACGCCGAGGCGGGCGACGTGGGGGCGCTCGAGACCGGAACGCTCCCCCTCGAGGACTTCGAGCGCTCGCTTTCGGCGCGATTGCGGACGCGCAACGGCGACCCGCTTGACGCTGAGGGGCTGGTCGCCCGCATGTTCTCCTTTCTGTCGATCGATGATGGCATGGTGGCTGCGGTCCGCCGGTTGCATGACCGGGGCGTGCACACGGCGCTCCTGTCGAACACGTGGGGTGTGGAGCACGCGATGCGCGAGGAGATCCTCGAGCTGTTCGACACGATCGTGCTCTCGGGCGAGGTCGGTCTGCGCAAGCCCAACCCCGAGATCTACGCGGTCGCCCTCGCGAGGCTGGGCCTGCGAGGCGCCGAGTGCGCGTTTGTCGACGACTTCGAGATCAACGTAGTGGCCGCCAAGCGGGCCGGGCTGCGAGCGATCCTCCATGTGCGCACCCAGGAAACGATCCGACAGCTTGAGGAGCTGTTCGGATGAACGCCCTCGCACGGACGTGCCGGTGAACGCCCTCACCGTGATCGAACTCGAACCGACGAAGGGAAGTCGGTCCCCAGTCTTCCGTCATGGCGGAAGTACAAGAGACGCAGACGCAGCCTGCGAGCACGCGCGGCGACAGGCAGTGCAGTACCGGTGACGCGCCTCAGCTGACCTCGCGCGCCATGAACGCCGCGAGCCGGTCAAAGACCTCTGGCTCGTCGATCATGCACCAGTGCCCGCGCCGGGCACGATCCACTGTTGCGTCGGCCCGCCGAGGGCGCTCGCCCAGGCGCCGGCGTGCTCGGCGCCCACGTAGGGGTCGTTCGCGCCCCAGACCACGAGCGCCGGGCAGCCCAGGTCGCCGAGGCGCTCGCCGTGACGGGCGAGCACGTCGGGATCGGCGGAGCGGTAGAGGCGCAGGATCGCCGACTTCGTGCCGGCGTCGAGGTGCTCGGCCACCGAGTCCAGCCAGGGGTCGGGCATCGGGCGCAGACGCCGCCGGCCCGCGCGGGTGAGCAGCTTGACGACAGGGCGCGACAGCATCGGCATGGCCGCCTCGCCAACCACTCGGGTCCGCCACAGGCGCGCCACCCAGTGCCAGCGGTAGGCTGCCGACCACTCGGCCCAGCTCCCCGGCACGCTCCAGCAGCGGCACCCACTGCGCCGCCGAGTCGGGGTTGCCGTGGACACACACGAGCGGCACGTCGCCACGGCCGGCTTCGAGCACGTGGGTGCGCACCCCCAGGATGTCGAGCTCGCGCGACGCCCCGGTCACGCCGGCCTACAGCAACGACGCACGCGCGCCGCCGTCGAGCACGAACGACGACCCCGTCGAGAACCGCGAGCGCTCAGAGGCGAGGAAGACCGCCAGGCGGGCGACCTCCTCGGGCGTGCCGTAGCGACCCTGCTTCGCCGCGATGATCGCGTCGAAGTCGTCGAGGTCCAGCGCCGCCTCAAAGTTCGCCTTCTGGTCGATGACGAGGTCGGTCTCGACGAAGCCGGGGCAGATGCAGTTGACCCGCACGCCCGCCTCGCGCAACTCAACCGCGGCCGTCTGCGTCAGCGACCGCACTCCGGCCTTGGCCGCCGCGTAGTGGCCGATCAGCGGCGAGCCGGTCAGCGCCGTGATCGAGCACATGTTCACGATCGTCCCACCGCCTGCGGCGACCATCGCCGCGGCAGCATGGCGCACGCAGAGAAAGACGCCGTCGAGGTTGACCGAGGTGACCTGGCGCCACTCGGCCAAGTCCATCATGACCAGCGGCTTGACCGTCCCGACGCCCGCGTTGGCGACCATCACGTCCAAGCGTCCGTGCTCGGTCACCGTCTCCTGCACCAGCGCCGCGACCTGGCGCTCGTCGCGCACGTCGCAGGTCATCGCGTGGGCGCCGTCGATCGCATCCGCGGTCGCACGGGCCGCCTCGCCGTCGAGGTCGCTGATGACCACCGTGGCGCCCTCCGCGGCGTACGCGCGCGCCACCGCCCGTCCCAACCCCTTTGCCGCCCCGGTGACGATCGCCGTCTTGCCCTCGAGCTGCCCCATGGTCACAGGAGGCTCGCTGTCAGACCGCCGTCGAGGACGTACTCCGACCCGGTCGTGAACGACGCGTCGTCGGAGACGAGGAACGCCACCATCTCGGCCACCTCTTCGGCGGTGCCGAGCCGGCCCTGCTTGAGGGCGACCGCCGCGTCGAACGTCATCGGCATCGCAGCCTCAAACGGCGCGACGAGCCGCTCCACCATCTGCGTGTCGACGAACGAGGGGCAGACCGCGTTGACGCGGATGCCGGCGTCGCGCAGCTCGATCGCCGCGACGCGCGTGAGCTGGATGACCGCCGCCTTCGACGCGCAGTACGCGGCGAGCAGCGGCGCGCCGCCTAGGCCGGCCACCGATGCCATGTTCACGACGACCCCGCGCCCGCTGGCGGCCAGGGCCGGCGTGGCGAGCTTGAGCCCGAGGAAGACGCCCTTGACGTTGATCGCCATGAGCCGGTCGAATTCCGCTTCGGTGTGCTCGACGAGGGGCTTGGCTATCTCGATGCCCGCGTTGTTGACAAGCGTGTCGAGCGAGCCAAACGCCTCGACGGTCGCCGCGATAGCGGCGGACACGTCCGCAGCAGAGGTCACGTCGCAGCGGACGGACGTAGTGCCTTGGCCCAGCTCGGCCGAGGCACGTTGCGCGCCCGGCTCATCGATGTCGGCGATCATCACCCGCGCGCCCCGGTGGGCGAGCAGCGCCGCGGTTGCCCGCCCCAGCCCGCGCGCTGCGCCCGTGACCAGGGCGCAGCGGCCCTCAAGTTCGCTCATGCGGCCTCCCTCTTCCCAAAACTCGTGATCACCATACGCCGTGCCCGGCGGGCGTCCTGGCGGGACGGCCCAACTGCCAGGGCAGGGATTGGGCCGGCGCCACAAAGGCGCAGCCGCGGCCCGGCTCTAGAGAGGAACCGAAGCTTAAGCGAGCGGAACTCAGCCCACATAATTTAAGAAGCAAGAGGCACGCCGCCGAAGTCGACTATCAGCCCGCGGAGCTCAGTCATGCGCTGCAGCTCGGTGGCGCCAGGCGCGCAGGCGCCGGAGTTCGGCGCCGCCCGTCGCCGGCGCGAGCGGAAGCACTCCGCGGGCCACCGCGCCGCGGTCGCCGTCGACTGACAGCATCTCGCCCTCGACCAGCATCCGGCCGTTGACAGTGGCGCTGCGAGCGTCAGGCGCGACGTGCACGTCGCCGACCGCGCAAACTGCGGGCCGCCCCATTCCGCGCGCCACCACCGCGGCGTGGCTGGTGCGCCCGCCGCGACCTGTCACGATCCCCGCGGCGGTGATCATTCCCTCCACGTCGGCCGGCGACGTCGTCGGGCGCACGAGGATCACAGCCTCGTCGGCCTCCGCGTCGAGCGCGAGCGCCCGCGAGGAGTCGAAGACCGCACGGCCGGTGGCGGCGCCGGGGGATCCGGGAAGGCCGGTCGCCAGCCGCTCGGCGTCGGTCGGCGGACGGACGAACCCCGGCGCAGCCGCCTGCTCTAGCTGTTCGGAGGAGACGCGCTGCAGGGCCTCGGAGACATCGATCAACCCCTCGTCGACCATGGCGACCGCCACTCTGACGGCCGCGCGACCGGAGCGCTGAGCGACCCGCGTCTGCAGGACCCACAGCTTCCCGAGCTCAACCGTGAACTCGACCTCGCAGAGGTCGCGCGCGTGGCGTTCGAGCGTCGCCAGCACACGCTCGAGCTGCGCGTGCACGCCAGGCAACCTGGCGGCGAGCTGCGCGAGCGTGTCCGGGTCTGCTTCCCCGGAGACGACGTCTTCGCCCTGCGCGCCGAAGAGAAACTCCCCGTAGGCGCCGGGCGCTCCGGTCGCCGGGTCGCGGGTGAAGGCGACGCCGCTGCCCGAGTCCGTCGCGCGGTTTCCGAACACCATGCGCTGCACCACGGCAGCCGTGCCGAGCCCCTCCTCGATCCCGGCGTGGCGGCGGTAGGCGCGGGCTCGAGTGGATTCCGAGGAGCGGAAGACCGCCTCGAGCGCCTCGAGCAGCTGCGCTCGCGGGTCGCTGGGGAAGGGCCGAGATGACCGCGCGTCGATGAGGCGCAGCAGTGCCCGGCTGCGCTCCTGAGCGCCGCCGGGAGCGTCGATCAGAGCCTCCTCGACGCTCCCCGCCGAGAGCCCGCGGACGGTGCGAGCGAAGCTCTCCAGCAGCCGGGCGAAGCAGCTCCAGGCGAACTCCTCATCGCTGGCCTCAGCGGCGAGCGCGCAGACGACATCCTCGTTCAGGCCCACGTTCAGGATCGTGTCCATCATCCCGGGCATCGACACCGGTGCGCCCGAGCGCACCGACACCAGCAGCGGCGCGCGCGCGGCGCCGAGTCGGCGGCCGCTGGAGCGCTCGAGCCGTGCCAGGTGGTCGTCGAGCTCCGCCGGCAGCCGCGCGGGCAGCGCACCGCGCTCGAGATACTCGCGTCCGCACCGGCAGCCGATGATGAAGCCCGGCGGCACTGGCATGCCCATGGAGGTCATCTCGGCCAGCCACGCGCCCTTGCCGCCGAGCACGAGGGGACCCCCGTGACGGCCCTCCTCGAAGGCGAACATCAGCCGGTCAGGGTCCGTCACCGCGCGCGGTGGGGACGGGCCATCAGTAACTGCCCTCCGCCTGGCGATCGCGTCCAAGCGTGACGAGGTAGTCCTCGTGCAGCCGAAACCAGACCGAGTGGTAGGACGCGATCTGCGGGTCGGTGACCCAGCGGCGGTCGCCATCGCGGGCGTGCTCGAGCGCGGCGCCGAGGGCGTCGTGGTAGCCGGCGAAGCGGGGCAGCGCGGCGACTGTGCGGCGCAGGACCGGCTCCAGGCGCTCGTGCAGCTCGGCGAGCTCGTCCAGCACGACGGCGCGCTCGGCGAGCCCACCATCTCCAAGGCGCTGCCAGCGCGAGCACAGCGCCTTCACGGGGCCGTTGAGGGCGAGGAAGCGTTCGTAGGCGGCGGCCACAGCGTCCAGGTCGGCGCCGGCGCGCTCGGCGTCCAGCAACTCGGCGTGGCGCGCGTGGCCCGTGTCGGTGAGCACCAGCCCGGCCGGCGTGTCAGCCACGAGCCCCTGCACGACGAGGGCGCCGGCGCCGGGCACCTGCTCGCCCGGCAGCAGCCCGGCCACGCGCAGAGCGTGCAGGCCGGCGAGGTGGATCACCGGCCGCTCGAGGCGACGTGCTCGCGGTAGCCCTCAGGCCACATGTACTCCGCGATGCCCACGCCGTCGCGGCCGTCGACTTCGAAGGTACAGCACGCCTCGGAGAGCGAGATGCCGCCGAACGGGAGGGTCGCCCCGGCGAAGCGCTCGCCGACCGCGTGCGTGGTGCGCCCCGCCTCGTCGTGCAGGGCAACGCGGACGCGTTCCTGGCGCAGCTCGGCGTCGTAGTCCGTATGGATCTCCAACTCGACGAGCGGCGACACCTGCCCGTCGCGGAGCACGAAGCCGTTGACGCGCACCTCGCCGCGCCACAGGGTCTGCATCGCGTTGAACGTGAGGTCGTCGCCGACGTGGACGCTGATCCACTTGTAGTGGTGCATCGCCGTCCAGTCGCGCACGCCCCACGAGTGGTCGCGCCAGCCACGGGTGTCAAAGCGCCCCGAGCGGCCGTCGACGGAGAAGGCGCCCTGGACCGCGCCGGCCTGCTCAAAGCGGTTCGTGGCCATCGCCGGGCAGCATCCGTCGGCGTTGCGCGCGTAGTCGAAAGCCTCGTGCAGCGCGGTGTAGCGCCAGTCCATCTGAACCTGCTCTCCAGCGAACTCGATCGTCACCTCCCGCAGCGGCTCGCCGTGCTCGACACTCAGCGGGCCGACACGGAAGCGGTCGAGGTCGGTGCCCTCGAAGGCGACGTCAGGAATGAGCTCGAACGCCCGCATCTGCATGCTGTCGTCCATCACGGCCGCAAGCGAGCTCGCCTCGCCGCTGGGCTTGAGGAAGCAGTAGCCCATGAACCCGAGCCGCTCCTCGGGAAGCAGGACGTTCCAGTAGAGGCTCTCGCGTGCGTGGGGGTGGTCCGGCAGCGCGTGGCGGCGGTCGTCTTGGGCCTGAAGGGTCATGCCGTCTCCACGGGAGCGAAGCCCGCCCCGGTGAGGATCAGCGAGCCCATGATCTCCTCGGCCCGGCCATCGCGCGCGGCCAGCGTGTAGTAGGCCTGCGACGTACGCGGGTCGAGCTCGAAGAAATCGAGGTCGTCGACGAAGTGCTCCCAGAGGCCGGCCGCGCGCGCGAACGGCAGGATGAAGTCGGTGCAGTAGACCTGCACGCCGGCCATGATGCGGTCGCGGCGCGGCATGGCGGCGATGCGCTGGTACAGGCGCATCGTGGCCGCGTGACAGACGGTGGTGATCTCGCCCATCTGCGCCTCGTCGAGCCGACGCACCTCGTCCACGGGGGTGTCCCAGCGGTCGCGGGCGTAGACCGTCATCGCGGTCAGGTGCTCGAGGTAGTTGCGCGGCTCGGTGAACGTCGTCTGGCCGTCATTGACCATGAAGCGGAAGCCCTCGGGCGGCGAGAACACCATCGCCTGGGTGACGCAATAGGGCAGCTCGTCGGCCACGTCGGCCCAGTGGTAGACCGGCTCGTGCAGGAAGTGGTCGCGCACGATCATCACACGTCCGTCCCCGAGGTCGTAGGGGCCCGTGTCGGCCATCCCAGCGCGGCAGTCGAAGTGGATGAGGAAGCCGAGCAGCTCGGTGGCGGCGTTGAACAGCCGGTAGACCCGCCGCCGTTCGGGGTCGGAGAGCTCGACGACCTCGTCGCGGAAGCGATCGATCCACGCCCGGTCGAGCACCGGAGCGCAGAAGCCGCGTGCCGAGACCATCAGCGGCCCGCCCCCGAGCGCGCCGTGATAGAGCCGGCGACCGAACTGCAGCACTGTGTTGAGCTCCTCGACGCGTTCGCCGGCGCCGACGAGCCCGAGCGCGTCGCACGCGCCCCGGCCGCCGGCAACGGCGGACAGACAGCACCAGCTATGGATGATGTTGGCCTTCGTGCCGATCTCCCGCCGCGCTGTGGCTCCGAGCTCAACCACCCCGTCGGCTCCCACTGCTCGCGTGATCTCCTCGTAGAGCTCCGGATAGCGCAGCCAAATCTGGACCAGTGACAGGCTCTCGTACTCCTGACGGGGAATGAGCCCCGACTCACCCTCGGTCGAGCGCATCGCCAGGAAGTCCCACATGTTCCAGCCCAGATAGGCCAACAGGTCGTTCATCTCCCCAGGCTCCAGGCGGTCGCGGCGAACGTTCTCGTCGGTCGTCTCCAGCACCCCGGTGAGCAGACCGGCGCGAAACTGGCGGTCGCCCTGCTCGCCGTGAGGCGTCTCGCCGCGGTACTTGGTGAGCAGCAGCTCGAGCTGTTCGGGATCCATCAGCCGGCCCTCCGCAGCACGCGGCCCTCGGGCGGGGCCGAGATGTCGAGGCGCAGGATCGTCCCGTCTGACGGGATCGTCTCGCCGCGGTCGGTCTGCACGCCGTCGGTGAACCGAACCGACATGATGCACGGGATGCCGTACTCCCGCGAGAGTATGCCGAGGTGGCTCTCGGGGGCTCCCTCGAGCGTGAGCAGGCCGATCACGCCGGAGGCCAGCGCGGGAGCCATGAACGACGTCGTGCCGCCGCGCGACAGTCCGATCGAGTACGCAGCCTCGCCGCCCGTGACGAACTGGATCACCTGGGCCGGCGAGTCGAGCCACCGCACGGGGCCCTCCACCGCCCGCTCGGACTCGAACACCGCGAGCCCGCTTCCGGCCAGCTCCCAACCATCGTCGCACATGCTCATGACCCCTCGTCGTGGCCCCTACTCAAGTATCCACCGGCAGCTCCGCGCGCGCAATAGCTACGGTAGGACAACCTCGGCCTCGCGGTGTGCCGCTCT
>DAINCW010000110.1:0-8972 GCA_036732205.1 Solirubrobacteraceae bacterium | reverse complement strand
CGGTCGAACAGGTTGGCGTGGTGCACGTCCCATGCCGCCAAGTACGCCAACGTCCCGCCGCGCTCGTACTCGAACTCCAGCAACCCCGGACGCCCAGGTCCCGGCGCGACGGTCTGATGCTCACGACCGAGCGCTTGCAACTGGGTCTTTTCATCAGCGCTGATGACGTACTCGTCCGGGCGCAGCCGCTTGCCGTCGAAGGTGCGGGCGTAGATAGATCGAGCGCCCGCCCGGCCTTCGCGGCGAAGTCCGGGTCGCGCGGAAAGATCCACGAACGCGTCTGCCATGGCTTGATCGCGTCCTCGTGCAGCCAGCGGCAGATCGTCGACGCCGACGCGTCCGTCACACCACGCTCGATCACCAACCGGTGCAGCTCAACGCGAGAGAACCGCGACAGCGGCAGATCGTGACTACGCGGCAGCTCGCACGCGATCGCCTTCACCTCGGCGAAGTGCTCCGGGGGGAAAACGACGCGGCCGACCCGGCCGCGCGTGATCCTCGAGCCCATCCAGCCGCTCCGCCAAGAACCGGGCTCTTCGCCGCGACACGCTATCCGCCGAGCAGTCCAACCTGGCGGCGATATCGATGTCCTGCAACCCGTCGGCCGCGTACAAGATCATCCTCGCGCGCTGCACCGTCCGGAACGGCAACGTGATCGTGCTCGACCGCCGCTCAAGCTCGACCCGCTCCTCGACGGAGAGCTCGATCACGTACGTGCTGGTCCTGGGCACGACACATAATTCTCCGCGCCCACGCTTATCCCTCCCGATAGTCCGCAGGACTAGCGGACGCGTCCACTAGCCGGCGCCGCGAGCCAGCCGGTAGCATCGCCTTCGTCAGCGTGGCGGTGCGAGGAACCCGGTGTGAGTCCGGGGCGGTCGCGCCACTGTGACCGGGCAGCAGGTTGCCCGGGAGTCAGGAACTCGGTCGCCGCGAGCCCTTCCAGGACGGGACGCTCGATCCCGAGGAGGTACGAGTGCAGGTGGCGAGCGCGAAGGACCCGGCTCCCGAGGGAGCATGAGGCGGTTGCTTCTCGTGCGCCACGCGCCGACCGGCGCGACCCGCGCGACGGCTTTTCCGCGCGACGAGCCGCTTGACGAGCGTGCGATCGTGGCTGCTGCTGCGCTGGCCGCGGCGATCCCGCGCGGCTGCGAGGTGCTCTCGAGCCCGGCCCTTCGCTGCCTCCAGACCGCCGAGGCAGCGGGCCTGACGGCCACGCCCGAGCCACGACTGTCCGAGTGCGATTTCGGGCGCTGGGCGGGATCGACGCTGGCCGAGGTCCACGCCGCTGACCCGGACGCGGCGCGCTCATGGATGCTTGATCCGGACGCCGCCCCGCACGATGGAGAGCCGCTGACGGCTTTTACCGAACGCGTCGCCGAGTGGCTCGACGACCAGGCGCAGCGGCCCGGAACCATCACGGCGATCACGCACGCCGGGGTCGTGAAGGCCGCGGTCGTGTATGCCCTCGGCGCGCCGATGTCGGCGTTTTGGCAGATCGATGCGGCGCCGCTTTCGCTCACCGAGATGCATGCCCACGACGGCTGTTGGACCGTGACGCGCGTGAACTGCCTGCTCGGCGGGGGCGCCCCGTGATGGCACCGGCACTCCTCGGCGGGTACGCGGCCGATCTCGTCGTCGGAGACCCACGTCGCCTGCATCCGGTTGCGGGCTTCGGGAAGTTGGCGCTGGGGGTCGAGCGCGTGGCCTACGCACCGACGCGAGGGCGCGGCGCGGTCTACGCGGCCGGGCTGATCGGATGCGGCGCGCTCGCGGGAGAGGCGCTGGCGCGCGCGGCGTGCCGCGCCGGTCTCGGGCGCGGCGCCGCGCTGCTTGCGCTGACCTGGGCGGCGCTGGGGGGGCGCTCGTTGCGCGGGGAGGCGACGGGGATCGCCTCGAGGCTCGACTGCGGCGATCTCGACGGCGCGCGCGCCGCTCTGCGCGCGCTCGCGGGACGAGACGTGCAGCACCTTGACGCAGATGGCATCTGCCGCGCGGTCGTGGAATCGGTCGCCGAGAACACGAGCGACGCCGTCGTCGGCGCGCTACTGTGGGGTGCTGTTGCAGGCCCGGCTGGCGTCGCCGCCTACCGTGCGGCCAACACGCTCGATGCGATGGTCGGCCATCGGAGCGAGCGCTACGAGCGCTTCGGATGGGCCGCGGCGCGAATCGACGACGCGATGAGTTGGCCCGCGGCCCGCGCCGGTGGCGCGCTCGCGGTGGTCTGCGCGCCGATCGTCGGCGGCTCGCCACGCACCGCCTGGCGGGTGCTGCGTCGCGATGGTGCTGCCCACCCGAGCCCGAATGCCGGGCGGATGGAGGCGTCGTTCGCGGGAGCGCTCGGCGTCCGCCTGGGCGGCCCGCTCAGCTACGAAGGCCGGGCGCAGCGGCGGCCTTCGCTCGGCGACGGAAGTCCACCGACTCCGCGCGACGTTCACCGCGCGACGCGCCTGTCCCTGATCGTCGGCGCCGCAGCAGCCGTGCTCTGCACCTGCATCGGCGGTCTGCGGGAGCGCGTGCGGTGAGGGGCGCGATCCTGATCTGCGGGACGCACTCAGACGCCGGGAAGTCGGTCGTGGCCGCGGGGATCTGCCGCTGGTTGCATCGCGAGGGCGTGCGCGTCGCGCCGTTCAAGGCGCAGAACATGGCGCTGAACTCCGTCGTGACCCCCGACGGCAGCGAGCTCGGGCGCTCCCAGGCGGTCCAGGCTGCGGCGGCGGGCATCGAGCCCGAGGCCGCGATGAACCCGATCCTGATCAAACCGTCGGGTGAGCGCCACAGCCAGGTCGTGGTCATGGGCCGCCCCTACGCCGATGCCGACGCGCGCTCCTACCAGCAGCTCAAAGCCGAGTTGCGGCCGGTGGTCGCGTCCGCGCTGGCAGGGCTACGCGAGCGCTTCGACGTCGTCGTCTGCGAGGGGGCCGGCAGCCCGGCCGAGGTCAACCTCCGCAGCGACGACCTGGCCAACATGGGCCTCGCACGCGACGCTGGGTTGCCGGTCGTGATCGTGGCCGACATCGACCGCGGCGGCGTGTTCGCGTCGCTGCTGGGCACGCTCGCGCTGCTGGACGCCGCCGACCAGTCCCACGTCGCGGGCTTCGTGATCAACAAGTTTCGCGGTGATCCATCGATCCTGGCGCCCGGGCTCGAGCGCCTCGAGGAGCTCACGGGACGCCCGGTGCTTGGTGTGCTGCCGCACGTCGAGGACCTATGGATGGACGCCGAGGACTCGCTGGCGCTGGATGCGCGGCGGCCCGAGGCTCCCGCCGAGGCTGACACGCTCGACGTGGCCGTGGTCCGTCTGCGGTGGATGAGCAACTTCACCGATGCGGACGCACTGGCCGCTGAGCCCGGCGTGCGCGTCCGCTTCACGCGCTCGCCCGCCGACGTGGAGCGCGCCGACCTCGTCGTGGTTCCCGGCACGAAGGCGACCGTCGAGGATCTGGAGCGCCTACGCGCCGCCGGCCTGGACCGCGCCCTCGCCGCTCGCGCCGCGGCCGGCGGCCCGATCCTCGGCGTCTGCGGGGGCTATCAGCTGCTGGGCGAGCGGATCGACGACGACGTCGAGTCCGGACGCGGGAGGTTAGCGGGACTCAGCCTGCTTCCGGTCGTGACGACGTTTGAGCCGGACAAGTTGCTGCGCCGGCGCGGCGGCCGCTCGGACTGGCTCGGGACTGGCGCGAGCGGCTACGAGATCCGCCACGGTCGCGTGCGCATCCGCGGTGGCGAGCCGGTCCTGACAGCCGACGACGGGGAGCCCGAGGGCTGCCGCGTCGGGGCGGTCGTCGGCCTCTCCTGGCACGGCGCGCTTGAGCACGACGCGTTTCGCCGTGCGCTGCTTGGCTGGGTGGCCGGCGCGCGCGGCCGCCGCTTTGTGCCTGGCGCCACGCCGTTCGCGGCGGCGCGCGCCGCGCGCCTCGACGCCCTGGGCGACCTCGTCGTCTGCCACCTCGACACCGCCCGGCTGGCCGCGCTGATCGAGGCCGGGCCGCCCCCGGACCTTCCCACCTTGACGACGCAGGTGCGCCAGTGCTGCGCTTCGTGACGACCGCCGACACCGAGATCCTCGCGGCAGCCGCCGCGGTGCAGCGGCTGCCGCCAGGGTTCCCGGAAGTCCGCTGCGCCAACCCGGCTACGAGCGCCGACCACGAGGCGCTCGTCGACGACCTGCTCGCCGGCGCTCGGGTGGTGCTGTGCCGCATCCTTGGCGGCCGTCGCGGGTGGGTGGACGGTTTCGACCTGCTGCGCGAGCGCTGCGCACAACGCGGCGTTGCGCTGCTCGCGCTCGGTGGCGAGGCCGAGCTCGACGCGGAGATGACAGCACTCTCGACCGCGCCCGCCGGCGCGGTCGCGCAGGCGGGCGAGTACCTGCGCCACGGTGACGTCGACAACGTCGAGCAGTTGCTGCGCTTCCTCGCCGACACGTTCCTGCTCGAGGGCCATGGCTTCGAGCCGCCGCACGAGGTACCCGATCTTGGCGTCTACCTCCCCGGAGCCGGCGACGTTCCGATCGAGGACGCGCTCACGCACGTTGATCCGGCGCGGCCCACGATCGGGATCTGCTTCTACCGCTCGCACCGGCTGACCGGCAACACCGCGTTCATCGACGCGCTGAGCGCGGCGATCGAAGCGGCCGGCGGCAACGCGCTGCCCGTCTGGAGCTACACCCTGCGCCGCGATCGCGAAGGCCGGGTCGCGGCACTCGAGCTCCTCGATGGGCACGTCGACGCGCTCGTCACGACGATGCTCGCCACCGGCGGCTCAGGCGCCGGCGACACGGTCGCCGGCGAGAGCGAGGGCGTCGGCGATCAATGGCAGGAGTGGGACGCGCAGGCGCTCGCCGCGCTCGACGTCCCAGTCATCCAGGCCGTGTGCGCGACCGCTTCGCGCGCGGCGTGGCTGGACTCCGACGCCGGCCTGGCCCCGCTGGACGCGGCCACCCAGGTGGCGATTCCAGAGTTCGACGGCCGGCTGCTTGGCGGCGTGATCTCGTTCAAGGAACGCGACGCCAAGGACTCGCCGGTTGGCGTCCCGGTACCGCGCTACGTACCTGACCTTGAACGCTGCGCGCGGGTCGCGAGGCTGGCGGTCCGCCACGCAACGCTGCGCCGGCGGCCGGCCTACGAGCGTCGAGTGGCGGTGCTGCTGACGAGCTTCCCGACCAAGCACGCGCGGGTGGGAATGGCGGTCGGCCTCGACACGCCCGCGAGCGCGCTCGAGCTCTTGGACACGCTCCGCGCCGACGGGATGCGGATCGAGCACGAGTTCGCCGACGGCGACGCGCTCATGCACGCACTGATCGCCTCCGGCGGGCACGACCCGGAGTTCCTCACCGACGACCATCTCTCCCAGGCGCCGCTGCGGATGCCCGTGGACGACTACATCGCCTGGTACGCCACGCTGCCGGCCCGGCTGCGCGAGGCGATCGAGGAGCGCTGGGGCCCACCGCCGGGCGACCGCTACGTCGACGGCGAGGAGTTCGTGATCGCCGGCTTGGAGCTCGGCCGCGTGCTGATCGCGATCCAGCCGCCGCGCGGGTATGGCGAGGATCCGGTCGGGATCTACCACGACCCGAAGCTGCCGCCGACCCACCACTACCTCGCGTGCTATCGGTGGATCGACGCGGTGTGGGGCGCCGACGCAATCGTGCACCTCGGCAAGCACGGGACGCTCGAATGGCTGCCCGGAAAGATGCTCGCGCTCTCGGCCGGCTGTGCGCCGGACGCCGCGCTCGGCGACATCCCACTCGTGTATCCGTTCGTGGTCAACGACCCGGGCGAGGGCGTTCAGGCCAAACGCCGCGCCCACGCGGTGATCGTCGACCACCTCGTGCCGCCAATGATGCGCGCCGACACCTACGACGAGCTCGCCGAGCTCGAGGCGCTCGACCCGCCGAAGCTGCCCGCGCTCGCCGCGCGGATCTGGTCCGCGATCGAGCGCGCCAATCTGCAGACCGACCTCGGAGTCCACGAGCGGCCCGACGACGTCGGGGCGCTGGTGCAGCACATCGACGGGTACCTCTGCGAGGTCAAGGACATCCAGATCAAGGACGGCCTGCACGTCCTCGGTCGCGCACCGGAGGGCGAGCAGCTGCGCGGGCTGACGGCAGCGATGCTGCGCCTCGGGTCCGGCGACTTGCCCGGCCTGCGCGAGGCGGTTGGTGCCGCCTTCGGGATCGACGAGCCGGCGCTCGTCGCCGCTCCAGGCAGCCCGGCCCCGGCGACGCCCGAGGAGCTGCTGAACCGCTTCCGCGGTCCGAGCAACAGCGCCGGCGACCTGATCGACCGTCTGGAGTCGGCGCAGATGGCCCTGCTCGACGAGCTGGCCGGCCACGGCTGGCTGCAGGGCGCCGCCGCGGAGGTATGCGCCTCCGTCCTCGGCCACCGCGACGGCGGTGTCGAGCGCGTGCTGCGCTTCGCTGCGCGCGAAGTCGTGCCGCGCATCCGTCGCACCGGCGACGAGCTGACAGCGATCGTCGCTGCTCTCAGCGGCCGCCACGTCCAGGCCGGCCCGTCGGGGAGCCCGACGCGCGGTCGGCTCGACGTGCTGCCGACCGGGCGCAACTTCTACTCGGTCGACCCGCGGGCGCTGCCCTCCGAGCTTTCCTGGGACGTCGGCCGGCGGCTGGCCGACGCGGTGCTCGAGCGACACCGGAGCGACACGGGCGAGCTCCCGCGGATGGTCGGCCTGGTCGCCTGGGGCACGTCCGCGATGCGTACGCAGGGCGACGATATAGCGGAGATCCTTGCGCTGCTCGGGGTGCGCCCCACCTGGCACCCCGAGACGCGCCGCGTGACGGGCATCGAGGTCATCCCCCTCGCCGAGCTCGGCCGGCCGCGGATCGACGTGACCGTCCGCATCTCTGGGTTCTTCCGCGACGCCTTCCCCCACCTGATCGCACTGCTCGACTACGCCGTGGCGACGGTCGCGACGCTCGACGAGCCCGCCGAGGACAACCACGTGGCCGCCCATGCGCGCGCCGACGCGGAGCTTCTCGCGGCCGAGCTCGGGTCCGCCGCCGCCTGGCGGCGCGCGACCACGAGGGTGTTCGGGTCAAAGCCCGGGACCTATGGCGCCGGCCTGCTGCAGCTGCTCGACACGCGCGACTGGCGCGGCGACGCCGACCTGGCCGAGGTCTACGAGGCCTGGGGCGGCTACGCATACGGCCGCGGCCTGCACGGCGAATCCGCCGCCGACGCGATGCGCGACTGCTACGCGCGGATCGACGTGGCGGTCAAGAACGTCGACAACCGCGAGCACGACATCCTCGACTCCGACGACTACTACCAATACCACGGCGGCATGGTCGCCACGGTCCGGGCGTTGACTGGGCGCGACCCAGCGGCGTACCTCGGCGACAGCTCGGACCCCTCGCGCGTGAGCGCGCGCACGCTTGCCGAGGAGACCCGGCGGGTGTTCAGGGCGCGCGTAGCGAACCCGCGCTGGATCGCCTCGATGATCCGCCACGGCTACAAGGGCGCGGCCGAGCTGTCGGCCACCGTCGACTACCTGTTCGGCTACGACGCCACCACGGGCGTCGCCGAGGACTGGATGTACGAGCAGGTGGCCGAGCGCTATCTGCTCGACGACGACGTAGCCGCGTTCATGAGCCGCTCGAACCCGTGGGCGGCTCGCGCGATCGCCGAGCGGCTGTTGGAGGCGGCCGACCGGGGGATGTGGGCCGAGCCAGAGGACGCGACGCTGGCCGGGATCCGCGAGCGCTTCCTGGCACTCGAGGGTGAGCTCGAGGAGGCCGGGGCGTGACCTCAGCGTTCCCGCTCACGGCGATCGTCGGCCAGGAGCCGCTAGTCGAGGCGCTGCTGATCAACGCCGTCGCGCCCGAGGTCGGCGGAGTGCTCGTGCGCGGCGAGCGCGGCACCGCGAAGTCGACAGCCGTACGGGGCCTGGCGCCGCTGCTGCCACCGGTGAGCGCCGCCGCGAGCCATCCGTTCGCCTTCGCACCCGGAGAGCGAGCGCCAGACGGCCTCGTGCCGGACGACGCCGCGGTCGCGGAGCGCCAAGCGCGGCTGGTCGAGCTGCCGCTCGGCGCGACCCTGGACCGCCTGGTGGGGGCGCTCGACCTCGCGCGCGCGCTCGCCGGCGAGCACGCCTTCGAGCCTGGGCTGCTGGCCCGCGCACACCGGGGAATCCTGTACGTCGACGAGGTCAACCTCCTGCCCGACCATCTCGTCGACGCGCTGCTCGACGCTGCCGCATCGGGTGTGGCACGGGTGGAGCGCGACGCAGTGTCCGTCGAGCACGACGCGCGCTTCCTGCTCGTCGGCACGATGAACGTCGAGGAGGGCGAGCTGCGCCCTCAGCTGCTTGACCGCTTCGGTCTCGGCGTGGAGGTCCGCGGCCCGGCCGACCCGGCCGAGCGGGCGGAGATCGTGCGCCGTCGTCTGGCATTTGACCGCGACCCGGCGGCGTTCGCGCAGCGCTGGAGCGCCGAGGAGCAGGCGCTGGCCGAGCGCATCGCGCTGGGCCGCGAGCGGCTGCACCGGGTGCGGTTGCCCGAGCGCGAGCTGATGCGCATCACCGGCGCCTGCGCGCGCCTGGGGGTCGACGGCGTGCGCGGGGACATCGTCTGCGCCAGCGCCGCCCGCGCGCTCGCCGCGCTCGAGGGCGCCGAGGAGGTCGCCGAGGAGCACGTGCGCCGCGCGGCTGCGCTCGCACTGCCCCATCGCCGTCGCCGCGATCCGCTGGAAGGTGAGGCGGCCGGCGAGGACGACCTGCAGCGCGCTCTGGACGGCGGCGAAGACCCCGACCCTCCGGACGATCCCCGCGGCGGCGGCGCCCCGGCTCCCGCGCCCCGGGGCGCCGGCGAGGACGGATCGCGCGCCGAGCAGCTCGCCGAGCCGGCGCAGGCGCCAGCGGCGAGCGCGGAGGAGGTACGCGTGGACCCCGCCGCCCCGGCGCGTGAGCGGCGCGATCCGCCGGCCCCCGCCCGGCTGCCGCTGGAGGCGCTGCGG
>DAINCW010000109.1:0-9006 GCA_036732205.1 Solirubrobacteraceae bacterium | reverse complement strand
CGAGGCGCAGGTAGCGCGGCGCGTGGCCCTCGTGGCGGAAGCCGTTGCGCCGAAGGACGGTCGCCGAGCGAACGTTGTGCGGCATGACCGCCGCCTGGACGCGGTGCAGCCGCGCCGGCCCGAACGCGAAGCGGAGGGCCAGCGCGACGGCCTCGGTCGCGAAGCCATGGCCGTTGGAGGCCTCGTCGACGAAGTAGCCGACCGTCGCGTTGTGCCAGGCGCCGCGCACGATGTTGGCCAGCGCCACGCGCCCGCGGATCGGCTCGCCGGCGCCGAGCTCGATGATCGCGAAGGCGTACATGCGATCGGCGGCCCACTCGCCGAGGTCGCGGACGACCTCGGCGCGCTGGCCGGACTCGCTGTAGAACGCCTCCGACCGGCGCGCCTCGAACGCCTCGTTGAAGGCCCGGTTGCGGCAGCGCAGCTCGGTCAGCTCGGGCACGTCGCGGAGGGCGAACGCGCGAATCGCCACGAGCTCGCCGTCGACACGCTCGAGCAGCCTCACCCGAACCGGCGCAGCGCCAGCCGCGCGATCGCGCCGAACGCCACCGTCAGGGCGAGCAGGTGCAGCAGCGGGACGCCCATGCCCGGCGACGAGCCGTTGACCGCCGAGTCCACCGCCTGGAGCGCAGGCTTGAACGGGAAGAGCGCGCTGGTCACCCGGATCACGTCGTAGACCCAGCCCGCGACCGACCCGCTCGGGACGAGGGCCAGGAAGGCGATCGGCAGCGACAGCAGGAACGACAGCAGCGACGCCGCCCGCACGTCGCGGGCCAGGGCGCCGATCGCCACGCCGAGGGCGCCGAAGCCCGCGGAGCCGCCGGCGAGCGCCAGCAGCCAGCGTGGCACCCGGCTGCCGTCGACGCCGATGAACGCCGTCATCAACCCGAGCATGACCAGGGCGATCACCGCGGCGAAGCCCGCGGCGAGGGCGACCTTCTCGGTCAGCAGCCCCTCTCGCGAGACCAGCCCGCGGACGAGGCGCCCGAACGCCTGCTCCTCGCGCTCGAGGGCCAGCATGCCCGCGGCGAGCAGCACCGCGACGAACATGAGCGTCACCGTCGCCGCGAACGCCACGGCGAATGCGTCGAGCGGCGTGCGCCTGCCGCTGATCACCGTCCGCTTGACGGTCACCGGCTCGCTGACGGCGCGCAGGCCGGGCTTCGCGAAGTCCAGGCCGAGCAGGGCCAGGTCGGCGAAGCCACTCACCTGCTCGAGCTGCTTGCGCAGCGGCGAGCCCCTCGGCAGCGTCACGATCGCGCGGCGCACGATCTGCTGGGAGTTGCGCAGGCCGAGCATGTTCTTCGTGCCCAGCGGCGTGTTGATCAGGCCGCCATTCGCGAGGGTGGTCAGGTCGCCGAGGGCGACGTTGCGGATCTTCTGCGACAGCCTCGTGTTGGCCTTGGCGAGCTGTGCGTCGATCTTGTTCTGCACGAGCGACTGTTTGAGCGCGTCGCCGTTGTAGAGGACCTCGACCTGGGCCTGCTGCACGCCGCTGTTGATCTTCTGAGCGATGTCGGCCGGGATGACCAGCGCAGCCAGCGCGGCGCCCGACTTCACCTTGTCGATCGCCTGCTGGCGCGTGTGCACCCGGATCGGCGTGACCTCGGAGAAGAACTGGTTGGCGTAGTTGGCGAGGTTGACCTTCTCGCCGGCGAAGTCGACGGTCGACCCCTTCTTCGCGACGAGGTTGAGGAACGCGATCTTCGGCCGCTCCGGGCTGCGCGAGATCGCGGCGCCGATCAGCCCGCCGATGACGATCGCGTAGAGGAAGAGGACGACCACCAGCAGCGGGGAGCGCCGCAGGATCTGGATGTCCTTGAGCAGGAGCCAGCGCATCAGTGGCCCTGTTCGCGCAAGAAGCGCACGAAGGCGGCCTCGAAGTCGCCGGCGGCCGCGCCCTCGGCCTCGCGCAGCTCGGCGGGGGTGCCGCTGAAGATCGCCTCGCCGTCGGCGAGCACGAGCACGCGATCGGCCCAGCGCTCGGCCTCCGCGACGTTGTGCGTGGTGAACACCACGATGGTCCCGTTGTCGCGCGCGAGCGCGTCGACGAACTCCCACAGCCGTTGGCGCTGGCGCGGGTCCAGCGACGACGAGGGCTCGTCGAGCAGCAGGATGGGCGGGTCGGCGACGAGGCCGACCGCGATGTTCACGCGCTGCTTGTTGCCTCCGGACAGCCGGCCGAGCTCCTCGTCGGCCCGGTCGCCCAGGCCGGTCTGGTCGAGCATGCGCGCGACGACCGCCCGCGGATCGGCGACCTTCTCCAGCCGCGCGAACAGCAGCAGGTTCTCGCGCACCGAGAGCTTCGAGTACACCGCGGGCTGCTGCGGCACCCAGCCGATGTCGCGCTGCGGCCGGGTCAGCTCCCCCGCGTCGGCTTGCAGCAGGCCCGCGACGATGGACAGCAGCGTGGTCTTGCCCGCGCCGTTGGGGCCGATGACCGCGAGCAGCTCGCCCGGGGCGACCTCGAACGACACGTCGCGCAGGGCGACGCGCTCGCCGAAGCGCTTCGTCACGCCCCGCGCAGCGAGGGTGGCGGCGGTCGCCTCGGTCCCGGTCGGCACGCGGCGCAGGCTACCCGCGCGGCAGCGCGCGGGCGCCCAGCGACGCCCCGCACGACGGGCAGTACGCGTCGGCGTCGGCGACGGGCCGCTCGCACTCGGGGCATGTGGCACTCGGCGGTGGGGGCCGCCCGGCCAGGACCAGCCCGCCCCCCGCCCCCCAGGGCTCGAGCACGAGATGGCGGCGGAGGTAGATGGTCGTCTCGCGCAGGACCGCGGCGATGGGCAATGCGATCAGGGCGCCCAAGAAGCCGTAGACCTGCCCGCCGAACAGCAGGGCGAAGATCACCAGCAGCGGGTTGATCCGCAGCGCGTGGCCGAAGATCTGCGGCGCGACGACGTGGCCCTCGACCTGCTGGAGCGCGAGGAAGAAGAGCCCGACCCAGACCGCCGTCAGCGGGTCGCCGAACAGCGCGACGATGAGGGGCGGCAGCGCGCCGAGGGCCGGCCCGATGAACGGCACGAGCTCCATCAGCCCGAAGAAGATCCCGAAGGCGAGCGCGTAGTGGCGGCCCGGCTCGAAGATCCCGAGGACGCCATAGATCCACATGCCGAGCCCCGCGCCCGTGCCCATGGCGACGCTGAACAGCAGCTGGGCGCGCACGTAGCCGGACACCGCCTTCTGCACACCGATCGGGTAGTCGTCGTCGGGGGTCCCGTCGCCGGGTGGCATCGCGCGCCGGACCAGCTCGCCGATCCGCTCGCCGTAGATGAGCATGTAGATCGAGATCACGATTACCAGGATCAGCCCGAGGGCCCCCCTCAGCAGGCCGCGCAGCAGGTCCGTGGCGGTCGACGCGATGTCACCGGACGCGCTCGTGAGCTTGTCCGAGAGCGTCTGGACCGCGGTCTCCCCCTGCTTCTTGACCTTGACGTTGATCCCGTTGTGATCGAAGAAGTCCTGGGCGTCGTTCAGGCGCTGGTTCGCGGCGTCGACGATGTTGGGGATGTCGCGCTTGACCGCGTCGGCCTGGTTGGCCACCGGGTTGGCGAGCAGGAACCCGGTGCCGATGACGGCGCCCACCAGGCCCACGTAGACCGCCGCGACGGCGAGGCCGCGCGGGAAGCGCAGCCGCCGCTGGAGGAACACCACGAACGGGTTGAGGATCAGGGCCACGACGCCGGCCACGGCGAAGACGAGCAGCACGGTGCCCGCCGCCCGGGCGAGGACGAACAGCGCGACGACGGCCAGCGGCAGCGCGACGAGCTGCACCCAGCGCGGCACGACGACGGGCCCCGCCGCCGGAGGCATCGGCGCATCGTCGAAGACGTCGTGGTCGTTGTCGTGCTCGCTCGACATGGGCCTTGAGGCAAAGTACCGACCATGGGCGACGCGGCAACGATCCTCTTCTGCGGCGACGTGGTGGGCTCCCCGGGCCGCCACGCGCTCAAGCGGCTCCTGCCGGCGCTCGTCGAGCGTCACCGGCCGACCTTCATCGTGGTCAACGGCGAGAACGCGGCGGGCGGCCTGGGCATCACGCCGAAGATCGCCGACGAGCTCCTGAGCTGGGGCGTGCATGCGATCACCCTCGGCAACCACGCCTACAAGCACCGCGAGATCCTGCCCTACCTCGACCGCGAGCCCCGCCTGATCCGGCCGGCCAACTACAACCGCGCTCACCCGGGGAAGGGCACGGTCGTCGTGGAGAGCGATGGGCTGCGGCTCGGCGTCGTCAACCTCTCGGGCAACGTCTTCCTCCAGGCGGCGCGCCCCCTGCTCTCCGAGGCCGACGCGGCGGTCACCGAGTTCGAGCGCCAGGGCGTGGACCACATCCTGGTCGACGTCCACGCCGAGGCGACCAGCGAGAAGGTCGCGCTGGGCTGGCACCTCGACGGCCGCGTGACCGCCGTCGTGGGCACGCACACCCACGTCCCCACCGCCGACGCGCGCGTGCTGCCCGGCGGAACCGCCTACATCACCGACGTCGGCATGACGGGCCCGCGCGGCGGCGTGCTCGGCGTCAGGCGCGAGCAGGCGATCCAGTCGCTGTTGACCCAGCTGCCCGTCCGCTTCGAGACCTCCGAGGAGGATCCGTGGCTCAACGCGGTCGTGGTTCGCTGCTCGCAGCCGCGCCGGGCCGACGCGATCGAGCAAGTGCTGCTGCCAGCGTGACCGCGGCGGCGAGCAGCAGGGCGTCGCGCACGACCACGAACGTGATCGCGGTCGTGTCGCGGTACACCAGGTCGAAGTAGCGGTCGGGGAACTCGAGCTGGGTCGCCGCGATCCCGGCGGCGGTGAGCGCCGCTGCCACGCGGTAGCCCCGGCACCACGCGAGCGCCGCAAGCGGCACGAGCCAGACCATGTACTGGGGCGACAGCACCTTTCCCAGGCACACGAACGCCAGCACGGCCAGCAGCGAGCACCCGATGAGGTCGGCGCCGCGAGCGGCGAGCACGACAGTGCCCACGAGCGCCAGGGCAAGCAGGGTCACGAACAGCAGCTCGACCGCGTACGTGTGGCCGCCGGTGACGCCGTTGGACTTGAAGCGGTCGTGGATGACGGGATCCCCGGTGACTTGCACGCCGCCGAGCGCCATGCTGACCATCGCCGGCGCCGACTCGATCTGCACCGGGCGGTCGAGGTGGAAGCGCACGGTGTCCACAAGCCCCTGGCCGGCGAACGGGAGCAGGACGATGGCGCAGATCGCCGCGGCGATCGCCACGCCCTGGGCCGCATCTCGTCTCCGTCCCCGTGAGACCAGCCAGGCGGCCGCGACAGGCACGATCAACACCGGGTAGAGCTTCGTCATCGCCCCCACGGCCAGCAGCGCGAAGCCCCACCGCGGCCGGTCGCGCACGAACGCCAGCAGGGCGCCCGCGACGATCGCGGCCGGCAGCGCATCGAAGTGGGTGCGCACCAGGGCGCCGGTGAGCAGGGGCGACGCCGCGACGAGCCACGCCGCGGACGGGCCGGCGATCGCGGCAGCGCACCACTGCGCAACGAGCAGCGCGGCGAGCATGAGCAGCGCCAGGGTCAGCGCGGAGCCGCCGGCGATGCCGATCGGCGCGAGCGCGAGCGGCGGGTACTCGAACGGGAAGTCGCGATACGGCACCAGGCCGTCGCGCAGCGCGTGCGCGTAGACGGAGTAGACGTAGAGGTCGTTGAACTTCGTGCTCGCGGTCGGCCCGATGGTCGTCGCCAGCGCGTAGACGGCGCACAGCGCCGCCATCGGCGCGATCACTGCGCCACGGCCGGCTCGGTCGCCACCTCACGGCCCAGCACCGCGACGAGCACGAACGGCAGAAACCAGGGGACGTAGAGGTAGAACCAGTGGGTCACGCCCAGCTCGAGGGCGATCAGCACCGCACCGGTCATCGCGGCCAGCCCGATGACGTCCCGGCGGCGCGGGATGAACGCGGCCGCCACGGCGAACAGTGCCCCGCCGGCCTGGACGACGTGCTGGACAGGCGCAAGCGAGTCGTGCAGGCCCCAGACCGAGAACGGCGATCCGCGCGTGGCCTGGTAGTCCACCGTGCGGTCCCAGAAGACGCTCAGGTGCCCGTGGGTCCAGACCGGGAGCATCACCACGGCCGCGGTGACCGCGAAGCCGAGCGTGAAACGCAGCGCGGTGCGCACGACGCCCCGGTCCTCGGCGCCGTGCGTCGCGAACACCGGCGCGACACCGGCCGGCGCGAACTTCGCCAGCGCGGCCAGGGCCACGAAGGCGCCACGCGTCGCGGGGCGCGTCGCGAAGTACAGGGCGGCCAGGAGCATCGCGCCCACCAGGCTGTCGTTTGCGTTGCTGTTCAGCGCGTACAGCGTGAACGGACAGGCCGCCCACGCGTACGCGAGCATCACGCCGAGCGTGGGGCCGCGCACCCTGCGGCCGACCAGGAACAGCAGGAGCGCGCACAGCAGGTCGAAGAAGACCGCCGCCCCGTGCGCGGCGGGCAGGTCGTCCCACACCCCATGCCACGGCATGGCCGCCTCGAACGGCACGTACAGCTCATAGTTCACCGGCCCGTACGTGTCACCGTGCTGGTTGTCGACCGGGAAGGTGCCGTAGATCGCCCTGTCGTGCTCGATGCGGTCGGCGCCGATCACGCCCGCGTAGCCGACGTCGATCACGTTGGAGTCGGTGACGTTGAGCCCCACGCGAAAGCCCATGAGGAACACGCACGCGACCGCGAGCCACGACACCGGCACAAGCAGGCGCATGGGCTCCCGCGGCTCGGTCTCGTCGCGCCGGCGCAGCGCGATCCACAGCAGCCGTCCGAGCAGGTAGAGCAGCGGCGGATAGGCGAGCGGGACCGACGTGCCGATGTTCGCGTTGTTGAAGAACGCCAGCGAGACCGACAGCGAGCAGATCGCCAGGAGGTCGAGATGGCGGATGCGCAGCGGCCGGCGCCAGTCCACGAAGGGCGCGACGAACAGCGCGAGCAGCGGCAGCCAGATGTACAGCGCGTTGATCTTGCGCCCGAATGCGCCCGGATAGCCGCGGGCCATGCTCCACGCGACCTGGTAGCCGGTCCACTGCTCGAGCACGGCGCCGGTGGCGTCGTCGATCAGCACCTGGCCGATCTCGCGCCCCTTGTGGTCGTAGAACGACACCTGCCAGCGGGCGGGGCCCTTGAGGAAGACCGTGGAGTGCGTCGGCGAGTGGTGGCGAACCGTCTCGGCGATCTTCGGCAGCGCGGACGCGGTGCGCAGCACGCGCCGCCCGGTCTGGCGGTGCAGCAGCGGGGTGGAGTCGAGGCTGCGCGGTTGCGCGAGGCCGTTGGGATCCGTCGGCGCGGTCTCCGCGCCCGACTGCGCCGGCGCGCTCGCCGGGCCGGACACCCCGGCGGTGCCGGCGGCGCTCGCCGCGGGCGCCGCGGCCCCGAGCGCGACCAGCGCGACCACCAGCGCGCGTCTCACGCCGCTCCGAAGTGCCCGGTGACCATCGGGGCGATGTCGCGCAGCGACCACTGCTCCCGCTCGCTCGCCGCGGGGCCCGTGCCGCACCACGCGAGCACGCCGAGCGAGTCGCTGCGGTGCAGCGAGCCGTGGCTGCCACCGCCGACGTGCGCCTGGCCGCCCCAATCGACGAACTCGTAGCCGGGCGCCGCCGAGAGCAGCACGTCGCCGGCCGTCGGGCAGGTCAGGGCCGACCACGCTCGCGCCAGGGCGTCGGGGTAGGAGGGCGCGACCAGGCGCCCGTCCGCGATCGTGGCGTCGAGCGCCGCGAGGTCGCCCTCGACGCTCCACGTGCCGCCGCGCGCATCGCCGACCTCGCCGCCCGGGGTGAAGCGCAGCTCCGCATCGCCGCGCGCGATCGCGCCCTCCTCGCCGGCGTTCCACAGCACCACGTCGACGCCCTCCACGGCGCGCGCGGTGGCCACGATCCGCGGGACGAGCGCGTCGCGGCCCTCCTCAACCAGGGCGTAGACCATCGCCGAGCGCTGCGCGGGGCACAGGGCGACCTCCGCCTCCTCGTCGCCGGCGCGGCTGGGCTCGAGCACGGCGAAGTCCTCGAAGTGGTCGGCCAGGCGGATCTCGGTCTCGACCGACGCGTGCGAGTGGTCGGCGGCGACGATGATCGCGTGATCGGACAGGAAGGCGTCAAGGCCCCCGCCCGCGTCGGCGACCCGCGCCAGCTGGCGGTCGGCCACCTCGATCGACTCGATCTGCGCGTGCGGGCCGAAGCGATGCGAGTGCGCGTCGTTGTCGGGCAGCGAGAGCAGCAGGAAGTCGAAGAGGTCGTGCTCGACGAGGTACGCGCCGACGCAGCCGGAGTGCTGGTCGCGCTGGCCGGGCATCCCCAGCTGCGAGCGGCACGGCGTCTTGCGGCTGGCGAAGATGTCCGCGTAGAACAGCTCCTTGGGGCCGAGGATCGGGTGGCGGAACAGCGCCCCCGCGGCGCGCACGAGCACGGTGTCGCGGGCCAGCTCGTGGCGATGGCGCCCGCGGTAGATGAGGTATGTCGTCCCGGCGGTGCGCAGGCCCGCGTCGTCGAGCGTCTCGAAGACCGTGCGGACGTTTCGCGAGAGGTGAGCGCCGTTCATGTTGTAGACGGTGTCGGTGAGCTGGCGGGTGATCCCGAAGCGCCGCGCGGCGCTGAAGCTCGACCCGTACTCGACGTAGCGGCACTCCGTCCGTGAGTACCAATTCATCGACGGGATGTGGTGCTGGTCGGGGCCGGTGCCGGTCGCGATGGTCGCCGCGCAGGTCGGCGTCACCGACGGGAACGCAGCGGCGCAGTCGGGCACGTAGGCGCCCCGCTCGATGATCGCCTTCAGCGTCGGTGCGCGATCCTGCTCGATCGCCCGCTCGAGCATCGCGGGCTTGAGCCCGTCGACGACCGCCAGAACCAGCTTCTTCGCCACTAGCGCAGGATTCTCAGACCGGCGAAGCGCTCGCCCTCGCGGCGCTTTCCGCCGGCCAGCAGCCAGGCGAGGAAGCCGAGCGTTCCGACCGACAGCGGCGGCACGAGGATCGCGGCGACCGCACCCACCAGCGAGGCGC
>DAINCW010000108.1:0-9050 GCA_036732205.1 Solirubrobacteraceae bacterium | reverse complement strand
GTCCAGCGCTTCGTGGAGCGTGGGCCGTACGCGCCGGGCGACGGCGACGCCACGGCGGCCCTGCGGCGGCTCGTCGCCGCCGGCGGACGGCGGGCGAACCGCCCGCCCAGGTGGTTCGGCGGCAAGCGGGCCGGGAGCGCGTTCTGGATCGTGGTCGACGACCGCTACGTCCTGCCGGTGTCGATGGGCCGTCCGGGCCAGCTCGCGCGCCGCGGGATGAACCCCTACGTCGCGACGACGTTCGTGGCGCGGCGGCGGCGCTGACCGCCGCCTACAGCCCCATCGACTTCGCGAGGATCTCGCGCATGATCTCGTCGGTGCCGCCGCCGATGGGGCCGAGGCGGGCGTCGCGCGCGGCGCGCTCGATGCCGTACTCGACCATGTAGCCCGCGCCGCCGTGGATCTGCAGGCAGGTGTCCATGACGTCGAAGCACGCGCGCTGCGTCAGCAGCTTGGCCATCGTGACCTCCTGGACGACGTCCTCGCCGTGGTAGAAGCGCTCCAGCGCGTCGTAGGTCACGCAGCGGCCCGCGTGGATCGTCGACGCCATGTCCGCGAACTTGTGGCGCAGCGCCTGGAAGCCCGTGAGCGGGCGGCCGAACGCCTGGCGCTCCTTCGCGTACTCCACGGTGCGATCGAAGGCGCGCTGCATCCCCGCGACGGACCCCAGCGCCATCAGCAGCCGCTCCCACTGGAAGTTGGCCATGATCAGCTTGAAGCCCTCGTTCTCGCCGCCCAGCAGGTTCTCCTCGGGCACGAACACGTCCGAGAGCGAGATCAGCGCCGTGTCCGACGCGTGCCAGCCGAGCTTCTCGATCGGCGACGCCTCATAGCCATCCTGGTCGGTGTCGACCAGCAGGAACGACATGCCGTGGTGGCCGCCCCCGCTCGTCGTCTTGACCGCGGTGACCACGAAGTGCGCGCGCACGCCGTTGGTGATGAACATCTTCGAGCCGTTGACTACCCAGCCGCCCTCGACGCGCTTGGCCATGGTCTTGATGCCGGCGACGTCCGAGCCGGCGTCGGGCTCGGTGATGCCCAGCGCCGCGATCTTCTCGCCCCTGATCGCCGGCACGAGGTAGCGCTGCTTCTGGTCCTCGGTGCCGAACTTCCAGACGGGCGGCGTGGCGATCCCGACGTGCGCGCCGATCCCCGCGGCGGTCCCGCCCGAGCCGATGCCTGACAGCTCCTCGGCGAGCACCGCGTCGTGGAGGTAGTCGCCGCCCTGGCCGCCGTACTGAACCGGGTACTTCAGGCCAAGGAACCCGTGCGAGGCCATCTTCGTGAAGACCTCGTTGGGGAACCAGTGGGCCTCCTCCCACTCCGCCGCGTGCGGCGCGAGCTCGCGCTCGATGAAGCGCCGGATCGACTGGCGCAGGTCGTTGTGCTCGTCGGTGAACGGCCCGGCGGCGCTCACGCCGCGGCCCCGGCCTCCGCCTCGGCGGGCGCGGGCTCAGCCGCGCGCGCGGGCGTCTCGCCCTCGAGGATGAACTGCGCGGCTCGCTCGCCGATCATGATCGTCGGCGCGTTCGTGTTGCCGGACGTCACGCGCGGCATGGCCGAGGCATCGGCGACGCGAAGACCCTCGACGCCGCGGACGCGCAGCTGCGGGTCGAGGACCGAGTCGCCCTCCCGGCCCATCCGCGCCGTGCACGACGCGTGGTAGGTGTGCTGCACCTCGCCGCGGATCCACGCCTCGATGTGCTCGTCGCTGGTCACGCCCGGGCCAGGATCGATCGAGACCCCGGTGCGATCGGCGAGCGGCTGCGTCTGCGTGAGCTCGTACGCGTAGCGCACGCCCCGCAGCAGGATCTCGAGGTCCTGCGGATCGTCGAGGAAGTTGAGGTGGATCGCCGGCGTGTCGTGCGGGTCGGCTGAGCGCAGCCGCACGCTGCCCTGGCTCTTGGGATGGATGAGCGAGAGGCCGACGGTCATGCACGGGCCCGGGTGAGAGCGGAAGCCGTTGTCGACGAAGTAGGCCGACGAGAACAGGATCTGCAGGTCGGGGCTCGTCGCGCCGTCGAGCATCCGCACGAACGCCCCGGTCTCGGCGACGTTGGAGCTGAGCTTCCCGCGCCCGCGGCGCGCGATGTACTCGAGCAGGTACTTGGGATGGGTCGCATCCTCGAGGCCGCCCGGCTCGGTCGACTGCCACGTCAGCGTCAGCAGCGGATGGTCCATGAGGTGCTCGCCGACGTGCGGGGAGTCGACGCGCGTCTGCACGCCGACCTCGCGCAGGTGGTCGGCGGGCCCGATGCCCGAGAGCATCAGCAGCGCCGGCGTGTTGTAGGCGCCCGCCGAGACGATCACCTCGCGCCGCGCCCGGGCGGTGAAGGTCGTCCCCTTGTGCTCGAGCTCCACGCCGGTCGCGCGCTCGCCCTCGAGGATGACGCGCAGAGCGTGCGCGTTGGTCAGCACGGTCAGGTTGTCGCGCCGCTTGCGGATCGGGTGCAGGAACGCGTCGGCCGCGCTCCAGCGCCGGCCGCGCTTCTGCGTGACCTGGACGTCGCCCGCGCCGTCCTGGCGCTCGCCGTTGAAGTCGTCGGTGCGCGGGACGCCGAGCGCCTCCGCGCTGCGGATGAAGCGCTGGCCGAGGTCGGACTTCCACACCGGGTCCGCGACGTTCAGCTCGCCGTTGCGTCCGTGCAGGGGGTCGCCCAGCCGCTCGTTGCCCTCGTGGCGCTTGAACGCGGGCAGGACGTCGTCGTAGCCCCAGCCGTCGGCGCCCGCGTCGACCCAGCCCTCGAAGTCCTCGCGCTGGCCGCGGATGTAGATCATCGCGTTCATCGAGCTCGACCCGCCCAGGCAGCGCCCGCGCGGCAGGAACATCGACCGCCCGATCAGGTTGTCGTCGGGCTCCGCCATGTAGCCCCAGTCCAGGTTCGTCTTGAACTGCTTGGCGAAGCCGACCGGGATCCGGACGTTGATGTTGCGGTCCGACCCGCCGGCCTCGACGAGCAGCACGCGGTTGGCGGGGTCCTGGCTCAGGCGGTTGGCGAGCACGCAGCCGGCCGAGCCGGCGCCCACCACGATGAAGTCGTAGTCGTCACGCATGTCGTCGTCTCACTCCTCGCGCAGCGCGCGGTTGAGGTCGTCACCGGTCACCGGCCCCAGGTGTCCTGGCCAGATGCTCGCCGCTTCCAGCCCGGCGAGCCGCCTCATGCTCGCACGGGCCTTCTCCGTGTCCCAGTTGAAGGCCTCGTCGGGCAGCCGGGGCGGGCCGGGCCGGGCCGTGCGAACGTCCATCGCGTAGATCACGTCGGTGACGAGCGCCAGCCGGTCGCGCTCGCGCCACAGCGCGATCTGCCCCGGCGCGTGGCCGGGCATGTCCACGACCTCGAAGCCGCACACGTCGTCGCCCTCTGACACGGTGCCCGCGATCTCCACGGGGCCTCCATCCCAATCCGCCGCCGCGGAGCGCATGAAGTCGCGCAGCGCCGGGTCGACCCTGTCCCAGTCGGCGTAGCTCGCGCCGCCGTCGCCCTGCGCGTCGGCGACCTCGTCGGGGTGGCAGTACACGGGCACGCCGAGCGACGGCGCCGTGCCGCGGTGGTCGCTGTGCGCATGGCCGAGCACGACGCGGGTGATCCCGCCGAGCGGCGCGGCCGCCGCGACGACGTCATCGGCCATCGCGCGGATGCCCGCGTCGAAGAGCGCCACGCCGCCCTCGTCGGAGAGGAGGTAGACGTTCATGACCGGCGGGTCCCAGCCGCGCAGCAGCCAGACCCCGTCGGCGATTGACCGCGGCCGCTTTGCGGCCGCTCCAGGCCTCACAGCTCCGCTCCAGGAGTGCGGTGACCCCTCCGCTGTTCGGCCACGTCACTCACGCCGGCCAGAAGTCCTCGACCTTCTCGCCGTCGTTGCCGTCGATGCGGGTGGAGACGATGACGAGCTCGGCGTCGTCGGGGCCCTCGTTCCAGATGCCCCGCGCCATCGGGCCCGGCACGCGGAGGGCGCTCCCCGCCTCGACGTCGATGACGTCCTCCTCGAGCTTGAACTGCAGCGTGCCCGAGACGACGACGTAGACCTCCTCCTGCTCGCGGTGGCGATGCCCGTAGGCACCCTTGCTCCCGGTTTGCGCGGGCATGCGGCGGAACGTCACCGCGACCTGCTCCGTGCCGAGCGGACCGGCGAGGAAGCGCATCTCGCCGGGGTAGTCGCCGAGGACGTCCTCGGCCTCGTCAAAGCGGATCAGCGTGTAGTCGGCCATGGGCCGAGCCTATGCCTAGAGCCCGTAGGACCGCCCGATGACGTCGAGCATGATCTCGTCGGTGCCCGCGCCGATGCGGTTGAGGCGCATGTCCCGCCAGACCCGCTCCACCTGGTACTCCTTCATGTAGCCGGCGCCGCCGTGGATCTGGATGCACTCATCGGCGACCTCGACCGCGATGCGCGACGCGTGCAGCTTGGCCATCGAGATCTCGCGCACGGGGTACTCGCCGTTCTGGAAGCGCCACGCCGTCACGTAGACGAGCTGGCGCGCCGTCTCGATCTTCGTCGCCATCTCGGCGAACTTGTGGCGGATCACCTGGAACTTGCCGATCTGCCTGCCGAACGCGGTGCGCTCGGTCGCGTACTTCAGCGTCATCTCAAAGCAGCGCTGGGCTCCCGCGACGCATCCGGCCGCGCCGATCAGCCGCTCGCCCTGGAGCTCCCACATGATGTGGTAGAAGCCCTTGCCGACCTGCCCGAGCACCGCGGACTCCGGAACGCGGACGTCGGAGAAGGCCAGCAGCGCGGTGTCGCTCGCGTGCATGCCGAGCTTCTCGAGCTTCTTTTCCCGAATGACCCCGGGCAGGTCCATTGGCACGAGGAACAGCGTGAAGCCGTCGTAGCCCGCGTCGGGGTCGGTCTTGGTGACCAGCACGATCGCGTCGGCGCGGTGGCCGTTGGTGATGTACGTCTTGGACCCGTTGATGACGTACTCGCCGTTGTCGCGGACCGCGCGGGTCTTGATGCCCGCGACGTCGGAGCCTGCGTCGGGCTCGGTGATGCCGAGGCAGAGGATCTTCTCGCCCTTGATCGCCGGGACGACCCACTCCTGCTTCTGCTCCTCGGTGCCGAACGCGAGGATCGGCGGCATCGCCATGTCGGTGTGGACCGCGATGCCCATCGCGAGGCCGCCGCTGCGCGCCCAGCCGATCTCCTCGGCGAGGACCAGCGAGCTGTAGTAGTCGCCGCCCTGGCCGCCGTAGGCCTCCGGCTTGTCGAGCCCGAGGAAGCCGAGCTCGCCCATGCGGTTGAACACCCAGTTGGGGAAGGTCGTCTCCTCCCACTCCTCGGCGTGGGGAGAGAGCTCCTTCTTGGCGAAGTTGGCGATCGACTCGCGGAGCTGCTCGTGCTCGTCGGTGAAGATGAAGTGCTTGCGCTTCGCGCCGAAGTCGGGCTTGAGGACCGTGTCAGTGGCGGCCATGGGTTCTCCTGGTCGGTGGGCGGCGAACGGGAGAGTAGACAGTAGGACTTCCTACTTCCAGCGGCCGCGTGTGCAAAGGTGCTGCGGTGCCCCGGGTCCGGATCGCGCTCTGCATCGCGCTGCTCGGCGCGCTCATGCTCGTCTCCACCGCTCACGCGGCCGTCTATTTCCGAGACGTCCCTGGCGGCCTCGACCAGACCGTGGCCGGGGAGCACTTCGTCGTGCATTTCGGGGCTGACGTATCCGCGAGCCAGGCGCAGCGCGGCTTGGGCGACCTCGAGCACGCGTACGCGACGTTCGTCGGCCTCGGCTTTCCGTCGCCGCTGCCCGACGCGGACGGCCTGATCGACGTCTACGTCTTCGACACGGGCGCCGGCGAGGGCGGAACGACGCGTCCCGACACCACCGACCCGCAGACGGGCGCGTGGATCTCCATCGGGCCTGCCTCGGTTGCGGACTACCTCGTCTACTTCCACGAGGTCTTCCACGTCTTCCAGTTCACCCTCGACAACCTGGCCCGGTCGCCGCTGGCCGAGGCGACCGCGACCTGGGGCGCGCAGCAGATGTTCGTCCCACCGCCCAACAGCGCCCGCGAGGGACCGAACCTCAACGCGTCGCTGGACTGCGACCTTCCGGCGCCGTGCGGCGAGCTCAAGTACGAGCGCTGGCCGTTCTACGAGTACCTCAGCGAGCGTTTCGGCCCGGGCGTCATCCGGGAGCTCTTCGAGGCCGATCGCGCGCTCGGGACGAACGCGCCGCTGGGAGCGGTGCTCGACGCCACGCTGAGCGCCCACGGCTCTGACGCCTCCGACGCGTACCTCGGGTTCGTGCGCGCCTATCTGACCGGAGACTTCACGCGCGAGAACCTCAGGGGGGCGCCGGCGCGCAGCCAGTTCGTCGTCACGACCGGCAGGCGCAGCGGCCCGGTCGCCGTCCCGCCGGTCACCGCGGACCACCTGGGCGCGACCTATCTCCTCTTCGCGCCGCCGGAGAGCGAGCGGGGCTGTCGCGCGGCCAAGCTCACGGTGCGGGTGGGATTGCCCGACGGCGTCCCGACCCAGCCGGTGCTCGCCAAGGGCTCGGCGAAGGCCGTCGCGCTGCCGATCACCGGCAACGTCGCAACGACGACGATCCCGTGGAAGACCTGCGCGACGCCTTCCGCCGTCCTCGCACGCATGGCGCTCCCGAACGGGTCGACCACGGTCGACGCTGCTTCGTTCACGGTGACCGCGTCGCTGAAGGTCCCACCCAAGCGCAAGCGCCGGCACCACTAGCCCGCCCGCTGCGCGTACGCTGGGCCGGCGTGCCCGTCTCGATGGTCTTCACCTCCTCGTCGGTCGACGACCTCGTCGCCGCCGCGCGGCTGTGCGAGGACGCGGGCTTCGAGTCGGTGTGGACCACGGAGTTCTACGACCGCTCGGCCACCATCTCGCTGGCGGCGATGGCGATGGCCACCGAGCGGATCGAGCTCGGCACCGCCATCGCCTACGCCTTCGGCCGCACCCCGCTGGTGCTGGCCGCCGAGGCGCGCGACCTCGACTCGCTCTCGGGCGGCCGGCTGCTGCTCGGCCTGGGCACCGGCACGCAGCGCATGCAGCGCGACTGGCACGGCCTCGACGGCGAGCACCCGGCGAGCCGGATGGAGGAGCTCGTGCCGCTGCTGCGCCGCCTGTGGCACCTGCACGAGGGCCCGATCGAGCACGACGGGCGCTTCTACCGGTTGCACGTCCGGCCGACGGTGCCGGTGGCGCCGCCCCTGCGCACCGACATCCCCGTCTACATGGCCGGCGTGAACGCCCGCATGGTGCAGGCCGCCGGGACCGTGGCCGACGGGCTCGTGGGCCACCCGCTGTTCACCCCCGAGTACGTGCGCGAGGTGGTGCGCCCGGCGCTCCAGCGCGGGGCCGAGCTCGCCGGCCGCGACCGGGCCGTGCCGATCGCGGGCTACATCAACTGTGCCGTCAGCGCCGACGGCGACGCGGCGCGCCGGGACGCGGCGGCGCTGATCGCGTTCAACTCGACCGTCAAGACGTACCAGGCGATCCACCAGCTCCACGGCTTCATGGACGAGGTCGAGGCCATCCGCGCCGCGTGGAAGGCCGGCGACTGGGCCGGGATGGCCGGTGCGGTGACGCCGGAGATGGTCGAGACGATCGCCATCGCGGGGACGCCGGACGAGGTCCGCGCCCAGTGGACCGAGCGCTGGGAGGGCGTCTACGAGCGGCCGCTGCTGTGGCCGCCCGCGCATCGGGGGCTCGACGGCGCCCGTGCTGTGATCGACGCGCTCGCCGGGGCGTAACCTGCTTGAAGCACCTCGCACGGATGCCGATAAGGAAGGTGCATGCGCAACCGCGCTCTCGTCGCCCTGCTGCTCTGCCTGGTCCTGCCCGCCGCCGCGTGGGCACACGACTCTGCGCTGAGCGAGGTCCCGGGCGGCAGCATCACGGCGCACGTCGGCGGCCAGCCCGTGCAGGAGGAGTTCCACGGCGACCCGATCCCGCCGGGCGCCGACGTCGAGTTCCGCGCGGCCGTCCGCCGCGCCGCGCTGGCGCGGGTGGCCGCCGACAGCGCCTCGATCACGCCGCTCGCGCCGTCGTTGACGTGGTGCGGCATCGAGACGGCGACCGACGACACGGCGCACGCCGCCGGCGGCGCCGGCCCCTCGATCAAGCTCGTCTACGCCCACGCCGCGGACCAGCCCGACCACTTCGCGCAGTACGCCGACCTCATCCAGGGCGACGTCGCGACGATCTTCGGCTCGATCCTCTCGACGTCGGGCAATCTCAAGTCGGTCCGCTTCGACATGGGCACCGCCTGCGGCGCGCGCTTCGTCGACGTCGTCAGCCTCACGCTGCCGCGCACGCGCGCCACGTACCAGGCGATGAGCTTCAGCAGCCGCATCACCGCCATGCGCTCGGACCTGCACCCGCAGCTCTCCAGCATCGCCGGCACGCACGACTTCCTCGTCTACGCCGACGGGCTGTACGCCAACGACGGCATCACCGGCGTCGCGTCGCTGTACGACGACGACCAGCCCGGGGCCGCCAACGCGTCGAACACCGGCGGCCTGTTCGGCTTCGTGCTCGGCAACGGCGGCGCGACGTTTGGCCTCAGCCACGGTCGCACGGCCGAGCACGAGCTGAGCCACAACCTCGGCGCCGTGCAGGACTCGGCGCCGCACTCGACGCTCGCCGGGCACTGCTTCGAGAACTACGACGTCATGTGTTACGCCGACGGCGGCACGAGCGGCCAGCCGTCGAACATGGTCACCTACGACGACTGCCCCAACGGCATCCCGCAGCCGTACGACTGCCACCAGGACGACTACTTCAGCGCGAACCCCGCGCGCGGGTCCTACCTGGCCACGCACTGGAACGTCTTCAACTCGGTGTTCCTGTGCCCGGTGGCCGCGTGCATCACGGACCTCGGCGACGTGCCGCCGACGGCCTCGGTCGCCCTGAGCCCGACGGCGCCGGCCCCGGGCGACCAGGTCACCTTCGACGGCACCGCGTCGCGCGACGACGGCGGTCCGATCGCCACGTACTCCTGGGACGCCGGCAACGACGGCACCGTCGACGGCACCCAGCCGACGTTCAGCCACACGTATCCCGACGCCGGCTCGTACACGGTGAAGCTG